>CALMRE010000059.1 GCA_937871295.1 uncultured bacterium | reverse complement strand
ATTACACATTCCCATATATCCGAGAAGGAGCGCAGTTCGTTCTGGTCGCCGAAGATGACATTGTAATTTCGCCCGGAGAAGAAGGGCGGGTCTATGTAAATGAGATCAATGCTTTCGCTCGGCAGTTGGCGCATGACATGTAAGTTGTCACCCCAAAAGAGACGATTCGGTTCCAGTTCGGGATGACCGAACGGAACACGGTCAACCACTTGGAACGGCAGATACACAGCGGGAAAGTGTTTGCGGAATCCTCTGCGTCTATCCCATCCCAATGGTTCCTTTTCAATCGGCACGCTCCCAAACCGTGTCGGCGGACGCCAAAAATCTTCCTGTTCGGGCAACGCATCTGACCGCTCGTCGGCATCGGGCATTACAGGAGGCGTGATGAAATCGCCTTTGGCAGCACCAACCGTTGATTTTGTTTGGTCATCAGTTTTTGGCTTGCCCATTAGACTCCCTCTTCTTCTCTCAACTTATGTTCAAGGCTCTTCAATCTATCCAAAAACAAACCCTCACGCAATTTTTCTCTTACTCCGCGACGAGGACGCTAGTTGTCCTCTTTGAAAAGAAAGAAATCAGGTGAAAAGTTTAGAAACGAGAAAGCTTAACATCTGAAACAGAAAATAGACGACCGTGACAAGTCCCATAAGCGTTAGAACCGCCACTATCCAGTTAAACCAGCGCGGCATTTGTCTTTGAAGCAAAACACTGATTTGTTGAGCAAAGCCCTGATCAGACTTGATTGTCGCATTGATCTGATTGACAGTCAGCGGTGGAAAGTACATGTATGAGATTGTGATTTCTTCATTGGGGACAAGTATTGGTATTACAATTTCTTTATTCCCATTCTTTAGAGACTCAACATTATGAACAACCTCGGGCCATATATTGAATTCCGGCAGAACCATATGTCGTAGGCGAACATTTGTTGCCGCCATCCTCCCAGTATTTTTTAGAACCACCGTATGTGTGTTTATTTGAAAAGGTTCTCCCTGCGGAGGACGATGAGTAAAAGCGGAAACATGACTGAAATACGAAACTAATGCAGGCCTGCTTTCAAAACGCCGATTTAACCACGCTCCCGCAAAAAGAGTAAGTAGGGGCATAGCAATTCTTTCAATCACACCCCAATCAATATTCATTGAGGTTTTCCCTCCCACAAATGAAATTTATCCTACCAGTTTTTTGATGCCGTCGATGAGGCGCTGTTCGTTCGCGTCGGCCGCCGCGAAGGAGTCGAGCCGGATGAGTTTCGGCTTCGTCTTGAGGAGTCCCGAGCGCTCGACGGTCCGCTCGACCACCGTGTCGGACCCTTCGGTGCTCTTGGTCACCGTGATGCCGATGCGGTTGACCGTCTCGGTCATTTTCTCCAACGCCTCGGTCAGTTCCGTCCCGGCGTTGTCCCAGTCGTCGCCGTCGGTCCCGTAGAAGACATAGATATTGTAGTCGACCGCCAAGTGCTCATCGTCGATGATCTTGTTGACCATCTCGAAGGCGGGGGCGCAGCGGGTGCCGCCCGACACGCTCGACTTGTAGTAGGTGTAGAAATCGGGCACCTCCTTCGCGTCGGTATCGTGGAGGATGAAGCGCGAGATGATGTTGTTCTGGTACTGGAACGCGAGCCACGAATAGATGAGCAGATGCTGGAGACTCACCAGTTCGGTCGGCCGCCCCTCCATCGAACCCGAATAGTCGCGGACGAAGAAGACCACCGCCTGCGTCTCGAAATCCTTCTCGGGCGAGAGGATGCGATAGACCTGATCGCGCGGCCCCACCATGAGTTCGTCGGTGTTTATCGGCAACCCCGGCGTGATGTTCCCGAGCTGGATATTGGTCTCGACGATACGGCGCATCGTCGCCTTCTTGTCGAGCAGCTGCCCGAAGCCGCGGTTGCGGTCGGTGAGATCGTAGGTGTATTTGTTGAACGACCGCTTCTTCCCCTTGTCCTTGATGTTGGGCAACTGGAACCGTTCGGTCAGCACCTTGCCGAGGTCGTAGGCGTCGCTGGTGAGGTCGTGGTCGCCCCCTTCTCCCTGCCCCGGCCCTTGCCCCTCGCCTTCTTCCGGTTCGGCCGGGCTCTCGCCGAGGACCTCGCCCTCCTCCCCTTCGCCCGATCCGCCCGTCTCGCCCCCTTCGCCGTCCTCGGTCACCGAGTCGTCGTGGTAGAACTTCGGCTCGGTGGTCGTCGGCACCACCACCACCTGCGACTTCTTGCCCGGCAGCGGTTTGGAAAGACGGCCGAGGCGGATGCGGCGCGGGAAACCGTCGGTTTCGCGCTGTTTATCGTGCTCTAACAGCTCATCAATGGTTTTCAGAAACAGCGCTTCCATGAGTCCCCGCTAGTTGGCGTCATCTTGAGTGCAGAAATACTCGATGGTCTTCTGGGCGCAGGTGGCGCAGTAGCCGAGTTTGCCGGTCATCGTGGTTATCATGCGGCTGTAGAGTTTCTGGTTCTCCTCGTTGGTGCGGTTGGAGAGGGCGCCGACGAGCGAGCCCGCCCCGGCGATGTCGGACTTGAGCCGGACATCGGTCACCGCTTTCACGAGGTCGTTGTTGTCCATGAAGTTGTAGTTCGGGTCCTTGATGACCTTCTGGCCGTAGATCTTCGAAATGGTGGTGCGGTAGGAGTGCTTCTGCTCGCTGTTCTTGAGCCCCATCCGTTCCTCGACGCTGTTGATGAAGGTCTCGTCGATCTTCATCGAGACGAGCTTCCCGGTCTGCGGGTCGCGGTAGGTCCAGAGCTTGTCGGACCCGAGGCTTTTCGCGTCGATGCCGATGATCATGTTGACATAGTTCATCACATCGCGCTCTATCGCGTTGGGCTCATCCATGTAGGCGTTGAAGATCGAGGTCATCACCTGTTCGCGGTAGAGCCCCTTGGCGAGTTTCAGGTCGTTGAAGTATTTCACCCGGTCATTGGCGTCCTGCACATAGTCGAGGATGACGCTTTCGAGCGCCTTGAAGGCGTCGCCGGCGTACATGCACCTCCCCTCCTGCGTCTCGCTGCGCTCAAGGAGCACCTGAATGGCGCGGCCGAGGTTGCGGTGGCCGAGCCCCTTCTGGCCGAAGCGTTTGGTGATATCGGGGTCGGTGTTGAGTTCGCCGATCACCTCGGCGAGCGTCTTTATCGACTTCTCGCCCGCCACCTCGCCCGCCGCGAGCTTCATCATCTCGACCGGGGTGAGCTTGTCCGACTTCGGCATGCGCGACAGGATGACCGACGCCGATATGGCGTAGTTGAGGTTCGGATCGATGTGCAGTTTGTCGCCGACGAAGGTGGTCTTCTCGGTGCCGCCCACGGCGAACGCGGTCAGTTCCTTCTGCAGTTTGAAGTTGGTATTGTGCGACATGTAGCACAGACGGCAGCGGTCGACGATGGGTGCCTGCTCTTTCTCCTCGAGGAAGCGGGCGAATTCGGCGTTGTTCGACGTGGCGACGATGAGCGAATCGAGCGGCCACTTGAAGCCTTCGATGTCTATCGTCCGGTTCTGGATGACGCCGAGGTAGACCTGCACCAGATCGCGTTTGTTCTTGAATATCTCGTCGGCGAAGTGGATACCGCCGCCCGCCACGCGGGCCAGCGCACCGCGCCGCAGGTCGAAGCGATACGGATTGTCGGTCGCCGTGATGTGGAGCAGCCGCGTGATCGATTCCTCACCCAGCAGGTCGACCGCCGAGGAGGTGATCTTATCCTTCGCCGCGTATTTCCCGGTGATGACGCCGCGCGATTCGCTGACCGGCACCGGGATCACCTCGACGAACTCGAACATCTTTTCGAGGTCGCCGCCGCAGTGGGCGCGGATCTGGTCCCAGATATAGTAGGAGCAGGCGCCGAGCGTCCGGTAGTTCTTCCAGAAGGTCGACAGCTGTTTGTCGGTGGCGCCGAGCTTCGCGAGGAACTCCTTGTTATCCTCTTTCGTTTCGAAGAGGTTCATCAGGAGCACCATCGGGTCCTCGAAGGTCTGCGATTCGATGCCCGTTATCTTGCCGTAACCGCCGAGTTTATCGAGGCCGACAAAACGGAAGGTGTAGCGCCGGTTCTCGGGACGCATCAGGAACTGGCGGTAGAGTCCCGAGAGGAAATCGACGAAGAAGGTCTTGCCGTTGCCCGGTTCGCCGATGAGGACGAAGGCCATTTCGGAGGACGATCCCCCCTCGGCCGCGTCCTTGACGAAGGAGACGAACGAGTTTATCTCGTCGAACATCCCGATAATGTGTTTCTTCCCTTCGCGGAACACGCGGAAATCGTAGGTGGGGCGGCCGTTGACCGTCACCTTCTCGATCTTTGACGGATCGCCGAGGATCATCCGCGAGACCGCCTGAAAGACATTCTCGAACCGCCGCTCGCCGGCGATGACCGCTTTGGCGTGCTGAATGATGCCGGTGTCGCCATTCATCGGAGCGCTGGGATTTTTCTTCGCCATGGTTGGATCCCTCCTCTATCTCTGAATTTGAACTCTGTACCCGCAGTAACGGAACAATCGTAAGATTTTGGCATGGTGAAGTCAAGAAGAATCCCTTTCCTTGACTATCGGCGCGCTCTGCGGCATCATACGGCGTTCCGCTGAACGAAACTGATATGAGGAGGAAAGCAGATGAGAAAGTTCATGAGTCTCCTGACCGTCGCGCTTGTCGCTCTTTTTATCGCCGCCTGCGGCGACGACACCAACAATACGCCGGTCGACAACACGCAATTGCCCGATGAGACCGTCACCGACGATACGACCGTTGACGATCAGTCCGATCAGTCCGATCCGACCGATCAGACGGATCAGTCCGTCACCGATGAGACCGTCACCGACGAGACGGTGACCGACGACACCGTGACCGATGAGACCGTCACCGACGACACCGTGGTCGACAACGAAACGCCCGACGAAGATACCGCGCTCAGCTATACCTTCGGCGGCAAGTGGGCGATGCTCAACTTCACCACCTCGAATGTCACCACCACCATCCCGGTACTCGGCGAGCAGAAGAGCACTTCGACCACCTCGGCCTATTTTCTGGTTGAGTTGACCGACAACGGCGACGGCACCGTGAGCGCCGTCGCGACCGCCTGCGACACGCTGATAGACAGCGGATCGAACCTACTGACGGTCACCATCAGCGACAACTATATCGCCCATATCAACCCGATGGTATGGGACTTCGCAACGATACTCGACCGCAGCGGCGTCGGCTACGACCTCACCGCGACCGATGTCCTGACCGTGAACGGCGTCAACCTCCAAAACCCGATGACCGACCCGCTCCCGACCGATAAGAACGACCCGGCGGTCTTCGATCAGGACGAGGACGGCCATCCCGGCATGACGGTCGACTGCAACGGCAACATCCCGCTTGTGTTCAACGGCCCCGGCACCATGTACACCGTTCAGCGCACCATCAACGACCTGATCGGCGAGACCAAGGACGACAACAATATCGAAGGGGCGCTTATCTGGGAAAGTCAGCAGAATGTGCTTGAAGCATCCAACAGCGCGCTGACCAGCGAAAAGACGGTGGTACCCGACCTCGCCAACAGCTGGTTCAAACTGGTCCGCCTCGTCGACCAGAACTGGACCTGCGCCGAGATCATCGCGAACGAAGGAACGCTATTTCCGCAGTAGGATTTACTCGCCCAGATACGCCGAATAGCGATAGATATCTTTCTCTTTTTCGATGACGAACACCGGCTCGTCCTTGTAGAAAACGGCGTTGGGTCCCTCGGCCAGCGCCATGCCGAGACTCCGTATCTCGATGCCGTTGCGCAGGCGCCAGTACAGCGTCTCGCCCACCGTGACGGCGGGGAAGGAACTCAGGAAGGCGACCATGGAAAGTTTCGCCCGCTCGACCTTCGCGGGGTTCTCCTTCACCTCGGCCACCCGCACCGCATTGTCGATGGTGAAATCGCCGACCGCGGCCCGCGTGAGTTTTGAAAGGACCGCGCCGGTCCCGGCGACCGCGCCGATATCGTGAACAAGAGAGCGGACATAGGTCCCCTTTGAACACTCGACCGTGAAAGCGACCCGCGTCTTGTCAAGGAGCGTTAGTTCGAGCGAGAATATCTCGACCTCCTTCGAGGGAAGATCGACCGTTTCCCCTTTGCGCGCCTTGACGTAGGAACGGACCCCCTCGACCCGTACCGCCGAGTAGGCGGGCGGTATCTGCCGTATCTTGCCGTTGAATATCCCTTTGATGCGCTCCCAGTCGACCTGCGCGGTATCGGCATCGGGAGCGACGATCGCGACCGGCGTTTCGATATCGTAACTGGGACTTTTCTTCCCCAGTTCGAACTCGCCGAGATACCGTTTTCGCTCGTCGGTGACGAACCGCATGAGTTTGGTGGCGCGGCCCACCGCCACCACGAGGAGTCCCTCGGCCATCGGGTCGAGCGTCCCGCAATGCCCCGCCTTTTTTACCTTGAGCGCCCGTTTGAGACGGTCGAGCGCCTCGGCCGAGGTCAGCCCCGATTCTTTATAAAAGGAAAAAAAGTAGGAATCGTTACTGGCAGGCGACACGGGCGACGATCTCCTCAACCAGTTTGCAGGCATCGTCGAACGAACCGGCGAACTCGAAGCCCGCGGCGTTCCGGTGGCCGCCGCCGCCGAATTCATTGGATATCTTCGCCGCGTCGATGTTCCCCTTGCTGCGCATCGAGACCTTGTAACGGCCCGGCGCCAGTTCACGGAAGCGCATCGCCACCTCGACACCGCTGATGGCGCGGGCGTAGTTGATGAAGGTGTCGACATTATCGGGACCGAGTTTGTAGCGTTCCAACTGTTCGCGCCGTATCTCGAAGAGGGCCGCCTTCCCGCCGGCGAGGAGCCGGATCGAGGCGAGCACTTCGGCAAGGAGTTGCAACTGGGCGTGCGGCACCTCTTCCCATATCTTCGCGGCGATCTCCCACGGTTCGAGCATGTCGACCAGTTCGGCGAGGACCGCGAAGGCCTCGCGGTTGGTCGAGCTGTAGCGCATCCCGCCGGTATCGGACATGACCGCCGCGTAGACGGCGACCGCTATCTCGCGCGTCACCGGGTGACCGTGCTGTTTCATGAAGCGGTATACCAGTAGAGCGGTCGCCGCCGCCGCGTCGTCGAGGAACGACTGGTCGAAAAAGGCGCCGGGATCGCGGTAACTCACGTGGTGATCGAAGAATAGCTTGGGGCGGCGCGTCACACTCATCTGCCGGTAGAGCGCCTCGCCCACCCGCTGCGGCGAACCGGCATCCACCACCACATAAAAGTCCGGCTCGATGAGCGGCAGTTCGTGCACCACCTTGTCGGCGCCCGGGAGGAACAGAAAGTTGTAGGGATAGGGCTCGGCAGAATAAAGGGTGGTCGTGATGCCCAGCCCGGTGAAGAGATGGTAGAGGGCGAGCGACGACCCGACGCTGTCGCCGTCGGGGTTGACATGCCCCGCCACCAGCGCGCTGCGGGCCGTTCTCAGAAGGGTCGGCAGGTCACTGCGGCTCTTCACCCGTACCCTCCTCCCGTTCGCGGCTCAAGGTATCGAGCAGAGCCTGCAGGCGTATCGCATCCTCGATCTTATCGTCGAACCGGAAGTGGAGTTCAGGCATGAACTTGATGTGGCGTATCTCCTTTGAGAGCAGGAAACGGATATGTTTGAGTTCCTCGGCGAGTTTATCCTGCGTGAACTTGCGCGGACTGCCCGGCAGAAGGGTGTACCACGCCGTGGCGTTGCGCAGATCGGGGGTCACCTGCACCTCCTGTACGCACAGGCCGCCCAGCACCGTGCCGCCGTATTCGCGGATCATGATCATCGACAGGCTTTTCTGGATCGCGTGGGCGACCCGCCGCTGACGGACGCTTTCGGCCACCTACAGCACCTCGTCGGCGACCTGCGTGTCGATGTAGCACTCGACCAGATCGCCTTCCTTGATGTCGTTGTAGTTCTCCACCGACAGGCCGCATTCGAAGCCCGCCTTGACCTCCTTGGCATCGTCCTTGAAGTGTTTGAGCGACGAGAGCATCCCTTCGTAGATGACGACATTGTCGCGGATGAGTTTGACGCGTCCCTTGCGGACGATACGGCCGTCGGTCACCATGCAGCCGGCGATATTGCCGACCTTCGTGATGCGGAAGACCTGCCGTATCTCGGCCGCGCCGACATACTCCTCTTTGACGATGGGGGCCAGTTTTCCGCTCATCGCCGCCTTGATCGCGTCGATGAGATCGTAGATGATGGAGTAGAGCCGGATATCGACATGTTCGGCCGCGGCCGTCTGTTTCGCCTTGTTGTCGACACGGACATTGAAGCCGAACAGGACCGCCTTGGACGCCGACGCCAGCAGGACATCGTTCTCGGTGATGCCGCCCACGCCGCTGTGAATGACCCGGATCTTGAGTTTATCGTGCTCTATTTTGCGGATGGAGCCGAGTATCGCCTCGACCGACCCGTCCACATCGCCCTTGATGACGAGGTTGAAGTCCTTCACATCGCCGCCCTCTATCTTCGCGAAGAGGTTCTCGAGGCTGACCTTCTCCTCCTTTTCGTACTTCTGCTCCTTTATCCTGTTCTTGCGCAGGTCGACATAGCCGCGCGCCTTCTTCTCGTCGGTGAAGGTGTGTATCATCTCGCCCGCCGGCGCCACCGAATCGAGACCGGTTATCTCGACCGCCATGGAGGGGCCCGCCTCTTTCACGCGGGTGCCGAGCCAGTCGGTCATCGAACGGACATAGCCGAACGCCGTCGCGGTGGCGACCAGATCGCCGATCTTCAGCGTTCCCTCTTTCACCAGCGCCGTGGCGACCGGGCCGCGGCCCGGGTCCATGCGCGACTCGATCACGACGCCCACCGCCGGTTTGTCGGGATTCGCCTTAAGGTCCATCATCTCGACCTGCAGGAGGATCGATTCGAGCAGTTTGTCGATGTTGGTGCGCTGTTTGGCCGATATCTCGACGAACAGGTTCGTACCGCCCCACTCTTCCGGGACGATCTCGTATTTGAGCAGTTCCTGACGGACTTTTTCGGGGTTCGCCTCGGGCTTGTCGATCTTGTTGACCGCGACGATGATGGGGACACCCGCCGCCTTGGCGTGGTTGATCGCCTCAATGGTCTGCGGCATGACGCCGTCGTCGGCCGCGACGATGAGGATGACCAGATCGGTCGCCTGCGCGCCGCGCGAACGCATCGCGGTGAAGGCCTCGTGGCCCGGCGTATCGAGGAAGGTGATCTTCCCCTTTTCGAGTTCGACCGTGTAGGCGCCGATATGCTGGGTGATGCCGCCCGCCTCCTTGTCGACCACGTTGGTATTGCGGATGGCGTCGAGGAGTTTGGTCTTGCCGTGATCGACATGGCCCATGACCGTCACCACCGGCGGCCGCGTCACCAGTTTCTCGGCCGCATCCTCATGTTTCTCGATGAAACTCTCTTCATTCATCGCGACATTCTCGACCTGAAAGCCGAATTCATTCGCCAGCAGGGTCGCCGTGTCGAAGTTCACCCGGTCGTTGATGCCGGCCAGTTCACCCAGCGCCATGAGTTTCTTGATGATATCGCCCGCCTTGATGCCCATGCGGCGGCCCAGTTCGGCCACGATGATGGTGTTCTCGATGCGGATGATCTTCTTGATCGCCTTGGTCGGGTTGGGCGCCGCCATGGGCGCCGGCGGGAGACGACGACCGCCGCCGCTCTTTTTCTTGAAGCCCGCGCGACGATCGGCCGCCTCTTCCTCTTCGGTCTTGAGGGTGGCCACATCGACGCCACGGAGTTTGGTCTTCACCTTGACATGTTCTTCAACCTTCCCTTTCTTCTTGTCGCCGGGACGCGGATGGACGAACTTCTTCGCCGCCGCCGCCCGTTCGTCCTCGGTCTCGGGGATGACCACTTTGCGTTTCTTATGCTTGTAGTCGTGCTTCTCCTCCTCGGGGGTGGTCGCCGCCGGAGGCCGGAAATCGTCCTGTTTGGGCGTCTCGAGGGTGATGGCGCGGTCGCCGGTCGCCGCCTCTATGCGGAAAGAAGGCTTGAGCAGCATCTCCTCGAGCGGCGTCACCTGCGGCTCGGCCGGTTTTTCACCGGCGGCCTGTTCGGCGGGCGCCTGTTCGGCGGACACGGGGACCGGCTGTTCGGCGGACACGGGGGCCGGTTCGGCCGGCGCGGGCGACTCGACCGGGGGATTTTCGGCCAGTTCGGCGCGTTTCTCCTCCGGCACGTAACTTCTCTGCGCCCTGCTGCGTATCACGGCGACCACTTTCGGCGATTCCTGCTCGAGCGCCGGTTCGGGCTCTTTTTTACGCACTATCGTCGACGGTTTCTTTGGCGCTTCGGGGGTCCCGGCGGGCTTGGCCGCCGGTTTCGCCGCAGGCTTGGCCGGCGGCGGAGCCTCCGTCTTTTCGCTCTTCGCCGTTTTGCCGGAAGCCGCCGCCTTGGGAGGTTTTTCGCTCTTCGCCGCCGGCTTGGCGGTCGCCGAAGCGCCGCTGCCGAACTTTTTCCGGACCAGCGTTTCCTCTTCGGGGGTCATATTGCTCGCCGCGTTCTTGTACGACGCGCCGTTCTCGTTGAGGAAATCGATGACCATCTTGCTGGCCATCCCGATCTCCTTAGCGATCTCGTTGATGCGCATTCAGAGCTCCTGACAAAAATGGTTAATGATCGCGCAATAGTGCACTATCCTGTTGGTTATCGGCGATGCGGCCAGCGCGATGACGCCGACGGGACGCATACCGGTGGCCGCCCCTATCGATTCTTTGGTCCCCCAGCGCAGTAGCGGCACTCCCGCCGGCACGGCGGCGATCATACCGCGCACCGTCCGCTCCGCCAGATCGGCCGCCAACAGTACGGCGGCGGGCGTCGCAGTGCCCCGTTCCAGCGACTCGGCAAGGGTGTTCTGGCCGGTCCTCATGATGCCGCTTTTGCGGGCAAGCCCCAGAAAGTGGGTGATCGACGCCTCGGCCTGCATCCGTATCCAGCCGTGTATCTCGCCTTGCGGCACCGCGAAGGCGGGCGTACCTTTGAAGAATTTTTCCGGAAGCCGTTTGAGCGTGTAAAAGCGGGAGACGCAGGCGGATGTCGGGCAGGCATAGACGGCGCGGCCGCCCAAAGCGCCCCGCCAGTCGGGAACGATCAGACCTCCCGCCGCGACGAACCGCAGTAGCGATCCCTTATCGCCCTTCACCCCGCACGCAGCGCAGGTGCGGACGTTATTTTCCTTCGTCGCCGCCTTCTTTCCCATCGGGCTGCTCTATCTTGCTGAAGTCGAAGAAACTGTCGGCGTCGACCACTCCGGTGCGCCGCTGTATCGTTTTGCCGTTCAGTTCGTCTATGTGCATCTGCAGGCTGTAGCGCAGCTGGCGGGCGCGGCGGAGCGACAGTTCGGCGTTCTTCGCGAACGATTCGGTGTCGGCCTCGCTCTGGATGTCGGCCAGCGTATGATAGCCGCGCTCGGCGAGGTAGCCGGAAAGTTCTTCGTTGACCCCCTTGAGCGTCGTGACCGGGATGTTGAGTTTCTCCTCGAGTTCCTTGTCTATCTCGATATTGCCCATCCCCTTTTCCAGCATCTCCTTCGCCTGCGCGATGATCGACAGCGCCCGCTCGTTGGTGACGCTCGGTATCTCGGAAAGGGTCGCCGGATCGGCGGTGGTGATGTCCTCGAGCGTGGTGTATCCGAGTTTGATGAACGAATCGGCCATCGATTCGTCGATCCCTTCGATGAAGAGCAACCGGCGTTTCGCCTCCTCGAGCATCATCTGCATCTGCGACTCGCTCTGGATATCGATGTTCCAGCCGGTGAGCTGGCTGGCCAGACGGACATTCTCGCCGCCGCGGCCGATGGCCACCGACAACTGGTCGTCCGACACGATGACATCCATCGAATGCTCGTCCTCGTCGATGATGATCTGACTCACCTCGACCGGCGAGAGCGTGTTGCAGATGTAGCGCACCGAATCGTCGTCCCACGGCACGATGTCTATCTTCTCGCCCGACAGTTCGTGAACGATGTTCTGAATGCGCGAACCCTTGAGACCGACGCACGCGCCGACCGGGTCGACATCGTGGTCTATCGAGCGGACCGCGATCTTGGAGCGGTGCCCCGGATCGCGGGCGACGCCCTCTATCTTGACGATACCCTCGGCGATCTCGGGGACCTCGATCTCGAAAAGTTTCACGAGGAACAGCGTGTTGACGCGGGAAAGGATGATGTTGCACCCCTGCGTGGTCTTCACCACGTCGTAGATGAGCGCCTTGATCCGTTCATTGACCTTGAACTTGTCGGACGGTATCTGCTGATTGAACGGCAGGAACGCCTCGGCCTTGCCGATATCGACCACCAGACCGCCGCGCTCGTAGCGACGCACCGTACCGGTTACGATCTCGCTCTTGCGATCCTTGAATTCGTTGAAGATATTGTCGCCCTCGATGGTCTTGATCTTCTGGACGATGATCTGTTTGGCCACCTGCGCCGCGATGCGGCCCAGTTCGGTGGCCTCCATCTTGATGCCGAGCGTGTCGCCGACCACCGCGTCGGGGTTGAGTTCATGCGCCGCATCGAGCGTGATCTCGAAATCCTCGTCGCGCACCGTCTCGACCACTTCGCGGAAGTAGAAGGCCTGCAGTTCGCCCGTCGCGTCGTCATAGATGATGTCGATGTCGGCCTCGGCGCCGAGTTTTTTCTGGACCGCCTTGTAGAGCGCGTCTTTGAGGATGTCGATGACCACGGGACGCTCGATGCCCTTCATCTTGACCAACTGGTCAATGAGTTCCTTGAGATTGAAATCCATCACTTATCTCCTTCCCAAATCAGATTGATCCGTTTCACCAGACCGCGCGGCGCGACCACTGCCACGCCATCTTCGGCCGTTATCGTGAGCGACCCGGCCGTCTGGTCGACCGCGTCGAGTACCCCGATCACTTTCTTGCGGCCGTCCACCTTCTCGGTGAAGGCGATCTGCATCCGCTTGCCGATGAACTTCGGCAACTCTTCCCACCGGCGGACCGGACGGTCGAGCCCCGGAGAACTCACCTCGAGATGGTAGCGGAAGTCGAACCCCTCCTGCGTGTCGAGAAAACCCGACACCACCGGCGAGAACAGGGCGCATTCGTCTATCGTGACCTTTTTGCCCTCGGTCAGCGAATCGATGTAGACCCGCAGAAAACCGCCGGTGTTATGCGGCAGTTCCAACTCGACGATCGTCAGGCCCATCGACCGGGCCGCCGGCTCCAGTTTCTCGACCAGCGCTCTTTCTCGCACGCCCCACACGGCCATACCTCCACATAAAAAAAACGGCGGGATTCACATCCCGCTCTCCACTTCTGAGAATCAGGCGCAAAGAACCATTTTCCGGGACATTACATACCAGCAAACGGCCGAAAAGCAAGATTTTCTTTCCTACAATAAATTGACTTGACCCCCGCGATACAGTAAGATAACGCGTTTGACGGGAGTCGTGCAGGAATGACGGAATCCTTATGAATATCAATATCTTCAAGTCGATATTCGAGGCGTTCGGCCTCCCCTACGTCGGCCCCTATTTCACCCTTCTGCTCTTTTCCTTCCTTGCCGCCTTCCCGCTGACCGCCTTCCTTGCGCCGCGATTCTCCCTCAAAAAAAGCCGTATGCTCATACTGACCGCGGTCGCCATCGCGACAAGCCTGCTGGGGTCAAAACTGTTCCATCTCCTGTTCGACGGGCACTGGGCCCGGTACCTGGCGGTGCTCGACAAACAGGGCTGGGGCGCGTTCGTCGCGATCGCCGTCAACCCTTTCAGCGCCGGGCAGGTATTCTACGGCGGCTTCATCGTCGCCTATCTCGCCAGCTACCTTCTCATCCGTCGCGTCTGGCGCGAACCGACCGGTCGCTACGGCGATATCGCCGCCTTTGTTCTCGCCTTCGGCATCGCTTTTGCGCGCATCGGTTGCTTCTTCGCCGGCTGTTGCTTCGGCCGCCCTTCAACCGCGTTCGGTGTTTCCTTCCCCGCCTATACGCCGGCCGCGGCCGAACTGTACGCGCAGGGCATCACCGACTCCTTCATGGAGGCGACGCCACCTCTGATACCGACCCAACTTATCGAGTCGGCCGCCGCGTTCAGCATTTTCTTTTATCTTTGCTGGCGACTTCGCGACATCGCCCGTCTGCCGGCCGGGTTCTTCATGACCCGATTCCTCTTTATCTATGCCGTATTCCGTTTTTTCATCGAGTTCCTGCGCGCCGACATGCGCGGCGGCTTTCTTTTACTGTCGACCAGCCAGTGGCTGTCGCTCCTGATACTGGCCGTGCTGTGGATCGTCCGGCGGCGCGCCCGCGGTGACCGCCGACCGATGGGACCTATGGGTCACATGGGACTCATGGGACTTATATTGGCGGTATCCTCCACCGCGTGGGCCCTGCCGCCCGAAAAGAAACTGCATCACTATGTCGCCCGGCACTGGAGCACCAAAGAGGGCTTGCCCCACAACACGATAGCGGCCATCACCCGCACTCCCGACGGGCTGGTGTGGCTCGCGACCGCCGAAGGGCTCGTCCGGTTCGACGGCGGTACTTTCTTCTCCTTCGGCGCCGAACATATCGCTGGGACCGCCGGCCTACGCTTCACCGGCCTGACGCTCGAACGGAACGGTACCCTCTGGGCCGGCACCGAAACGGGCGATATCGTCCGCCACCACAAGGGGTCCTTCTCGGTCTTCGGCCGGACACGCGGTCTACCGGAGTCCCCGGTACAGGCCCTGAGCGCGGCACCGGAAGGGATCTATGCGATCGTCGGCCAACGGCTGTTCCGCATCACGGGCGACACCGTCGCCGAAAGCGACGGGGGGGGGAACGCTTCTCTGCTGACCGCCGACCCCTCCGGACGGGTCATCGCGCTGTCGGGGGCGCAGATGCACTTTCCCGACGCCGCGCGCAAAGAGACGCGCACCTTTTCCCAACTTACCGGTAAAAAGCCCTCCGCGCTTCTTTTCGACGGCGGCGGCGCCCTCTACATCGGCACCGTCACGGGCGAAATTCTCCGCCTCAAAGATATCGGCGATACGACCGGAGAACTCCTGCGCCGCGCCGACGGCATACCGATATCGGCTTTCGCCGTCGACGGCGCGACCGTCTGGGCCGGCACGCAGGGCAAAGGACTGCTCCGCATCGCACGGACCGGCGCTGTGGAAGTTTTCGACGAACGGCACGGCCTTTCAGGAACGATCATCCGCGCCCTGCACCGTGACCATGACGGGAACCTCTGGGTCGCCACCGAACAGGGGCTCGATCTGTTCAGCGACGGCGTCGCCGTTACGCTGACCACGCTTGACGGTCTTTCGAGCAATCTGGTCTACGCACTGCTGGAAGATCATGACGGCGCTCTCTGGATCGGCACCCGCGGCGGCGGGCTTAATCGCTACGCGAACGGGAAGTTCACCGCTCTGACCGTGAAAAACGGCCTGCCGAGCGACCTTATCGGCGCTCTTTCCCTGGACGACGACGGTACGCTCTGGGTCGGGACCAGCAACGGTCTTACCGCCATACAGGACAATACGATGACCCTCTATACCAACCGCAACGGCCTCTCCAGCCCCGTTGTGGGGGCCATACTGCGGGACCGGGAACACAATCTTTGGGTCGGCACCCTCACCGGCGACATTCATCTGCTTCGATCGCTCCGCGATAAAAACGACTTCCGCGTCTTTCAACTCAACCAGATGCGGCAGGATCGTCTCGTCCATCAGATATTCGAAGATCGATCGGGCCGCCTGTGGGTAGCCGCCCAATACGGACTCGCCCTTTTCAAACAGGGTTTCATTAAATTCTGGGGACAGGCGGAGGGCTTGCCGAACCCCGTGGTGCTCGCTATCGCAGAAGATGAGGAGATGAACATATGGGCCGGCTTTCATCGCGGCGGCCTCGCGCTGATCCGTGAAAAAGGGCTGCTCTCCTTCTCCTCGAAGAACGGTCTTCCCGCCGAGGATGTCTACGCGATACTCATCGACGATACCGACCGCCTCTGGCTTTCGACCGACAACGGCATCATCTACCTGTCGCGCAAGGCGCTCCTCTCCTATCTCGACGGCGCCGCCGCCCTGCCCGCGATAGGCAGGATCGGCCTGTCCGACGGCATGCGGACGCTCGAATGCACCGGCGGGGTCCAGCCGGCCGCCTTGAAAACAACGAACGGGCTACTCTATTTCCCCACCGTCAAGGGGCTGGTCCTCATCGATCCGCGCACCGTGCCGGCCGCCCCCGAAGTGCCGAACACCTACCTCGCCGCCCTCACCGTCGGCGACCGGCGGCTAGTTCCCGGCGCCGAACTGACACTTCCCGCAAAACACCAAGAGTTCTCGGTCGAATTCGGCGCCGTCTCACTGCGCCACGACCGCCCCTTCACCTTCCGCTACAAACTTGAAGGGATCGATCCCGACTGGCGCCAGAGCCCTGACGGCAGAGCGACCTATCGCGATCTGCCGCCCGGCGACTATGCCCTGCTGGCCACCGCCCTTACCCCTGCGGGCACGCCCGGTACCGCCGTACGGCTCGACCTGCACATCCCCGACGACCGGTGGCCGCTCCTGCTCAGCACCGGCATTCCCGCGCTCCTTCTGCTACTCGCCATCGTCCTGTTCCTCCGCCGGCGCAAGGTCGAAAAACCGCTCCCCAAGCCGCTGGAACTGCTCCCCGAAGAACCGCAGCGGAACGAAAAGAGCGATACCTCTCCCGCACCCGCAACTGCGGCGGCGGTGATCGAAGAACCTTCCCCGGCGGCCGAACCGGCCACGCGGCAACGCTACGAGAAAAGCCGGCTCGATGATGACACCGCCCGCACCATCGTGACGATGATCCTCAAATACATGGAGGAGAAGAAATCCTACAAGGATCCCGATATCACCCTCGCCGGCCTCGCCGACAAACTGGATCTCTCCCCCCACCTCCTCTCCCAGCTCCTCAATGACCGTTTAAGCAGGAATTTCAATGCCTTCATCAATGAATACCGCGTCGCCGAGGTCAAAACCATGCTCGAAGATCCGGCCAACCGCGACAAATTACTGGCGATCGCCTACGACGCCGGCTTCCGTTCCAAAACAACCTTCAACACTATTTTCAAGAAATGCACCGGGAAAACGCCTCGTGAATACCGCAAAAATCTCGACGGCGGAGAATTTCTCGACAGCGACGAAATGCCAGACTAGTCAAATGGTTGCCTGTTCGGTTTTATAATTCCGAACTTTTGCCTCTCACCTTTCGGGACTGATATTATAAAATCGCACGACAACCCCTATAATTAATGCTTTACTGGCGTTGTGCACAGGAGGTGTCCCGTGAGAACGACCAAAGGCTTCACCCTGATCGAGTTGATGGTAACCTTGGCGGTCATCGCCATCGTAGCCGGGCTTTCAATGCCGCAGGTGGAGGCGTGGATAGCCCGTCAACAGGCACGCCAGTTCGTTTCTCAATTGATCTCCGATTTCTCGAAAGCACGGACTTTGGCCGGCGACTACTACATCGCCGACAATATCAGCGGCTCCGGCGCCCGGGCCAATCAATCGGCCTTGTATTTCAAAAACGCCGCAGGGAAAAGCATGTACTGGGTGCTGACCCGCAATTCCGACGACACGACCAATTGGAATCCCGCCAGCGACCCGGTCGTTCGCAAGATGAATTTGCCGAATCGCCTCCTGATAACCAAATTGCCCCAAGGCTCTCCTGCGGCCCTCCAGCCGATCGACCCGTCGAGCTACACCGCGGCTTTTTCCTACACCTCGACCGGCCTTCTCAAGGACAAGGACAACAAACTGATGAGCCTTTCCCCTCAAATGTGCGGGACGGTCACCCCCGCCCTCACCCCCCAACTCATCGTGCAGTTCAGAGCGACGATCAATGCCTCCACGTCCCTTAATTATCTCGTTCAGTTGAACAGCAACGGGGAATATCATGTCTGCCAGAGTCCCTATGACCAGTTCAGCAGTAGCGGCGTGGAGGTAAAGAGTTTATGAGAAGGTCTTTCTTGCCGGGCTTCACCTTTCTTGAGATCCTTTTCTCCATCGTCGTGTTCAGCGTCGGCATGCTCGCCTACATGGACTATCAGGCCCGGACCACCTCGATACTCTTCGAAACCGAATCCTCCGTTATCGCCACCGGTCTTGCCGTAGAGATCGCCGAAGAATTGAACAGCGTCACCGAAGAGGATATGCGGGTCATCGTGGAGGACAATTTCACCACGTTCCCCTCTAACTGGGTGACCGACGCCGAATTCAAAGCCTTGTCGGGTCTCTTCAACTGGACACCCGGCCCCTTCGACGAATTCGGCCGCCCCATCTCGGGAGGCGGCGTCGGCATGTTCAACCGCATGGTCCGGGTCACCTCCTTCAACAACCTTACCGGCTCCAACTACGAAGAGAACACCCCGCTGGAGGTGCTTCGCGTGGTCGAGATCGTTGTCGCATGGCGGCAAAAGGACGCCCCTACGGCGCAGTGCAATGTGCTGCCTCTCCCCGCCGGATGCAACGAGGTCCGCAACCTCGTCATAAAACCGATTTACTATTACTAGGACGGGATATGATGGAACGGCGTTACTCGCAGGGCTTCACGCTTCTTGAACTCATGCTTGCCATCGTTATATCGCTATTCGTCATCGGCACCTACCTGCGCTTCTTCGCCCACTCGACACGAGTGGAAGCCCACAACAATATGAAAAGCAACATCACGCTGAAAGGAGAACACATTCTCAATACCCTCGACAATGCGATCCGCCTGACCGGACTGGGCAACACCAGCGCCGAATTCAGAACGGGCAATGTCATCGCCACCGCCACCGGCACCGCCGCCAGTGTTAATGGGGGCACCTCCGCCGGGCCGGTCGATTTCTCCTTCATTTCCCCCTACGGCGGCCCGGTCACCAAGGTGCTTGCCGCCTCCAATCAAACCCCGGCATGCACCATCACCGTGCAGAACAGCGCCTCCCTTCACGGGGCCTCCAGCAACCCGCTGCTCCTCCTGATAAATCACAATAATGTCTATCGCGGTACGCTGAACGGCACACCCACGACCAACCAGTTCACGCTCAGCACGTTGCTCGATCCCGCGGGAAACTCCGTCACCGGACAGGACTGCGCCGCCCTCTTCCCCCCGCTAAGAACGCTGGTGACCGGCGAAAATCGCACCTTCCAGTTGACCTACGGAGACGCAGGTTTTCTCTTTCAGGTGCCGCTCGTGTCCGACGGCCTGATACGGATCAAACACTCCAAGGCGGAAATGCCGTATATTCTTCTCCAGTTCCTGACCGAATCCGATGCCTCCGGCGGAGAGGGCGAGTTATCTATCTCCCGGACATGGACCGCCCTTCCCGCCGATCGCGAGGACATCAAGGCGGTGCGCATCGCTTTCGTGCTCGCCACCAAAGAGGCGCGGGAAGGCGCCGCCACCGAAAACGCGTTCCAATACTGTTTCTTCGAACCCACCCCCTACTGTTTTTCGGCCCCGGCGAACACCAATTTCCGGTATGCGGCATTCTCCCGGGTCATTTATCTCCGCAACTACGATTCTCTGAAAAGACATTTGCTGGAATATTGACAAATGAACAGTAAGAACAACAGACCGGCCTCCCTGCGAACTCTTTTTACCGCCCGGCGCGGTATCGCGATATTCATGGCGGTGCTGATA
>CALMRE010000058.1 GCA_937871295.1 uncultured bacterium | reverse complement strand
CCTACTTGATGCGCATCTTGTAGAACGAACGCCACACAAAGACCAGCGCGACGATAAAGAAAAATACGCCGACATAGGGCGCCACATCGCGGAAGTCGGGCGCTATCGCTATTTCCATCGCCAGCAGACCGAAGAGGGTCGTGAACTTGATGATGGGGTTCATCGCGACCGACGAGGTGTCCTTGAACGGATCGCCGACGGTGTCGCCGACCACGCACGCTTCGTGCAGGGGCGTACCCTTTTCCTTCAGATCGACCTCGACCACCTTCTTGGCGTTATCCCAGCAGCCGCCGGCGTTGGCCATGAAGATCGCCTGGAACAGGCCGAAGAGCGCTATCGAGATGAGGTAACTCACGAAGAAGGATACCGCTTCGTTGCCGCTTGTCGGCGACGAGAGGAACGCGAAGGCGAGGGCGAAGGAGAAGACCGCGATGAAGATGTTGAACATGCCGTTCTGCGCGTACTGGGTGCAGATCTTGACGACTTCTTTTGACTTCTCGGTGGAGGCCTTGAGATCGGCGTTCGGGTCGAGATCGATATTCTTCTTGATGTATTCGACCGCCTTGTAGGCACCCGCCACGACCGCCTGCGTCGAGGCGCCGGTGAACCAGTAGATCACCGCGCCGCCGCAGATCATGCCGAGGATGGTGTAGGGGTTGAGTATCGAAAGAATGCGTTCCGGATCGATGCCGAGGGTGTTCTTGATGACGAGGATGAGCGAGAAGATCATGGTGGTCGCGCCGACCACCGCGGTGCCGATGAGGACCGGTTTGGCGGTCGCCTTGAAGGTGTTCCCCGCGCCGTCGTTGGCCTCGAGATAGTGCTTGGCCTTCTCGAAGTCGGGCTTGAAGCCGAAATCCTTCTCTATCTCCTTGTCGACGTTCGGCAGGGTTTCGATGAGCGACAGTTCGTAGACCGACTGGGCGTTATCGGTGACCGGGCCGTAGGAATCGACCGCGATGGTGACCGGTCCCATCCCCAGCATGCCGAACGCCACCAGACCGAAGGCGAAGATCGAGGAGTAGATCATCATGTCGCCCGGGATGTAGAGGCTGGCGTAGTAGGCGAGGAACATGAGCCCGAAGAAGACCATTCCCTGCCAGAAGGCGCTGAAGTTGCCCGCCACGAGGCCCGAAAGGACATTGAGCGATGCGCCGCCCTCGCGGGAGGCGTTGACCGTCTCGGCCACATGCTTCGATTTGGGGCTGGTGAAGATCTTGGTGAACTCGGGGATGAGCGCCGCGCCGAGGGTGCCGCAGGAGATGATGAGCGACAGGACGATCCACAGACCGTTGGGGAGGTCGCCGATCATGAAGTAGGAGGCGGCGAAGGTGACGGCGATGGAGATGAGCGAGGTGATCCAGACCAGCAGGGTGAGCGGGTGCTCGAAGTCCATGTCATCCTTGCCGGCGTACATTCCCGCCGTGATGGCGCGGTTGATCCAGAAGGCGACCACCGAGGTGATGACCATCAGGATGCGCATGACGAAGATCCACGTCAGCAGGGTCTTCTGATGTTCGACATCGGCCACGGCCAGCACGATGAACGAAATGAGCGCGACGCCGGTCACGCCGTAGGTCTCGAAGCCGTCGGCGGTCGGGCCGACCGAGTCGCCCGCGTTGTCGCCGGTGCAGTCGGCGATGACGCCGGGGTTGCGCGGGTCGTCTTCCTTGATCTTGAAGACGATCTTCATCAGGTCGGAGCCGATGTCGGCGATCTTGGTGAAGATGCCGCCCGCGACGCGGAGCGCCGAGGCGCCCAGCGATTCACCGATGGCGAAGCCGATGAAACAGGCGCCGGCGGCGTGAAGCGGGACGAAAAGAAGTATGATGAGCATCATGATCAGTTCGACGCACACCAGCACCACGCCGATCGACATCCCCGCGTCAAGCGGGATGTTGAGCAGTTTTATCGGTTTGCGCTCCAGCGACGAGAAAGCCATGCGGGAGTTGGCCAGCGTGTTCATCCGGATGCCGAACCACGCCACGCCGTAGGAGCCGAGTATGCCGATCACCGACCAGAGCAGTATCAGCGCGACGGTGCCGACACTGTTGTGCTGGAGATAGCCGAAATAGAACGCGATGCAGACGGCGATAAAGGCCTCGAGGATGATGAGAAATTTGCCCTGCTGGATGAGATAGGCCTTGCAGGTCTCGAAAATGGTCTGCGAGACATCCAGCATCGACTTGTGGGCCCGGATGTTCTTCACCTTGAGGTACTGCCACAGGCCGAAGCCGAGGCCGAGAAAACAGACGAGGAAGCCGATGTACAGCAGATTCTGCTGACCGGCCGCCAGTTCGGGGATCTTGAGATCGGCCTCGCTCGCCATGCCCAGCGCCGGGGCGAAAAAGGCAACGAGCGGCAACAATCTTGAGAACATGAGGGAACCTCCTATATACAAAAGTGAGTCTCGTCCCAAAGACGCAAAACCATACCAATTAGGAAAAAAAAGGCAAGAAAGTTGCCGTTAGCGGAATGTTTGCGACTACTTCGGGTTGAGCACCTTGGTTCCCGGCGCGACATCCTGCGTGACCCAGGTGTTGCCGCCGATCATCGCGTCGCGGCCTATCGTGATGCGGCCGAGCACCGTGGCGCCGGCGTAGATGACCACATTGTCCTCGACTATCGGGTGACGCGGGACCCCCTTGATCGGTTTCCCGTCCTTGTCGAGCGGGAACGATTTCGCGCCCAGCGTCACCCCCTGATAGAGTTTTACCCCCCGGCCGATGACGGAGGTGCCGCCGACGACGATGCCGGTCCCGTGGTCCATGAAGAACTTTTCGCCGATCTGCGCGCCGGGATGGAGGTCGATGCCGGTCTTGGAGTGGGCTATCTCGGTGATGATGCGGGGGATGAGTGGCACTTCGAGCACCTGCAGTTCGTGGGCGATACGGAAGTTGGTCATGGCGTATATCGAGGGGTAGCAGTAGATCGTTTCGCCGTGGCTGGTGGCGGCCGGATCGCCTTCGTAGGCCGCCTCGACATCGGTGGCGAGCAGGCGGCGTACTTCGGGCAGGCGGGCGATGAATTTGGCCGCTTTTTCCTTCGATGTCGTTTCACAGTGGCGGCATTCTGATTCGGCCGTTATCTCACAGGAGAAGCACTGGCCGCGTTTTATCTCCTCGGCGAGGAGGCTGTAGGCGCGGTCGAGTTTCGCGCCGATGTAGTATTTAAGGTTGTCCTGCGTGAGGTCCGATTCGCCGTAGTAGCCGGGGAAGAGTATCTGCCGCAGTAACTCGACGATCTCGGAGAGCGTCTCGACCGAGGGCATCGGGGTGCCGGTGCGGGAGAGGTGGGCGAGCGAGCGGTATTTCTCGACGAGCGCGAGTTCGGCAACGACCGTGTCGAACGGGGTCTTGGTAACCATGAATTCCTCCCAACAGTGGAATTTCTCAGCACCGGCATTCTACCGGCGGACGAAACGAAGTCAAGAACGGGAAGCGGATGCTCCCGGAAATTGCCTTGACATAACCGATGGGGACGGTACAATGGGTCGGTCGAATAAGTGGAGGGTATCATGCTGTTGTTCATCTCTGAAAAGGTCGAGAATGCCTTGAAACTTCCTGAAAAAGACAGGGAGAAGGAGTTGCTCATGCTCCTTGCGGTCAAACTGTATGAGAAAGGGGCGATCAGTCTGGGCAAGGCGGCTGAGATGTGCGGCATGAACAGCAGGGCGTTCCTCGCGCTTCTTGCTCGGGAGGAGATGTGCCTCAATTACGATGAGGCGGAACTGGAGCAGGACCTGAAAAACAGAGAGTCGTTCCGGTGATCATCATCGCCGATTCCTCGGTTATCATCGCTTTTCAGGCGGTTGATCGGCTTGATGTGCTTCACTCGCTTTTCGGCGAGGTGATTATTCCCAATGCGGTGTACCAAGAGGTCTTCGCGATCGAAAAGAAAAAAGCGCCCGCGTTCATCAAGATCGCCAAGTTGAAGAACCGGGAGGTATTCAACACGCTTTTCCTCCAACTGGGCGCAGGAGAAAGCGAGGTCATCGCATTGGCGCTTGAAAAAAAGACCGACAAGGTTGCCATCGACGATAAACTGGCGAGAAGAACGGCGGAGAAATTGGGACTGAAGATAATCGGGACGGTCGGTATTCTGCTTCTGGCGAAGGAAAAGAAACTGGTCCCGACGGTCAAGGGCGTGCTCAACGCAATGATGAAGAAGATCAGTTTCCGGTTGAGCGACGCCGTCGTCGAAAAGACGCTCAAAGCCGCTGGCGAAGCATAGCGGCATTCATTTCTTATCAATATCATCCGGCAAGCAGGGCGAAGTCAAGGAGATGGGTTTTCTTGTCTTTCAATCGGCCATTGTTAGAATGAAGCGTTCTTGTCGGGGAAATGGATGTTGACGCTCAAATCGATTCTTTTTGTGCTAGCGGTCCATTCCGTCCTTCTTCTGTTCCTCGCGATGTATTACTGGGGAAGCGTTTTCCGGATACGCAGGATGGCGCGGAAAATACTTGAGGCAACGCAACGATTCTATGTAGAACATCCGGACCTACGCATATTGAACCGGCACGACATTACTGCTCGAATGGCGAAAGAACTGGATGCGGCGCAACGTCTGTTGGAGCCATTGGGGTTAAAATTCGTGTGTGATATGGAAGATCAAACATACACGCAGGCTAACGGTCAAATGGTGCCGTTGCGTATTTTTGCCGACGAGAAGAAAGAACTGCGTGTGGCGGCTTACTACTACCCGCCCAAGAAGCGCACTTTTTTCGATTTCATGAGCGAACTTTCGGATGGTCGGATGTTGATGACCAGCAACGCGGCGAAAGCGGAGAGCGTCGATGTCCCGGAAAACATGCTGCGGAATTTTCTTGAACCATCGACATCGATCGAAGAATTACTTGAAGACCATAGAGCATTTCTAGCAGGGAAATTGGCAAAATCTGCTGAGGTGCGTTGCGTGACCGCGGTGACACCGGGAGCGATCTTCGACCAATATCGCCTAGAGAGCAAACAGAAATACGAATTCCATCGTAAGCGTGGGTGGATAACGGTTGGGGAGTTACACCGGATCTCGCCCAAAACGCCGGACGGTGTCTTAGATCGTATCATGGTCGAAATACAGAAAATGCTCCCGGCATCCGAACTTCCCACAAAATATGCGTTGCATGAGAAGAAAACAAAATTCAGTCTAACGGCCGTGATTCTTCTTAATATCATAAAATACCTTTGTTTTTTTATTCCCATGACGACCTTTGCGATCTCGGTGTTTCCGTGGTTTGATATAGATGTTCTAGGGGTGTCAAAAGGTTTCTCTTTCCCAACCCCTGTTGGGTCCGCGAGGGAAATACTGACAGATAATCAAGACAACCTTTATTTGTCTTTTCCCGGAGGCAGCCGTATCTTTGTTTATAGACCTAATGGGGACTTTGTCTTTAATTATGCCCACTATTCGCGTGCCTTTGGGAGAGGTCCCAAGTTTAAAGTATTGCTACAACAACAAGGAAATTCGGTAACATTTATTAATACAAGGCCCGATTGGCCGAAAGAGAATTATTCGAGAGAGGTGATCAGTTCCGATGGCAAGTACCGCTATGCGATAGAGCCAGAGTTTTTCTTTCTTGACCTTACACAAGTTGTCAGGACCGACCAGCAGGGACACCGTGAGGTCATAATAAAGCCATTCTTCCTTTCCTACATTTTCAACGCGCTCCACATGGCATTTTTCATATTGATGCTTCTGGGCGCATTCTTAATCGAGGACAGAGTGCCGGGATTTTTCGAGCCTCGAAGGCCCGAAGAATAGATCGAACTATCCGCCTATCAGTTTATGCGGAAGGTGGCTCCCGTCGCAGAAGGGCTGATTCTTGGTCTTGTTGCACCGGCACAGACAGTAGTGTTCGTCGCACTGCGGTTGGGGAGAAAAGATCACGCAGATACTCGCGTGCTTGCCGTCTTGCGCGGAGTCGCCTTCTTCGAGTTCTTCTTCATCTTCAGGAGTTCCTTGGTGCCGTCCCGCCAGAACGCCAACTGTTCTTCCGGCGTCATCCCGCTCAGCATCCGGTAGACCTTTTCGGCCGCTTCGTTCTTCATACGGACGCAATCGAACACCTTGTTATTCCGCATGCACCACCTCCATCGGCGAGTGTATCGCTATCGGCTTGTAGCCTTTCAGCGTGTTGACCGCATTGAACAAAGGTATCTTGCGGTAGTTCACGATATGCTTGAAGTTCCAGCTCACGATCAGATCGACGCCAGATACCGTCGCGATGGCGATATGAAGCGCATCGTCGTATGACTTCTTGCCCAGAACTCCTTGCTTTATGTATGCCTGCTGAAGCTCCAGCATTTCCTTCGTTATCTCGACGACCGTGGCGCGGAGAAGCAGTTCCTCAAAGAATTGGCGTATCTGAACGGGGGCCTGTTCCATCTCGCGTCTGATCACATCCGAGGTATACAGCGCGATCGAGCCATCGGTGACCTTCTTGAAAAAGGAAATGCTTGCCCGGTCGAACTCTTTATCGAACGCTCCGCCGTATACCGAAGTGTCGGCGTATGCTTTGACAATTCCGGTCATCCGCTTTTCTCCCTGCGGTGGTGTTCAAACGGGGATACTTTACCTGTTTGACAGGCAAAGGTCAAGTGGGGAAACAAAGATTGCTGACCTAACAATGCTTACCCGCCTATCAGTTTATGCGGCAGGTGCGAGCCGTCGCAGAAGGGCTGATTCTTGGTCTTGTTGCACCGGCACAGACAGTAGTGCTCGTCGCACTGCGGTTTTGAGCCGTCATCGGTCTCCAGTTCTATGCCCCCCGTTATCTCGAACGGCCCGCGCTTGGTGACCTTTATCGCCGGCGTCCGGTCGAGCGCCGCATGGTAGACCCCGTCGATGGTGTAGGAAAGGGCGCCACTCGGGCACCGCTCGATGGTCGCGATGATCTCGGCGGCCGACGCGCCGTTGGGATCTATCCATTTGAGCCGCGAGGTATCGAACACCGGCGAAAGCTCCAGACAGTAGCCGTGGTGCGAGCAGACGCCGAGGTTGAAGTGTATCGTGATCTCGCGCCCGGTGAAGCTGTGCATCTTGTCCTTCGGCCGCTCCGGCAGTTTACAGCAGTCAAGCCCCGTTTCGGCATGGGTGCCGTCGCAGTAGGGGAACTTCTTCGATTTGTCGCACCGGCACAGCGCCATGACCTGCTTCACCTCGAAGCGGTTGCCGCTCCCGTCGAAGAAATCCTTGAGCCCGCTGATGAGGAACGGCGTGTGTTTTGCGACGACGATCTTCGGTTTTTTCTCTGACGACATGATCCCCTCCGTCGGTGAACGCCCCAGCATAGCAAAAAAGGAGCGCCAACGCAATACCCGCTAAACAGCCGATAATCTAGGGGAATAACGCGCTTGAAAATTATAGTATATTGTGCTAAAGTCTTGCGTCATCTTTTCGGGGGAAAGAACCGATGCTTAAAAAGTTGTCCGTAGCGGTGGTCGTATTCGTTTGTCTCCTTTTCACGGCCGCCTGTGACTCCTTCTCGACCGAGCCGGGCTCGTTCGTGGTGCTGTTCCAGTGGGAAACGGGCCATGAACCCGATGCGGCGGCAAAGGACTACTATATCTGGGCTTACTATCAGGAATGGAAAGGGGGCGAAGGGAAAACCTTCCCGGCCGACATAGAGAGCAACGCCAAATCGCTCGATGAGGCGGGCCCGGTGAAGCTGGGGAGCGGCGATAACCTCAACTTCACGAAACTGACCTACGGCGACAACCGGTTCGTCCGCGCCGCCATCTGGGATAACGAGGAACGGAGCGGCGATCCGCTCTATGTGGGCGTATCGGAACTGTTCAACTTTAAGGCGAGCGACCGGAACAAGACGGTCGCGGTCAATATGAAACTGCAGGCGAACGCCGGTGTCGACGAGACGGGGGAAGGGGGGAGTTTCGCCATCGAAGTGCGGCAGGGCGGCGCCGTTGTCGCGCGGGTGGGAGAACCGACTGTGACGCTACGTCTCACCGTGAAGAACGCCGATACCGTCATCATCGCCAACGACCTCAACTTCGAGAAAGGAATAATTGAAAAGAAGCTGACCGAACTGACCAAAATAGATGAAACGACCTACGAACTGGCCGATTGGAACATAACGGAAGGGTGGACCGATCTGGGCGACGCCCTCTATTCGGTCTTCGGCAAATCGAAGAACACCCTCGGTTACGAAAGCGCCCCCAAGCGTGCCGATGTCTACCTCGACACCACCGCGCCGGTGCCCAATGTAACGCCGTTCCCGACGGTAGCGAAACTGGGCGACATCATCGAAGTGCGCTTTTCCTTTGACGAAGAGGTCGATCCGGCGGCGCTCGAGATAGCGTGGGGCGGGCTGGCCTTTACCCTCGCCGACAACAAGGCGAACAAGAGTTACACCTATACCTACACCGTGACCGACACCGACGACGAACAGGAATATACTTTTTCCCTGACCGCGAGCGACGGGGTCGGTAACGAGACCGCGGCATTCGAACTGGGGAAAGTGACCATAGACCGTACCCTCCCGTCGATCAGCGGCATCACGGTGACCGGTAGCGATGGCAAGGAGACGCTACGGAGCGGCGATCTGCTCACCGTCTCGTTCACCGCGAGCGAAGAGCTTTCGGCCGACCCGGTGGTGAAGATCGACGACAAGACGCTCACCTTGGGCACCAAGGATGGGCTCGACTACACCTATACCTACACCGTGAGCGGCGAGGATATCACCGGCATCAAGACGATAACGGCGTCGCTGCGCGATCTGGCGAAGAACGATGCGACCGTCAGCATCGGGCAGACCATCTTCGACAACATTCTGCCGCTCCTCATGGGCGTTGAGACGACCCCGGCCCGCGCCAAGAAGGGGATCCCCATCGAGGCGGTGCTCAGTTTCTCCGAACCGGTCGATCCGGCGAAGGTGACGCTCATCGCGGTCTTCGACGACGACCCGACCAAAGAGATAGCGTTCACCTTGACCGGTCCGAGCATTGACGACCAGTCGTTCAGCTTCAGCCATACCGTCGACGATATCGACCTCGAAGGGAACTACACCATCCGCGTCGAGGCGACCGACACCGCGGGCAACGAGATAGCGGAAGACCAGAAAGAGGTGGGCGACACCGTCATCGACAAGACGGCGCCGACCGTCAGCGATCTCACCATCGGCGGCATCGATCCGCTCATCCCGGTCAAAGCGGGGACCGCCTTCACCGTCAGCTTCACCGTCAGCGAAGAGATAAAACCCGAATCGCTTCTGGAAATAGGGAAACTGCAGGTGCGACTCGACGCCGCCGACTGCACGGCGAGCGGTCTTGATTATACCTGTAGCCATACCGTGGACGCGGCCGAAGGCGACGGCACCAAACATGTCGCGGTGGCGGCGGTCGATCTGGCGGGGAACCTGACGCGGGAACCGTACGCCGATCCGGTCATTTACGACACCGCCGACCCGGTCCTCATCAACGCGCTGGTCAACCCGGCCGACCGGGTGGGGCTCGGACAGAAACTCGTGGTCCTCTTCTCGCTCTCCGAAACGCCTTCCAGTTATGATTTTGACGGCGACGATCTTACCTTCACCGGCGAAGTGACCCCCGACGGCCTGTCGCACACCTACACCCATATCGTGGCCGATACCGATGCGGAGCGCACCTACAACTTCACCGCGTCGGTCACCGATCTGGCTGGGAATACCCTCGACCCGGTATCGATCGGCTCGGTATTCGTCGATATAACGCCGCCCGATGTGGCGTCGCACGATCTTTCGGCGACCAATGTCAAACTCGGCGCCGCGTTCACCCTCAGTTTCACCGTGACCGAAGAACTCAGGAGCGTCCCGACGGTACTCATCGGCGCGAAGAACATCTCCGGCGAATGCACCGTCGATGGACTCGACTACGCCTGTACCCATGCGGCGGCGGCCGACGAGGGGGACGGCGTGAAGCAGATCGCGATCCAGTTGACCGATCTGGCCGGTAACACGACGAGCCGCACGCTGAAAGATGCCGCCGATCAGTATGTGACCATCGAGTACGATGTGACCGCTCCCGAAGTGGTCAACCCGGTCATCGCCCCCGAGAACGCCAACCTCGGCGCGGTCATCGATGTCCGTTTCTCCTTCACCGAGGATGTGGAGGGTGTGGTCATCGACTGGGGCGCGCTGAACGGCAAATTCACGCGCTACAATGAAGACACCAACAAGCGGCTCTTCATCTACAAACATACCGTCGACGGCGACGACGACGAAGGGACCTTCCCGGTAAGCGTCACCGCGGCGACCGACCTTGCGGGCAACCCGATAGCGGGGACCATCGCCATCGGGAGTGTCGAGATAGACAACAGCGCGCCGACCCTGAACGGGCCCGATGTGGCGGTCAACGGCGACACCGACAAGACGCTCGCGAAGGAGGGCGACACCGTGACGGTCATCTTCACCGTGGCCGAGACCATCGCCGAACATACCGTCCGTATCGGTCTTATCGAGGTGACCGGCTGCACCTTCGACGGCGACCTTCAGCAGTATACCTGCACTCACACCGTCCAAGAGAGCGACGGCGAAGGGGCGAAGGATATCACGGTCGAACTCAAGGACGAAGCGGGCAACGCCGACACCTACGCCATCGGACAGGTGACCTTCGACATGACCGCCGCCGAATTGGCCAACGCCATCATCCTCCCGACCAAGAGCAACAAGGCTACCCCGCAGGTCGAGGTGAAGTTCTCCTTCACCGAAGAGGTCGCGATGACCGCGCTTTCGGACGGCGGACTCGGCCTTTCGGGAGCGAACTGCCCCCTGAACGGCGCACCGCGCCGCGATTTTGTCTGCAGTTACACCTTCGCCGGGGCCGACACGCAGGTCAACGACTATCCGGTGACCGTTTCGGCGACCGACAAAGCGGGCAACGCCGCGACCGGCCTCACCGTCGGGACCGTGTCGATAGACCGCGCGATCCCATATCTCACCGCGCAGGATGTCGCGCCGACGACGCTTAAACTGGGCGACGAATTCATCATCTCGTTCACCGCCAGTGAAACGCTCGAAGGCGATCCGATCGTGAAAGTGGGTGCGCTCCAGCTCGGCGGTTATTCCCAGAAAGTGGGCGACACCTACGAATACCGCCATACCGCCGCTCCGGAAGAGGGCGACGGGAGCAAACTCATCACCGTTACGATACAGGACCCGGCCGGGAACGGCGCCACCATCGATCTGACCGACACCGTGACCTACGACACCACCGCGCCGGCGGTCCTCAACCCGACCGTATCGCCCGAAACGGCGAACCGTCAGACCACCGCCATCGATGTCCGTTTCAGTTTCCCCGAAGATGTCGAGGCGGTAACGCTCGTCGGGAACAAGACCTCCGGCGATGCCGGCGCTCCGGTCACACTCGACCTCACCTGTACGGAACAGGGAAGCGCCAAGAGCTGGAAATGCACCGCGTCGCTCGGCGGCGTCACCTGGGAGATCGCCGAATACGAACTCTGGGTCAACGGCCGCGACCTTGCCGGCAACTACATCAACCCGGCCGACGAAACGAACGGTCAGGCGATCGGGCTGAATGCTGTCGTCGACCGGAAACTGCCGGTCATCTCCAGTGAGGCGGTCACCCAGTGCACCGTCGCCGACTGCGGCACGACAAAGACGATATCGAAGGCGGGCGATGTGGTCCGCGCGAGCTTCAGTGTCTCGGAAACGCCGCGTGAGGCGCCGGTAGTGACCATAGGCGGTCGCGCCGCCGATCCGTGCACCGGTTCCGGCGACTACGATTACTGTCTGACGGTTGGTGACGGCGACGGCGATGGCCAGAAGACGATCACGGTCGACCTCTACGACACGGCGGGCAACCATACCGTCCATTCATTTGCCCAGACCGTGGCGTTCGATGTCAATCCGCCGACCATCCTCAATCCCATCGTGACGCCGCAGAAGGCGAATGGGACGAGTACCATCACCGCCACTTTCTCCTTCAGCGAAGAGATACTGCCGGGCGCCATGAGCGTCGCCTCGGCGGGCGGCCTGCCTTTTGCCTGTTCGACCACCGACAACAAGACCTACACCTGCACCCGGTCGGTCGCCGAGGCGGACGGTGCGGGCTACGCCATCGTGGCCGTCGCGACCGATGCGGCGGGCAACAGCGCGACGGGCCTTGCGGTCGGCACGATAGAAATAGACCGCGTCAACCCGCTGGTCGGCGCCGTGACGCTCCGCCTCTGGAACAATGCGATGACGGTCCAGAAGACGGTCGCGAAGGCGGGCGACATGGTCGAACTGATATTCGATGTGACCAAGACGCTCAAGAACGATCCGGCCGTGCAGATCGCGGGTCAGGCGATGGTGAAGAACGCTCAGAACGGCCTTGAATACACCTACCTCTACGCCGTGCAGTCCTCCGACGGCGACGGCCTGAAGTCGATCCGCGTCGAACTCACCGATCTTTACGACAACCATTCGACGACCACGCTCACCGAAACTGCGGCGTTCGATGTGACCGCACCGGCGGTACTCAACCCGGTCATCAGTCCCGAACAGGCCAACGCGACGAGCGTCGTCACCGCCAGCTTCAGTTTCAGCGAAGAGATCGACCCGCTCAAGATGACGGTCCTCTCCGACGGCGGACTGGCATTCACCTGTTCGACGCCCGATCAGAAGACCTATATCTGCACCCGTACCGTTCAGCTCGCCGACGGCGGCGGCTACGACATTCTCGTCGATGCCGAGGATGCGGCGGGGAATAGCCTGACCGGCGAAACGATCGGCAGCGTTGCCATCGACCGCATCGATCCGGCGGTCGCGAACCCGGTCCTGACCCTCTGGAACGCCGGCATGACGCTGAACAAAACGGTCGTCACGACGGGCGACAAGGTGCGGGTCACCTTCACTTCGTCCGACACCCTCAAGAGCGACCCGCTCGTCCAGATAGCGGGTCAGGCGATGACGAAGACGGCACAGAGCGGTCTAGACTATACGTACCAGTACACCGTGGACGCAAGCGACGGCGACGGCCAGAAACAGGTCCGCATAGAGCTCACCGACCAATACGATAATCATTCAACCACGACACTGGCGTCAACCGCGGCGTTCGATGTGACCGCGCCGGCGGCACTCAACCCGGTCATCGTGCCGCTGAAGGCCAACGCATCGTCCCTTATCCGCGTTGCCTTCAGTTTCAGCGAAGAGATACTTCCGGCGACCGTCTCGGTGCGTTCCAATGATGGTCAGAATCTCGCGTACGGTTGTTCTACGAGCGACAACAAACAGTATCTCTGCACCCGTTCGGTGGTTCTCGCCGACGGCGCCGGTTACGGCATTCTTGTGACGGCGACCGATGCGGCGGGGAACACCCTGACCGATTCGCTCCTCGGCACCTTCTCCATAGACCGCGTCCTGCCGATGGCGAACAATCCGGTGCTGACCCTCTGGAACACCGCGATGACGACGCCGAAAACGGTCGTCAAAGCGCTGGACAAGGTGCAGGTGACCTTCACGGCGAGCGAAACGCTCAAGGAGGACCCGAAGGTGCAGGTGGGCGGTAGCCTCATGACCAAGACGGGCCAGAGCGGACTCGATTATACCTATCAATACACCGTACAGACGGGAGATGGCGACGGTCAAAAGACGGTCCGCATCGAACTGACCGACCAGTCGGACAACACCGGTGCGACGACGCTCGGTTCGACCGCGCCGTTCGATGTGACCGCGCCGGCGGTGCTCAATCCGATCATTGCGCCGGCCAAGGCGAATGCATCGAGCACCGTCACCGCTAGTTTCAGCTTCAGCGAAACGATATTGCCGGCCGCCATGAGCGTCGCTTCGGCGGGCGGACTGCCGTTCGTTTGCGCAACGACCGACAACAAGACCTATTCCTGCTCCCGGGCGGTCCTGCTTGCCGACGGCGCGGGGTACACCATCGTCGTGAACGCGACCGATGCGGCGGGCAACAGCATCAGCGGTACCAGCCTCGGCGCTTTCACCATAGACCGCATCCTGCCGGCGGCGAATGGTCCGGTACTGACCCTCTGGAACACCGCGATGACGACGCCGAAGACGGTCGTCAAAGCGCTGGATAAGGTGCAGGTGACCTTCACGGCGAGCGAAACGCTCAAGGAGGACCCGAAGGTGC
>CALMRE010000057.1 GCA_937871295.1 uncultured bacterium | reverse complement strand
GCAAATGTCTTGACGAAATCAATTACGGCAAGATTAGCAAATGTCTTGACAGGATTACAATTGGAATGTGCTTATATTCGTTAGAGTGTATCGTCGTGTCGGGAAAATCTGTTCGGAACTGGGAATAAGGAGAACTCGGTTTTCAGGACAGACCGCGTCTTATTGCTATTAGAACGAAAAAATATCTTAATACTTTTAAGATGATGCTCTCTTTTTTGTATCATTAAAGAGTCGCGAGTTTGAAATTCTTGCTTTTTTGTGGGCTGAAGGGATCTCGTTATTGGGTCGTATCCATATTAGAGCGTCTGACCGGCTCTCTTGGCCAAGGCTTGCTTGTTGGGGAGAGTCCAAGGGGTCAGTTATTCCCATAGCCAGAGGGGAGGGCGCAATAACTATAGAACTATAGTAGCGCTGACGGCGAACCCATCGTCCCGGTGATTCTTGTGAAAGGTCTTCCACGACTGCGTCTGATCGGCGGTCGGGCCGGTCTTCTTCCGTATCGCCCGCAGGCACCGGGCGACCGTCGTCTCCGACAACTCCGCCTCGGTATAGCCGAGCATCAGCAACTGATAGAGCACGCGAAACATGTGGGCCACCTGCAAGTCATCTGCAGTAAGAGCGGTCGAAAAATCCTTTGGACTTTTTTACGATGTTCGGGTAGAATGGCGCGTGTGTCGGCGGTCAACGGGAGAGGGAGGCCGGTCATGCTGAAAAAATTCACGGTAAAAAGTACGCGCCGTTCCGAATTCATCGACATCACTGCGAGCGTCGAGGAGACCATCCGGGCAAGCGGCGTCAAGAACGGCATCGCCGTTATCCATGTATTCCACACCAGCGCGGCGGTGACCATCAACGAGAACGCCGATCCCGATGTGGCGACCGACATGGGAACTTTCCTCGAAAAACTCATCCCGCACGAGGCGGGGTTCCGGCACGCCGAAGGGAATTCCGACGCCCACATCAAATCGTCGCTGTTCGGTCCGTCGGTGACCGTCATCATCGAGGATGGCGCGCCGTCGCTCGGCACCTGGCAGGCGATCTATCTGGTGGACTGGGACGGACCGCGCACCCGTCAGTACGCCGTCAAGGTGATCGCCGACTAGCGAAAAATAATCGCTTTTTCGTATTGCGTTTCTTTTCCGACTTCTTATAATCGTTCCAACGACACATTGTTGAGAGGTGCATGATGCGTCACGTACTTATCGCCTTTTTGGGCCTTTTTCTGTTCCTTGCCTGCGTGCCGCAGGAAGAGGATCCCGGTACCGACCAACTCGTGGTGACCGATAACGATAACGCCGGTGGTGACGATCCGCAGAACGACGATCCGCAAAGTGACGACCCGCTAGGGCCTGACGAGGATGTGGTGAACGAACTGTGCGCCGACCCGAACGGCGACGAGGATACCGACGGCATACCCAACGGCGTGGACGGGAGCGGCGACAAGGACTTCGACGGTGTTCCCAACTGTCTTGATACCGATTCCGACGGCGACGGCTTCCCCGATTCTACTGAAGCGGGAGGCGATCCGGCCAACCCGCAGGACACCGACGGCGACGGCATGCCTGACTATATGGATAAAGATTCGGATGGCGACGGCCTGCCGGACAAGGAAGAGGCGCAGGCGGGGACCGATCCGACCAAGAAGGACACCGACGACGACGGCTCCGACGATCTGGCCGAGATCGTCTACGGCTCCGATCCGACCGACGACGCCGACACCATCCCCGACGGTCTGTTCTTTGTCGTGCTTCCCTACAACGGGCACGAGGCTAACCGTACACTCGAATTCAGCACCGTCATCGAGGCGATAGATGTGCTGTTCGTCATTGACGCCTCCGGCTCGATGTACGGCGAGATAGAGAAGGTGCAGGAGGGGATCAAGACCAACATCATCGACAAAATAAATACGCAGTACGCCGATCCCGATTTCGCCGCGTTCGGCCTGTCGCGTATCACCTTCGACGGCACCTCGAACTTTATGCGGCAGAAAATGACGATTTCGGCCGATGAGATAAAGGCGAGTCTGGACGATATCCTTCCCGCCGCCGATCAGAAGTTCAGTGTCGGCATCAGCGAAATGGCCAGCGAACCGATATATCAGAGTTTCGCCGAAGCGGCGTTCCACGGCCACGCGTCGCTCTGTCCGCCGATGATGGGATGCATCGCCGAGGCGGAGATCGTCATCCCGGAGGCCGATTGCACCGGCCAGATCGGTACGATCGGGCACGCCTGTTTCCGCAAGAAGTCGATGCCGATAGTCATCTACATCACCGACGATGTTCATGAGGATTGCGATCCCGACAACAATGAGGCATACTCTCCCGCTCAGTGCGTCTGGCGGGTCGGCGCCGGCCTCGAGAACGGCCATACCTTCGACGAGGCGATCGCCATCATGGGGAGCAAAGGAGCCAAATTCATCGGTATCGACACTTGGAACGCCCTCAATACCGACGGCACCGCGACCGACGCGTCGGAGCCGATGGACGACATGAAGCTGATGGCCGAACTGACCGGATCGCTGGACGGCAACGGCAACCCCTTCATCTACCACACCACCACCCCCGAAGGCGACGGGATGCCCGACCAGATCGGTCAGGCGATACTCGATCTGACCACCTTCATCGACATGGATGTGACCACCGGCAAGATGTCGGACGACCAGTGCGACGGCATCAGCGCCGCCGAGTTCGTGAAGTCGTCCACCACCGTCAAGGCCGAACCGACCACCGGAGTGAGCGGTCAGAGCGAGACCACCTTCTTCTCGGTCACGCAGGGGACCACTGTCTGGTTCGACGTTCTGTTCCATAACGATTTCTGCAAGAACACGACCACCGAACCGGCGGTCTACGATGCGCTGGTCACCGTGCTCGGCAACGGCTCCTACCTCAGTAACCGGCTCGTCAAGGTCATCGTTCCCGCCTCCGACGCACAGTGAACGGCAGACGAATATGGAATATTGAGGGTCTGACCCCACTGCTTCTGCTTCTATAATACCTCAACCTGCCTTCTCCTTGAAAAAGGAGAAGGTATGCGGTCCCGTTTCCTTGACTCATGCCAACGATTTCGGCACAATGGGTGCGGATATCGTGCTGAATGGGAGTTTATGTTTAAATATTCTATGATATGTCTTGTGACCGGTTTCTTTCTGGCCTGCGATACCGGTGACAAAACTCCTTCCCATACCACGAAACAGTGGGGAACGATTGCTGGAGATACGGTCAATGCCATAGCGATCGATGTGGAAGACAATATCTATTTTACGGGGCACACAAGAGGATCGCTTGACGGGAACAATACGAGTGCTGGGTCAAGCGATGTCTTTCTGGTTAAATGGTCTGCTGATGGGACTTCGGCATGGATCAGACAATGGGGCAGTCCCGCGTGGGACGAGGGTCGTTCCGTGGCGATTGATCCGGATGGCAATGTGCTGGTAACTGGATTCACTGAGGGATCCCTTGATGGTAATGTGAGCGTTGGCGGGAGAGATGTCTTTCTCGCCAAATGGTCATCCGACGGAACGAAAATATGGTCCCAGCAGTGGGGAACGGAAGGATTAGATATTGGCGCTGCCGTGACAACCGACGAGGATGGGAATATCTTTGTGGCGGGACACACAAACGGGGCATTTGGTATGGATGATAACGAAGCGGGGTACGATATCTTCCTGTGCAAAAGGGACGCGGATGGGACCCGAATATGGTTGGAGCAATGGGGAACTCAAAAAGACAAGTTTGCCACCTCGATCACGGTCGATAGGCAGGGAGGTGTTATAGTGGGCGGTTACGGTGGACGAGAACATTACGATGATATTGAAGATTCGTTGCTGATTAAGTGGAAAACAAATGGCTATCAATCATGGGTGCAAAGAACAGGAACTTTTTCTGGCCGCACGGATTCGATTACTATCGACACCACAGGACATATTATCGTTGTTGGACGGGAATCGCTGCTGTCTCAAAAAGTTTTTCTTGCCAGAGTTTGGAATTATGATGGAACGACCGACTGGGAAAAAAAACTTATCAGTTCAGGAAGCGCCGAGGGCTATGGTGTTGCAGTAGACGTGGCGGGCGATATTTACATTGTGGGTGCAACGACAGGCTCATTTGAGGGAACCAAGAGTGCCGGTGAGCTGGACGCATTTATTGCAAAATTTCATCTCGACGGCACCCAAGTATGGATAAGGCAATGGGGAACGCCGCAAGATGATATGGCCTCTTCGATAGCCCTGAGTTCCCGGGGCGTGATTTATGCGGCAGGAAACACTTCCGGTTCTTTCGGTGAAAATGTTGGAAGCGGAGGGGACGATATCTTTTTTACTGAGTGGCAACCCTGAAGGACGGGGCTACTAGGACTCGGCCTCTTTCTGCCCCATCGTTTCCTTGACTCGGGCGCAGAGATTTCGGGAGGAACCATTGGGGGAGAACCATTGGGGTCAGGGCGCAAGAACTATAGAATTGTTTGTTACGCAGTCGTTCCGCTTTTGTTGATCCTCCGCTCCAGTGCGGCGATGCCCGCCAACACCTCGTCGAAGTCCGGTATGTCGCCGAAAAGCAAAGTCTGCATGGCGCGGTAATCCTGCCGGAGCGCGGCGAGGTGATGTTCCGGCGGCGACAACCGGAGGCTCCCGGGCTTCGCCAGTTCATACTGTGCCCAGGGGCACCGGTAGAAACGCATCTTGAATTGGACGACATCGTTAAGGAGATCCAACTTGGCGAGCGCTTCATCCGCGACGGGAGCACTGCTCATCCGGTAGAGATCATAATAATGCCGCG
>CALMRE010000056.1 GCA_937871295.1 uncultured bacterium | reverse complement strand
CCGATGATCGCGCCAAAATATCCTACGATATCGTGGCATTCGCTGACCAGAACGCCGATGATACTGACCTTATTCGGCAATACGATATTCACCATGTAGGTGTTCCGCTGACTGCTGCCGCCCGCATGGTTCACCGTCGTCACGCCTGCCGGGACCAAGCCAAGCGCATCGGCGGTCGCCTTCGTCACCACGCTTTTTGTCGCGCCGGTATCCCAAAGCGCCACGGCGGCCGTCGATCTCATAGCGGGATCTATCGGTTGTTGCCGGGGATCGAACGCGGGCGTAATCGTTATTTCGGTGAGTATCTGAGACGCCTTCCCGTTATATTTGACGGTAAGCGCACGGAAAGAGCTTTTTGCGTTCGGCGGCATGAGCGTCAGCCGTTGAATATTTCTTGGGAACTGATGGTCACGGTAAATGCCTCGGGACCCGGTTCACACGGCTGTATCAGGAACTCGCCGAGACGATATTTCTTTTGAGCTTCCACATAGGCTTCAAGGGCGCTCTCATACACGCCGATGACCTTCTGGCCCTTTATGACAAGAACCTTGCCGATATACTTTTCCGCCAGTTTCTTCTGGTTGGTGATGAAATAATCCAACTCAGAGCGTAATCTCGATCTTGTCGCCATACACGCCTCCTCTTTCAAGGCATCATCATTCCACGGGCGAGGATACTACCGCCGTCGCAAGATGTCAAGAACGGTTCTTGTACAGATACACGCCTCTTCCTTCGCGGACATCGAGGTTGACCTGCAGGATGCGCTTGACCGAGTGGTTTATCTTGCTGTACTCCGAAAGGATGTCGGCAAGTTCCAGTATCGCGTCCGATTCAAGCGGCGTATGTTCCTCGGTGATGGTGAGCATCAGTTCGCGCTTGTGCCGCCGCAGAACGCGCTCCGCCTCGTCGCACGGCGCCAGATCGCCCGAGTCGAAGCACTTGCAGATGCAGACGCGGTCGAACAGCATGAAGACGCGGCGGTGGGCGGTGTGGATGAGGAGCCGTTCGAGCGCCAGCGGTTCGGGCTGCCTCTCGCGCAGACGGACGCCGTATTTGGCGACCGACTTGAAATGGTCGGCCATCGATTCGGCCTCGTCCGACATCTTGAGGAAAAGCCACAGATCCTGCTGATGTCGATGATTCTGATCGTGGATGAGATGTACCAATTTCTTGTGCCCCTGATCGACGATCTGCTCGTACTGCTCTATCTTGGTCAAGAGCGGCGCCTCCCTCTTCTTGAGTGCGACGATAAGCGAGAAGGCGAACATGTCGCGCAGATACCGGGTGAAGAGATCTATCCGGCGCGTCAGTTCCGTGCGGACCGCGTCGTCGGTGGCGTCGCGGGGAAGCGGCCGGATGTCGAGCCGCTGATGGACGCCGGGGAACCGGTCGGGAACGAGCCGCATGATCCGTTCCGCGAACGGCCGCCGGAACGGGAACATCCCGACGGTAAGGATCACCTTGTGCAGGGTCATGTAGAGGGCGACGGCCATCGCCACGCCGAGCGCCGGGACCGTTTGTCCGGCCGCCCAGACGAGCGGATAGAATAAGAGCAGGCCGCCCAGAAGCCCGACGACATTGAGCAGGGTATGCATGACGGCGGTCCGCCGCCCTTCGCTGCCGCCGCCCACCGCCGCGATGAGCGCGGTGACGGTGGTGCCGAGCGTCGCGCCGAGGACGAGCGCGCAGGCCTGATGGAGCGAAAATATGCCGTTCATCGCGCCGGCGATGGCGATGACCGCCGTGGCGCCGCTCGACTGTATGACCGCGGTGAAAAGCACCCCCGACAGCGCCGCCAGCACCATCGCGGCGGCCGAACCGCCGACATCGAACCGCGCAAAGAAGCCGGTCACCGCGCCGTTGTCACGCACCGCCTCCATCGCCTGAGACATGAGATCGAGTCCGAAGAGGATAAGGCCGAGCCCGAGGCAGAAGGCGAACAGTTCGCGCCGCGCCGCGTTCGACGCGAAGAACTTGCCGACGACGCCGACGATGAACAGCGGCAGGCCGATGACGGTGATCTTCACCGCCGCTATCCAGCCGGTCGATACCGCGCCGAGGTTGGCGCCGAGCGTGAAGGAGAAGGCCTCGGTCGCCGTGACGAGCCCGGCGGATGCCATGCTCACCAGCAACACCGTGGTGGCGCTCGACGACTGGAAGACGACGGTCGCCAGCGCGCCGTAGAGATAGCGACGGCCGTCGGTCGAGGCGAGCCGGTCCATCCGTTCCTGCAGGCGGCCCCCCGCCATCCGGCCCAGAAGCGCGCCGAGGAGATCGATACCGTAGAGGAAAAAGGCGAGTCCCGCCATGAGGTAGAGGATGGTCTGCATTATCTCCGTTCCCTTTTCAGGTCGCCCCATCGTACTGTAGAGCGCCGCGCAAGTCAACGATGCGGCGCAACGAAAATTTTGACATCTTCGTCGTTTCGGCTAGCGTGGAATCGTTTCGGAAGAGGAGCGCCGAGCAGGCGGTCCGGCGGAGGGGCGGTCCCCGATGATGCCGGATCGGGGGCATCGGCGCCGAAACGACGCGGCGGACCGTCGGCGCGGGCGTTGGACGACGGGGCTGAATCCCCGCGGCTGTCACGAGTGATCGTGGAGAGCTTCTGAAGAGCGCTGACGCTTTTCCGGCTTAGTCACCCACTCAGACCTCTTCGGGTTGTAAAACTTTGACGAGGGAGAGTATCATGCTGGTCCTCAAATTCGGCGGCACATCGGTCGGCACGGCCGACGCCGTCAGACGGGTCGAACGGATCGTACGCGACGCCGGACCAGGCGCGCTGGCGATCGTGTCGGCCTTCTCGGGCGTCACCAACACCCTTACCCGCACCCTGGAACTGATGCGCCGCGGCGACACGGCGGGCGCCTTCGCGGCGCTCGACGGGGTCGAGGCGCGGCACCGCGCGATGATCGCCGAGCTGGGGCTTTCGGTCCCCACGGCGCGTTTCACCACCGAGACCATCGACCGCGTCCGCGGGCTCATCCCGGCGCTCACGGCGCTGGGCGACATCACCCCGCGCGCCGCCGACACCATTCTGGCAACGGGCGAAACGCTCTCGTCGCGCATCGTCGCCGACCATTTCGCGGCGCAGGGGCTCGACGCGGCGCACCTCGACGCACGCGAAGTGATCATCACCGACGCATCGTTCGGCGCCGCCCAACCCGATACGGCGCTCATCGAAGAGGCGGTGCGGGAAAAACTCCCGCCGCTCTTCGCGCGGCACCCCGCCATCGTCACCGGCGGCTACATCGGCGCGACGCCGCAGGGGGTGACCACCACGCTCGGGCGCGGCGGCTCCGACTACTCGGCGGCGCTCCTCGCGGCGGCGGCCGGGGCCGACGAATGCCAGATATGGACCGACGTCGACGGCATCATGACCTGCGATCCGCGCATCATCCCGGCGGCCCGCACCGTGCCGCGGCTCACTTACGACGAAGCGGCCGAACTCGCCTTCTTCGGCGCAAAGGTGCTCCATCCGCTCACGATCTTCCCGGCGGTCAGAAAAGGGGTCCCGGTGGTCATCCGTAACACCTTCCAACCGGCCCACGCCGGCACGCGGGTCATCGCGCACAACGGCAATGACCGGCGTCTCAAGGCGATCGCCTTCCAGCGCGGCATCACGGTGCTCCACATCCGCAGCAACCGGATGCTCGGCGCCCACGGGTTCCTCGCCGCGGTCTTCGATGTGTTCCGCGATCATCGAACGCCGGTCGATCTGGTCACCACCTCGGAGGTGAGCATATCGGTGACCATCGACGACACCACACGGCTCGACGCGATAACGGCCGATCTGCGGCGGCTCGGCGACATCCGGGTCGAAGAGGGGCGCGCCATCGTGTCCCTGATCGGCGACGGGATGCGCGAAACGGCCGGCATCGGCGCCCGCTTCTTCAGCACCCTGCGCACCGTCAATGTCGGCATGGTGAGCGTCGGGGCAAGCGAGGTCAACATATCGATCGTCGTCGCCGACAAGGACCTCGAACGGGCGGTCGGACTGCTGCATAACGAATTCTTCGACGGAGGTGCCGCATGAACGCCATCGGCGGCTGCGACCTGCACGAACTCGCGGCGCGCTTCGGTACGCCGCTCTACCTCTACGACGCGGTGCGTATCGAAGAGAACTGTCACATTCTGCGCCATGCCTTCAACGCGCACTATCCGGCGACCGATATCTTTTACGCGGTCAAGGCGAACGGCAACCCGCATCTCCTGCGGCTCATCGCGGCCTGCGGACTCGGCGCCGACTGCGCCTCGCCGCTTGAGGTGACCATCGCCGAGCGGACCGGGATACCGCGCGAAAAGCTCATGTACACCGGCAACTACGAATCGCGCGATGACCTTATCGCCGCCGCCCGGTGCGGCGCGGTGAACCTCGACGATATCACGGCGCTCGAAAAACTTCCGGGCGATTTTGACGGCATCCTCTCCTTCCGCGTCAACCCCGGCGAAGGGAGCGGATCGCACCCCGGCATCGTCACCGGCGGTCCCGACGCGAAGTTCGGCATTTCGCTCGAAAGCGCCCCGGCCGCCTACCGGCTCGCGGCGGAGCGCGGTTTCACGCGGTTCGGTATCCATCTCATGGCGGGCTCCAACAACCGCGATCCGCTCTTCTTCGCCCGGATGACCGCCATCCTCTGCCACATCGCCGCCGACATCTTCCGACCGCTCGGCAGGCATCCCGAATATCTCGACATCGGCGGCGGCTTCGGCATCCCCTACGCCGACGGCGAAGCGCCGCTCGACCTCGACGCGCTGGCCCGCGCCGTGGCCGGCGTACTCACCGGCTGCTGCGCCGAACACGGGCTTACCCCGCCGCCTCTCCGCATCGAGCCGGGGCGTTTCATCGTGGGCGACGCCGGGTACCTGCTGACGCGCGTCACGGCGGTCAAGAAAGGCCCGCGCCGGTTCGTGGGACTCGATGCCGGGATGAATACCCTCATCCGCCCGGCGCTCTACGGGGCGCGTCACCGCGCCATCCTCGTCGGAATGGAAAGTACTGCAGGAACGGCGACGCTCTGCGGCCGCATCTGCGAGAACACCGACATCTTCGCGGCCGACATCCCCTTCCCCGACGCCGTCGAGGGCGACCTTGTCCTCTTCCGCGATGCCGGCGCCTACTGCGCGGCGATGGCGATGTCCTACAACGGGCGCCTGCGCCCGGCCGAGGTGCTCTGTCAAGACGGTTCGGCGCGGCTGATCGCGCGGGCAGAAAGTGCCGAAGAGTTCCTCGGCCGCTATTCGGTGTAGATCAATCTATCCGGAGTTTCGGTATCTTGAGCGGGGCGACCGGCCGCACGACGGGCGGCTCCTCCCGTTTATAGACCGTCACGAGCGGCACCCCCTGCCGTTTGAGCACATAGACCGGTTTCCGCCATTTGTGCTTGCGCAGAAGATCGGGGTATTCGCGCCAGCGGTATTCGTGGGTCAGCACGAAGTAAGCCGCCGTCTCCTTGTTGTCGGAATAGTAGAACTTCGGCGTCAGCAGTTTCGACCGCTTGAGTATGCTCGAGGTGAAAGGATATTCCTTGCCGTTCGGGTCGAAGGCGACCGGCGAAAAGCTTTTAAGCTCGCGATCGAAATACTTGGCCAGATCGTAGTAATAAAGATCGTAGTAGTGCGTCTCGAAGCCGTATTTAGCCGCCCCTTTGGTCCCGCCGATGATTTCGCTGTAATACGATAGGTTGTCGTGCTTGAGGTCGATCATCGAAAGGATTACCGGGATGAACACGACGCCGAACGGGGCGAACCGCCACCGCACCGGCAGGATCGTCGCGCGGTCGAGCACCCGCCACAGACCCACACCCGCCGCCACGGCGAGGAACGGGAAGAAGGGCTGGAAGAGCTTCACGCCGCTGTAGAACGGCGCCGGCAGGAACATCAGCGTGCCGACGGCGACAAAGGCGGCAAGGGCGGTGAGAAGCATCGGACGCTCGCGCCGGATATCGCCGCGCCAGCGGTACAGCATGAAGCCGAGCGCGGCGCACAGCACCGTCAGGAGCGGGGTCGTGACCACCATCATCACGAAGGGGGCCGCCCACGGCGGCCGCGGCGTCGAATATATCTGACCGAGGTAATACATGCTGATGCCGTAATGGTGCAGGTGGAACAGGACATACTCCGTGAACCGCGCGAAGGTGTCGTGCCACAGCCACGGCCACAGCGCGAAGAAGAGCGGCAGGGAAAAAAGGAGCATCGATACGAACTGCGGCGCGAATATCGTCCGGACGGGACGCCGCTTGAGATCGTCCCACTTGATGATGCAGTAGTGAATGAGCACCGGGAGCACCATGAAGGGGGCGTTGAGTTTCGATGCGAGCGCGAGCCCGAAGGCGATGCCGGTCATCCACGCCCAGAAACGCGAGGTGAGGCCGCGCCAGTAGCAGTAGATGAAGATGAAGCAGGTCGCCCCGACGGTGAAGTCGAGCGTCGCCACGCGGGCATGGAAGAAGGTGCGCGGCAGGAAAATGAAGAAGAGCGACGCGAACACCGCGGCGCGGAACGATACGGCGCGCCGGACGAAACTGAAGAGGAACAGCAGCGTGATCGCGGCGAGGAAACTGATGCCGACGCGGTAGGAGAACGCCTCATGCCAGACCGTGAACTTCTTGTGGATGAGATAGCCGCCCGCCATGAGCAGTTTCGCGAAGGAGGGATGTTCATGGTTGTTGCGCCAGTAGCGGTCGATGAAATTCTTGTCGAAGTATTTATTCCCCTTCCAACCGTTGTCGAGATAATCGCCGTAATCCTTCGCCGCCTCCATGTAGAAGCGGGCGTCGTCGGTGATGGCGACCCGTTCGGCCTGATAGGTCAGAAGGAACAGATAGAACCCGGCGAGCAGGAGCGGGGTCACCGCCATAACGATGCGCCACGCCGTCAAGTGTTTCACCGGACGCCTCCCGCGATCGGGGCGCGCAACACCACATCGCAGAAGAAGTGACGTTTCCCCGCCTTGTCGGCGACGATGCGCACCGTGAACGGACGACCGGCCGCGAAACCGTTAAGCGGCGCGGTCAGCCACTGGCCGTCCTTGCTTTCGAGCGTTATGAGCTTCTCGTCCTGCGTCACCGTTATCTTCACCGGCGGACAGCCCCCCTTGCAGTCGCCCGAATCGGCCACGCCGTACTCGAACGCCATTTCGGCCGCCTGCCAGCGCGCCGGATCGACCGTCAACTCGACCCACTGATCGGCGCCGCCCAGCGGATGGGCCGAAAGGGCCGTACGCGACTTCCCGCCGAATTCGCCGCCCCCCGCCTGCACGTTCTGCCACACCTCGGTACCGGTCACGAACAGCCGGTTCCGGCGCGGAGAACCGTCGGGATAGACCGACGAACGGACCGTCAACCCTTCGGGAAAGGAATCGGAAACGCGGTACTCGGCGAACGGCGCTCCCGCCTTGTCGAAACGCCACAGCGTGACGCCGTCGGCATAGGCGATCTCACGGTGATCGAAATCCTTCAACGCGGCGAAGGAATGACGCAGGGATCTCCCGCCGATGAGGTAGAAATGGGTGTCCTCGGCGGCGATCGACGCGTTCTTGCCGGTGCCGGGAAAGATATTGAACTGCGGGTGGCTCCCGACGAACTGATCGAACCGCTGGTCGGCAAGATAGATGCGGTCACCCGGCCGCGAATCGGCTTCGAACGCCTTCTGAAGCGTCGGCGGCATCTTTTCGGGAAGCGGCGCGATATGGTAGGAAAAGAAACTCACGATACCCCAGAGCGCCGTCAGCATCAGGAATACGAAGGCGATGTTATACGGCGTCCGGGAAGACAACTTCATGCGGGGTTGATGACCTCACAGCCCATGTAAGGACGGAGCGCCTCGGGGATGGCGATGGAACCGTCGGCCCGCTGGTAGTTCTCCAGTATCGCGATGAGCGTCCGGCCGACCGCGAGCCCCGACCCGTTGAGCGTGTGGACAAGTTCGGTCGCCTTGGCGCCCGCCCGTTTGAAACGGATCTGGCCGCGCCGCGCCTGATAATCGGTGAAGGAACTGCACGACGATATCTCGCGGTAGCGTCCCTGTCCGGGAAGCCATACCTCGATGTCGTAGGTCTTGGACGACGAGAAGCCCTGATCCTGCGCGGCGAGCCGCACCACGCGGTAGTGGATCCCCAGACGGCGCAGTATCTCCTCAGCATCGTCGAGCAGTTTCATCAGTTCGGCGTCCGATTCTTCGGGCCGCGTGAATTTCACGAGTTCCACTTTATTGAACTGGTGCTGGCGGATGTAGCCTTTCGTGTCCTTGCCGTAACTGCCCGCCTCGCGCCGGAAACAGGGGGTGTAGGCACAGTAGCGGAGCGGCATATCCTCTTCGCGCAGGAGTTCGTCGCGGTGAAGGTTGGTCACCGGCACCTCGGCGGTCGGGATGAGGTAAAGGGTGTCATCCGGATTTTCTTCAGCTGTCTTATACAGGTCTTCCTCGAACTTCGGCAACTGTCCGGTGGCCGTCATCGAGGCGCGGTTGACCATGAAGGGCGTCCAGACCTCGGTATAGCCGTGGTGGCGCGTGTGGACATCGAGCATGAACTGGATAAGGACCCGTTCGAGCGTCGCCAGCGGTCCCCACAGGACGCTGAACCGGGCGCCGGTCAGTTTGGCGCCGCGCTCGGGATCGAACAGTTTCTTGCAGAGGTCGTCGTGTTCCTTGGGCTGGAAATCCAGTACCGGTTTCTCGCCCCACTTTTTCACCTCCACGGCGTTCTCCTCGCCCCCCTCCGGCGCATCGTCGGCAAGGAGGTTGGGTATCGCGAGGAGCACCGCGTCGAGTTCCTCCTCGACCGCCTTCACGCCCGGCTGGAACGACTTGACCTGCTCGGCGAGCGCCTTCAACTCTTCCTGTATCGCCTTTTTCTCTTCGGGGGTACCGATCTTCATGACCTGCGGCATATCCTTGGAGCGTTTGTTCTGCTGGGCGCGGGCGCTTTCCGATTCGGTAATGAGCCGTTTCCGCTTCTCTATCAGGCCGGCCGCCGTCTCGATGAGGGCGATATCCTTGAAGTTCCGTTTCCGCATTGAAGCAATGACGCGCTCCTTCTGTTCCATGATGAGTCTGCTGTCGAACATCTTCCGTTCTCCCTTGAAGAACATGAAATTACGGGCTTTTCATAATAGTGCGCGGGGCACTCTTTGCAAGTTTTTTTCTCGTGTTCGATGCCGAAATTTCTTGCCTTTTCGGCCTGCGGAGGCTACATCTTCGGTGTGTTCATTCACCTTTAGCGGAGATATCCATGATAACCGCCTCTAAACGCGGCGCCGCGATGCCGCCCTCCCCGATCCGCAAACTCAAGCCCTACGCCGACAAGGCGATCGCCGCCGGTAAGTCGGTCTACCAGCTCAACATCGGCCAGCCCGACATCGAAACGCCCCCCGCGATGTTCGACGCGCTGAAGAAACTCGGCTCGAAGGTCATCGCCTACGGCCCGTCGCAGGGTCTCCCCGAGTATCAGGACGCCCTCATCAAGTACTACAAAAAACAGGGGATCGAACTGGGGCGCGAGAACATCATCGTGACCAACGGCGGCTCCGAAGCGATCATCATGGGGATGACCGTCTGCTGCGACCCGGGCGACGAGATACTGGTCCCCGAACCGTTCTACACCAATTACAACGGCTTCGCCACGCAGGCGGCGGTGACCATCCGCCCCATCACCACGCGGCTTGAGGACGACTGGGAACTGCCCGACATCGCCATCATCGAGCGGGCCATAACGCCGAAGACCAAAGCGATCATGATCTGCAACCCGAACAACCCCACCGGCAAACTCTACGGCGAGGACGAACTGCGGAAACTCGCCTACCTTGCCAAGAAACATAACCTGTTCCTCTTCGGCGACGAGGTCTACCGCGAATTCATCTTCAGCGGCGAGAAGCACACGAGTCTTCTCGATTTCCGCGATATGGACGAACATGTCGTGATGATGGACAGCATCTCGAAGCGTTATTCGGCCTGCGGATCGCGCATCGGCGCGTTCGTGAGCCGCAACAAGGCGGTGATGCAGGCGGCGCTCTGTTTCGGTCAGGCGCGGCTCTGCCCGCCGACGATAGACCAGTTGATGGCGGTCCCGACGGTCGATCTGGGCAAGGAGTACTTCGACGAGATGGTCGGCGAATACAAACGGCGCCGCGACGCGGTGCTCGAAGGGCTCGCCAAGATCCCCGATGTCGAGTACAAGGTGCCGAAGGGGGCCTTCTACATCGTGATGCGCCTGCCGGTCGCCGACGCCGAGGATTTCGTCATCTGGATGCTGACCGAATTCCATGTCAACAACGAAACGGTCATGCTCGCCCCCGCCGAGGGCTTCTACGCCACCCCGGGGCTCGGCCGCAACGAGGCGCGCATCGCCTTTGTCCTCAATGTCGAAAAGACCAAAAAGGCGATGGAGATACTCCGCCTCGCCCTCGATACCTACCGCAAAAAACGGTAAAATCCCTCCTCTTTCCTAATAAAAATTGAAAATGTCCCCCCGGCGGGGTATAGTTCGGCGAACCTGCGCAAGGAGGCCGTCATGCCGCTCGTCATCGGAATAGCCGGCGGGACCGGATCGGGAAAATCGACCATCGCCCACAATATCAAAGCGGCGATGGCCATTGATGAAACGGTCGCCATCGTCGAGATGGACGCCTACTACAAGGACCATTCGCACCTCAACGACATCGAACGCGAGGCGCTCAACTACGACCATCCCGACGCGATAGACTTCGAACTGTTCGCCGGTCAGCTCAGGACGCTCATCGGCGGCAACGCCATCGACAAGCCCATCTACGACTTTGTGCGGCACGGCCGCCGCAAGGATTTCGACCGCATCGAACCGGCAGACATCATCATCGTCGAGGGGATACTGACCTTCCACCGCAAAGAGATCCGCGACCTGCTCGACATCAAACTCTTCATCGACACCGACCCCGACATCCGCGCCTTCCGCCGCATCCGCCGCGACATCGAGGTGCGCGGCCGGAAGTTCGAACAGATACGCAAACAGTACTACGATTCGGTGAAACCGATGCACGCCCAGTTCGTCGAACCGTCGAAAAAATGGGCCGACCTCGTCCTTCCCGAAGGGGGGGAGAATGTCGTCGCGGTCGACATGATCGTCTCCAAGATAAAGCGGTGGATCGTCGAGCACCGGATGGTCCGGAACGCCGTCGGATGAGACCGCTCCTTCTCCTCATATTGACACTTTCCTTCGCTATCCTGCATGCCGCCGAACCACTGCCCAAAGCGCCCTTCACGGTGGATTTCGGCATCGTCGCGCCCGAAGATGCCGGCGTGGTGCTTTACGATATCGCGGCGAAGAAAGAGGTGTTCGCCCACAACCGCGACAAGGAGTTCCCCTACGCGTCGAATGTGAAACTCATCACCACCGGCGCGGCGCTCAAGCACCTCGGCCGCAACTATACCTTCAAGACCCGTTTCTACTACAAGCCCGAGACCGCCACGCTCTACATGAAGACGCTCGGCGATCCGACGATGGTGATGGAGGAGCTGTGGCTGGTGGCCAACGAACTCAAGAACCGCGGCGTCAAATACATCGCGCGGGTCGTCGCCGACGACTATGCCTACGGCGAGAAAGGCTGTATCCCGATGGAGGGGAACGACGGCACCGGTCGCGCCTACAACGCCTACCTGTCGCCCTTCGCGCTCAACTACAACTCGGTCGAACTGGTCTTCATCCCGGCCAAAGCGGGAGAAAAGGCGCAGGTCTTCATCTCGACGCCGGGACGTCACTTCACCCTCGAGGGCGAGGTGATGACGGTCAAGGGAAAGGTAAAGACGGTCGACATCAAATCGGAGAACGATAACGGCCGGACCAAGCTCACCGTCTCCGGCTCCATCGGCGCGGAACTGAAAGAGGGGCTGCGCAAGGAGCGGAAGATATGGGACCCGCTCCGCCACTACACCGATCTGCTCATGTATTTCATGTTCCAGGCGAAGGATGTCGTTCCGGAACGGGCACATCTCGACGATTCGCTCTTCGACGCCGCCGACGGCATCCGCTACACCCACGAAAGCCGCGAACTGTTCCTCGTCCTCACCCTCATGAACCGTTGGTCCACCAACTTCATCGCCGACGCGATCATGTACGCCATCGGGCTCGAGAAGAAGAAGGACCACCGCGCCGGACTGGCGATACTCAAGGAGTACGCCAAGGCGCTGACCGGCGTCGAGCCGGGCATCATCAACGCCTGCGGTCTGGGCACCATTGAACAGAACCTCCTGACCCCCGGTTTCGTCATCGAACTGCTTAAAAAGGAATACGGCGTCTCCTTCGCGATGCCCGATTTCTTCGCGACGCTCCCGGTGGCGGGTGAAGAGGGCACGATGAAGAAGATAAAGGCCGACTACAAGCACGCGGCGCGCCTCAAGACCGGCAGTCTGGGCTTCGTGGCGGCGGTATCGGGCATCATCCGCGGCAAAAGCGGCAGACTCTACCTCGTGACGCTGGTACTCGATTCGCAGAAAAAGGCATACCTCGTACCGGAGCGCGACCTTATCCTCGACCAATTGTGGAACGCTTTTTAGGATCGAAGAGGGAACGATGAATCAGAAAACGGCGACGGCCCGGTTGTCGATATTCAGCAACTCGTTCCTTATCGTCATCAAATTCATTACCGGTATCCTGACCGGTTCGGTGAGCATCATATCGGAGGCGATCCACTCGCTGTTCGACCTCGTCGCCGCCGTCATCGCCTTCTTCAGCGTCCGCATATCCGATACGCCGCCCGACGACGACCATCCCTACGGTCACGGCAAGGTCGAGGGCATCTCGGGGATGCTCGAAGCGATACTCATTTTCGTCGCCGCCGGTTTCATCATCTACGAGGCGATCCTGAAGATACTGTCGGGCACCGAGATAGAATTCCCTATCGCCGGCGTGGTGGTGATGGCGATATCGGCGGTGGTCAATACCCTCGTCTCGCGGCGGCTCTACAAGGTGGCGAAGGAGTGCGGCGGATCGCTCGCGCTCGAGGCCGACGCTCTGCACCTCAAGACCGATGTCTACACCTCGGCCGGCGTCGCACTGGGACTGCTCCTCCTGTGGATCACCGACATACATCTGCTCGATCCGCTGGTCGCCATCGCGGTCGCCTGCCTCATCCTTTACGAGTCCTACGAAATGCTCAAGAAGTCAGTCAGTCCGCTGGTCGACAAACGGCTCTCGGACGGCGAGATCGCATCGATCCATGAGGCGATACAGCGTCACCGCGATTCCTGCATCGGGTTCCACGAGATGCGGAGCCGGAACGCCGGTAATGTCCGCTATGTCGATCTGCACCTTGAACTGCCGAAGTACCTGACGGTCGAAGAATCGCACCGTATCTGCGACGAGATAGAAAAGGATATCGAGACGAAATTGCCGAAGACCGAGGTGACGATACACGTTGAACCCTGCACCCCGGATACCTGCGGCACCTGCGATCACCGCACCCCGCGTTGCGGGTGACCGGAACAAAATTCACCGACATGACTAAAATGCACGACTTTGCAGAAAAGTCTTGACTATTTTGCAACCCCTTGCGTTTTAGTCGAAACAGCCGCAATACCTTGTTTCCAGTTATGTTATTTTGTGAACAAAAATGGGCCGAAAAACTGCGCCGCGCCGACGCGTTCCTTAGAGATTTGTATCTGTGATCATGACGAGACGGGAGCAGGCAACAACGAGCCTAATATTCCTCTTCGAAGTCGATATCAATCGTTGACCCGCCATTGTTTTGACAAACGATGGTTACCGAACCGTAATCAAGATTTTCTTGATCTATCGTTATCTTGCCAGAGCAAAGCATCTCGTCACCGTCAATATCGTCATCCCAAATCTCGACAAAGATTCCGTCCATTAGGGTCTGACTGCTGATATGAGTGAAAAGATCCTCATACCAAAGCGGGTAATAGTCATCTTCTATCGTGGTCGAACATTTCTTTTGATTTTTTATGGTGACACACACATAAATATCCGGCTCATCATCCACATCCCAAGGTAGGCCGTCACCATCATATTCCGATATGTCTCCGGAAGAGACTGAAACAATCCAATAGGTGGAAGTATCCGTCTCCTCGCCACCGCAAGCGATAAAAAGAACCATTGCCGTAAGCCCTAAGAAAAAGCGAATCATGATGACCTCCCCTTTTTGTTCTCACAGGTGACCCACAGTCTACATTGCCAAAAAAAGAAGTCAAAAATAATGTGAGTTAACGCCTACAGACTATCGCGCTCGTTTCGGCTATTTTCTATGCATGAAAGCGCGGTTGCTATTCGGCCAACGACTTAAATTTCTGTGAGTTCGTGCAGGACTCACGCAAAACGATCTCGGTTTTAAAACAGGTATCGACCGCAGTTACCTTTCCAACATCGAAACCGGCAACCGCAATGTTTCCATCGATATAATGGAAAAACTCGCTGAAGCGCTCGGCATCACTCTAAAAGAAATGTTTGTCTTTGATGACGCTGAAAAGCGGCCTCAGGCCGCCAAGAAGCGTTAAATTCTTTAGCTGAAATTCACCCGGCCGATCTTCTTTTTGCCCGCCTTGAGGACGAAGGAGTCTTTTGAGGTTATCTTGAGCGCCGCATCGGAGACCTTGTTCGCGTCGATATAGACGCCGCCCTGCTGAAGCATGCGGCGCGCATCGCCTTTGCTTTCGGTGAAGCCGAGCTGCACGATGAGATCGATCAGCGGCAGTCCGCCGTCCGGCAGCGTGACCGCATATTCGGCGAGATTCGACGGCACATCGCGGTAGAAGTTTTCCTTCGCCTCGCGCGCCGCCGGTTCACCGTGGAACCGCGCCGTGATGAACAGCGCGAGATTGACCTTGCAGTCGCGCGGGTGGACCGTGTCGTTGGCGATGCCGTTCTTCATCGCCGCGATCTCTTCGACCGGGACGGTGGTGAGCAGTTCGTAGTAGCTCCACATCAGATCGTCCGATATCGACATCACCTTCGCGAACATACTGTCGGCCGGTTCGGTGACGCCGATGTAGTTGCCGTAGGACTTCGACATCTTCTGCACGCCGTCGAGTCCCACCAGCAGCGGGACCGTCATCACGACCTGCGGCTCCTGCCCGTAGTCGGCCTGCAGTTTGCGCCCGACCAGCAGGTTGAATATCTGATCGGTGCCGCCCAACTCCACATCGGACTTGAGGGCGACCGAGTCGTACCCCTGCGCGAGCGGATAGAGGAATTCGTGGACCGATATCGAATCGCCGCTCTTGAAACGGTTCTTGAAATCCTCCCGTTCGAGCATCCGGGCGACATTGTATTTCGAGGTGAGATCGATCAGCTTGATGAAGTCGAGCTTGAACAGCCACGTCGAGTTGAATACCATCTCGGTCTTCTGCGGATCAAGAATTTTAAAGGCCTGCGTCGCGTAGGTCTTGGCGTGCTCCAGTATCTCGTCGCGGGTGAGCACCTTGCGGGTCTTGTTGCGGCCGGTCGGATCGCCGATCATCGCGGTGGCGTCGCCGACGACATAGGCGACGCGGTGGCCGAGATCCTGGAACTGGCGCATCTTGTTCATCAGCACCGTATGGCCGAGATGGATATCGCTCGAGGTCGGATCGAAGCCCGCCTTGACGATCATCGGCTTACCCTCTTTGTGGAACCGGGTCATCTTCTTGACGAGTTCCTCCTCGGTGTAGAGATCGATGATGCCCGCCTTCAGCTGATCCAGTTCGTGGCGTACCCGTTCGTCACTCATCCTGCGCCTCCGCTTGCTGCCGTATCCGTTCGATCCGCACCGCCCGGCCCGTCGCCGGGTCGATATCGGCGATAACGCCTTCCATCATAAGTGAATCCTTCGCCGGAGTGAATTTTTTGCCGGTGCAGGTAAGAAAACCTTCCAGACTCGCCGGATACTCGACGCCGAGCACCGAGAAGAACGAACCGCACCGCCCCAGATCGGTGATGTAGCCCATCCCGTCCGGGAATATCTTTTCATCCGAGGTCTGCACATGGGTGTGGGTCCCGGCAAGGAGCGATACGCGGCCGTTGAGATGAAAGGCCATCGCCTCCTTCTCCGCCGTCGCTTCGGCGTGGAAATCGACGAGGATGACCTGCGCTCCCGCCTCTTTCAGCGCCGCCAGTTCGCGCTCCACGACCTCGAAGGGGTTGTCCATCGGGTCCATGAAGACGCGTCCGAGCAAGTTGACGATCCCGACCTTCACGCCGCTTTTCTCCACCGTGACCCGGCCGTTCCCCGGCAGGCGCGCGGGGTAGTTGGCGGGACGCAGGAGCCGCGGTTCGCTTTTCAGCAGGTCGCCCACCGTGCGGCGGTGCCAGACATGGTTGCCGGTGGTGATGACATCGACCCCGGCGGCGAACAGGTCGTCCATCGCGTCGCGCTGGATGCCCATGCCGCCCGACGAGTTCTCGCCGTTGGCGACGGTCAGGTGGATGCCGTGACGGTCGCGGAAGCCGGGAAGCATGACACGAAGCATCTTGCGGCCCGGGCGACCGATAACGTCCCCCAGCATTAATATCCGAAGAGGAGCCATGCCGCTCCTACTGAGCCATCGCAATGACGCGGGTCTCGCGGATGACCACCACCTTGATCTGGCCGGGGTAGGTCATGTCGGACTCTATCTTCTTGGAGATATCGTTGGCCATGACATAGGCATCCTCGTCGCGCACCTTCGATGCGTCGACCATGACGCGCAGTTCGCGGCCCGCCTGTATCGCAAAGGTCTTGTCGACCCCCGGGAAGGCGTTGGCGATGTTCTCGAGATCGGTCAGCCGCTGGACGTAGGCATCGCCCATCTCGCGGCGGGCGCCGGGACGGGCGCCGGAAAGGGCGTCGGCCGCCATGACGATCATGTCGAGCACCGAATCGGGCTTGATCTCGTTGTGGTGCGCCTCTATGGAGGTGACGATCTTCTTGGCCTCGCCGTATTTTTCGGCGAGTCGCGCGCCCAGAGAGGCGTGAGAGCCTTCCTGTTCGTGGTCGACCGCCTTGCCGATGTCGTGCAGCAGGCCGGCGCGACGCGCCATTTTGATGTTGTAGTTCATCTCGGCCGCGATCATGCCGGCGAAGAAACCCGATTCGACCGAGTGCTTCCACATGTTCTGGCCGTAACTGGTGCGGTATTTGAGCCGCCCGATGAGGAGCACCAGTTCGGGATGCATCTTATGAACGCCCAGATCGAACAGCGCCTGCTCGCCCGCCTCCTTGATCCCTTTCCAGACCTCCTTGGTGGCGGCGTTGAACAGTTCCTCGATGCGGCCGGGATGGATGCGGCCGTCGGCGATGAGCCGTTCGAGCGTGATGCGGGTGATCTCGCGGCGGACCGGGTTGAAGTCGCTGATGACGACCGCTTCCGGGGTGTCGTCGATGATGAGGTCGCTGCCGGTGGTCGCTTCGATGGCGCGGATGTTGCGCCCTTCGCGGCCGATGATGCGCCCCTTCATCTCGTCGCTGGGGAGGGTGACGGTGGTCACGGTGCCGGTCGCCACATATTCGCCCGCGTAGCGCTGAATGGCGGTGGCGATGATGTTCTTCGATATCTTTTCCGAATCCTCGTTGGTCGCGTCCTCGATCATCTTGATCTTCTTGGCCGCCTGATGCTTCGCTTCGTCCTCTATCTTCTGGACGAGGCTGTTGATCGCCTCCTCCTGCGTCATCCCGGCGACCCGCTCGAGTTCGAGTTTGATGTTCTCGCGCATCGCGTCGATATCCTTCGACTTGGAATCAAGGAACTTCTCGGTATCGACCTGTTTCTTCTCGACATTCTTGAGGTCTTTTTCCTTGTTCAGAAGCATCTCGTCGCGCGAATCGAGTTGTTCCTCTTTCTTGTTGAGCCGTTTTTCCCGCTCCTTGAACTCGCGCAACAGATCGTTCTTCTGCCGCTCGGTCTCCTTGCGCCCTTCGAGCAGGATCTCCTGCCCCTTGAGTTCGGCCCCTTTGATGATCTTTTCGGCCTTCGAGTGGGCCTCTTCGGCCTCCTTACGCCATTTCTCGGTCCTCGTCTTGAAGATGAGGTTAAGCGCCATATAGCAGAACGCCGCGCCGAGGACCAGTCCGACCAGTAGCATGATAATAGTAGTCGCGTCCACTGTGGTCTCCTTTCAGTTCGTGTTGGTGAGCATCATCCCGGATTCGGTGACGAATCCGTCTATATCGGTATCCCGTTCATCCGAAAAACCCGGAGCGGTTATCTGGAGATCGAACCCGACGCCGACCGCCCGGACGCCGGCGCGCCGCTCTCTGAGGGTCGCATCGTAGTACCCGCCGCCGTAGCCGATCCGCTCCCCCGCACACGAAAAAGCGACCCCCGGTACGAGGAAGAGCTCCACCTCGGCGACCGGACAGCGCGGCGCATCGGCCGCCGGCTCCCGTATCCCCTTGAAACCGGCCGTCAGTTCATCGACCGCACCTATCCGGTGGAACGCGAGCATCTTCGTCCCCTCGATCACGCGGGGGAAACAGAACTCCTTTCCGGGTATTCCCAGAAGCGCACGCAGATCGGCCTCGTTCCGGTAGGGATGGTAGACGGCTATCTTGGTAGCGGTACGGAAAAGCTCACTGTTGACGATATGTTCAACGATAAGCCGACTTTTTTCCGACACCTCGGCCGGGGCTAAAAGCCTACGCCGGGCAAGTATATCCTTTCTCAAGAATTCTTTTTCCACAATATCGAAAAGCCCTGCGGCTTCCGACCGTTACTAAAAAATACCTATATCAATCCCCCCTTGCGGCGGGGAAAGTGTTTTAATAACCAATAATAAAGAAGTTGTCAACTTTTTTGTTTGTTCGGCGACCGTATCATTGTGAACGATCCGTTCACCCAACTTCGGAAGAACCGCCGAAGGCATCATCCTTTTCTTGACTTATCCCTAACGTCAATATAGCATGGCCTAATTTTTTTTATAGGGTTCCTGTGCTCACGATCCTACCTCTCGGCTGTTACGGCAGTGACCTCGAGGAAAAGAAGTGCATCTCGATGCGCGTCGCCCCTTCCATCATCATCGACGCCGGGGCGATACTTTCCAACATGTCCAAGCCCGAGTTGCTTAAAATAAAGCATATCGTCATCACCCACAGCCATTTCGACCATGTCAAGGATCTGCCGACGCTCGCCGATTTCATGCTTTCCTACGGCTTTCACACCTTTACCATCCACACCACCCGGACGATAGCCGAACAGATACAGAAACATATCTTCAACGACCTCATCTGGCCCGACTTCACGAAACTTCCCGGCAAGGGGACCCCGACGGTCACCTTCGAGTATTTCGAGTTCGGCAAGCCCTTCACCCTAGACGGTATCGAGTTCCTCCCCCTCGAGGTCGACCACGTGGTCGAGTCGGTCGGGTTCATCCTGCGCAAGGAGGGGGTCAGCATCGGCTACTCGGGCGATACCTGCCGTTGCCCGCGGTTCATCGAAGCGCTCAACGCCGAAGAGAACCTCCGCGCCCTCTGCTGGGAGACCTCGTTCCCCAACCGGCTGGCCGGTATCGCGAGAAACTCCAAGCACCTGACGCCGAAAGATCTGGAGGCGGAACTGGCGCAGGTGAACCGCAATGTCCCGGTCTGGGTGTTCCACATGAAGCCGAGCATGCTCGACGAACTGGAAAAGGAACTTGCCGAGATAAAGACCGACAAACCCATCCGCTTCATGCGGCAGAAAAGCCCTATCGTGGCCTGCTGATATGGATCGTCGCATCATCGTCAATTCGATACCGGGCGAGAAACGGATGGCCATCCTCGAAGAGGGGCGTCTGGTCGAGTTCTCGCTGTTCCGCACCAGCGACCAGAACTGTCTGGGCAATATCTACCGCGGCACCGTCAAACGGATCGTCCACGGGATGCAGTCGGCCTTCGTCGAATTCGGCCACGAACGGACCGGCTTCATCTACCTGCGCGATCTGCGGCAGGACATCAGTTACGAAGAGTTCGAAAAGAACCTGAACGACGATGACGGGGAGGAGGAGAGCGGCGGCGAACCGGCGGCCGCACCGATCCCCGAATATGTCAAGGAGGGGGGGCAGATCATCGTACAGGTCATCAAGGAACCGATCGGCCAGAAGGGGGCGCGGCTCACCACCCACGCGACGCTCACCGGCCGGTTCGCGGTGCTCATGCCGACCATCCGTCACACCGGCGTATCCAAGAAGATACACGACCCCGAACTCCGGCGCGATCTGCAGGAACTGGCGCGCAGAACGGTCGAAAAGGGGTACGGCGTCATCATCCGCACGATGGCCGGATCGGCGCCCCGGCAGATCGTCGAGCGCGAGATCGTCCAACTCATCAAAAAATGGCGCACGGTGCAGGACAACTTCAAAAAGGGCAAGAACGAGGAACTCATCGGCGAACCGGTCAGTCCGGTGATCGAGGCGATAAAGAACACCTACACCGACGACCTCGGCGACATCATCTGCGACGACAAGGCGGATCACGACGAGGCGCTCAAATACGTTTCGGCCTTCATCCCCGAACGGAAAGCGGCGGTGCGCCTGCACGAACTTCCCTACCCCATCTTCGAATACTACGGCATCGAGGCCGAGATCGACAAGACGCTCGGCAAGAAACTGTGGCTGAAAAGCGGCGGCTTCATCTATATCGAACAGACCGAGGCGCTGACGGTGGTCGATGTCAACACCGGCAAATTCCTCGGCCACGGCTCGCTCGAACAGACGGTCCTGAAGACCAATCTCGAGGCGGCCGACGAGATAAGCTACCAACTGCGTCTGCGCAACATCGCCGGCATCATCGTGGTCGACTTCATCGATATGCGGCATCACAATAACCGCATGAAGGTCATCCGCGCGCTCGAAACGGCGCTTGAGCGCGACCCGGCCAAGAACACCGTCTATCAGTTCACGCGACTGGGGCTCATTCAGATAACGCGGAAACGGACGAGCGAAAGCGCGCTGGCGACGCTCACCGAATCGTGCCCCTACTGCGCCGGCACCGCCAGCATCCTGTCGCGCGAATCGGTCGGCTTCAAGATAGTGCGCGAGATGCTCCGCCAGAATCAACTGTACGGCACGCGTCGCTTCCGGGTCGAGGCGCACCCCGACGTGATCTTCTCCATCGAACATGCCTTCGGCAGGGAATTCAAGGAGGCGTGTCGCGCCCACAAGATCACCGTCGAGATGAAAAGCGACACCGCGATCCACCGCGAACAGTTCACCGTTTCCGAGGCCTGACCATGGCGCTGGCGGGGTTATTCCTCATATCGGTCGCCATCCTCGCGCTCCAGATACTCCAGACGCGCATCTTCTCCTTCACCCTCTGGCACCATCTGGCCTACATGGTCATCACGGTCGCCATGCTGGGGATGAGCGCCGCCGGCACGTGGCTGGCCACCCGAACTAAAGAGCCGGAGCGCCCCTACGCCGCGCTCGCCCTCCATTCCGGGCTGTTCGGCGTCACGACCCTCCTGTCGCTCGCGATCGTCGTCCGCATCCCGCTGGACACCTACATGGCCGACAAGGCTCTGCAACTCGGCTACGTGTTCCTGTACTATCTGGCCCTTATTTTCCCCTATTTCTTCGCCGGCGTGGTGATATCGCTCCTGTTCCGCGTCGGCCGCGAACGGATCAATGTGCTGTATCTGGTCAATCTGACCGGCTCGGCCATCGGCGGCTTCGCCCTTATCCCGGTGCTTGAACGCTTCGGCGGCGAAGGGGCGGCGCTCATCGTGGCGACGATCGGACTGGTGGCCGCCTTCTGTTTCGGCGCCGCGGAGGACAACCGTATCGCGCGGCTCACGGCCGGCTGTCTGGCCCTGTGCGTGGTGACCCTCTTCCCGGCCCGCTTCGCCCTGTTCCCCATCGAGTCGCCCCCCTCCAAGGCGCTCGGCATGGGGCGGAGCGTCGATCCCGGACAGGTCATAGAATGGACCTCGTGGGACCGGGTCGCCCGCATCGATGTCTTTTCCAACAAGCGGTCGCAGGAGTTCTTCAACTACTTCCCCGAACTCAGGAACAAGGTCATCACGATAGACGGCGACGCCTACACGCTTCTCTACGATTTTCCCTCGGTAAGCACCCCGGGGACCTTCGATTATCAGAACATCGGCCGGTCGCTCTATTCTTCGGCCTACCTGACCCATGCACAGCCGACGGTGCTGGTGGTCGGGCTCGGCGGCGGCACCGACATCATCACGGCGCTCCACAACGGCGCCGCGGCGGTTACCGGCGTCGAGATAAACAAGGCGATGATCGCGGTGACGCGCGACCACTACGCCGATTATGTGGGACGCCCCTATCAGGACCCGCGGGTGACCATCGTCCACAGCGAGGGACGCAGTTTCATCCGCCGCGCCCCCGCGCTGTACGACATCATCCAACTCTCGGGGGTCGACACCTGGACGGCGCTTTCAAGCGGCGCCTATGTCCTTTCGGAAAGTTACCTGTACACGACCGACGCCATGCGCGAATATCTCGATCACCTCTCGCCCGACGGCACCCTCTCCATCATCCGCTGGCTTTTCTGGCCGCCGCGAGAGACCTTGCGGCTCTGCACCGAAATGGTGGAAGTACTGCGCTCCATGGGGGTGACCGAGCCGGAGAAACATATCGTCGTCATCGGCGACGGCTCGCTGGGGGCGGTGGTCGTCAAAAAACGCACCTTCCCGTGGGCGCAGCTCGCGCAGCTAGAGGC
>CALMRE010000055.1 GCA_937871295.1 uncultured bacterium | reverse complement strand
TCAGCCGAAGCGGACAAGGAGGAACCATGTTCAAAGAACTCGCTGCGCTCATGAACCCCGGTGCCGACCTCGTCGTCACCATCACCTGCCCGACCGCGGGGGCGGTCACCCTCGCGATCCTGCGGAAGAACTTCGCCAACTCCCTGCCGCCGCTGGTGGTCACCGCGCCGGCCGAGGAACTCGACAGCCGCTTCGCGGAACTCGTCATGACCCCGCTTCAGACGACCGCCACGGCGATCTCGAACTCGGTACAGTACGAGAAGATGGCGAAAAAACTGGAGGATGAGAAGCGTGCTAAACTCACCGCTCCCAAGAAAAGCAGCGCCGCCGCGCCTCAGAAACCGGTGGTCACGCCGCCTCCGGCCGAGCGGGCCGATACCGGGGATGACTCCTCCTCTGACGAGGATGAGGACGAGGAACACGCGGACGGCTCCCCGACGCCGCCGACCGCCTCGACCGACACCCCCGGCGCCCAGCTCGGGCTGTTCGCCCCCAACTAACCCCGCGTGGAGAGCGCTCGCGCCCGTTATGGGTGACGGGCGCTCCGCGCAACATCTCAGAAGGAGAGAAAGACATGGAGATCAACCAGCTTCCCCGCATCTTCAAACACAAGGATCTGAATCTGCCCGACCCCGGCGCCGAGATGACCCCCGAACGGGTGCTGTCGTTCTATGCCAACACCTACTCGGAACTGACGGTCGCCAAGATCGAAGGCCCCGTCATCGAGGACGGCAAGGCGGTCTACACCTTCGTCACCACGCTCGGCACGAAGGGCTAGGAGCCCGCCATGAAGATCAGGAAATACATCAACCAACTACCGGAGAACACGCAATGCGAGAAGGACCCCACGCTCCTCAAGCAGCACGCCCCGCTGGGCGCTCTGTTCCGGGAGGAGAGAAATCCGGAATACGAAGAGGCGCCTCCCGTTCCGGCGCAGCTCATCGACCCGCTCTTCTGAGCGGTCTGTCCTCCGGCCTCGCCGCCTTGCCGGCCATAGAAGCGGAACTCCGGCTCAACTTCCTGCCCGAACACGGCTTGCGGCCCCGCCGCTTCCTCGATGAACTCTATCGCATCGTGTCACGCCATCCCGACTACAACAGAGGGGCGGAGCCCGACTTCGCCCCCGCCACTCCGTGGTGGCAGGTGGCCCGCCATCTTCTGGAAACCTTTCGGCGTCTGGTCCCCGAAGAATTCAACCTGCGCCTCATACATGACGACAAGGGGCTCAACCTCCAACTCTACTACCAGATCGACACCGAATACCAATGCTACCTCGCCGATGTCGCTTTTCTTCCCCATCTCAAGGGCCGGTATCGTCCCCTGCATGACCTGACGGTCTCTTTCCTCGCGCTGCTCGTCGAGCGGACCGCCATCGGCGACTGGTACCAGTATCTCGAACAGGGCATCTTTCATGAATGGCTCTCGGAACAGGACCATGAAGAACCGGAGCAGGACCGGAAGAATATACTCCAATACTACTCCGATCCGAAAGGCGTCCCCACTCTCTACCACAACCTCCTGCACTCCAAAACGGAACGACCGAGAAGCACCGAGGAACTGGCTCGCCGGCTCAAGCGCCTGCGGTCGAAGGACTACCCCGCCCCGATTCAGCTCCTCGTTGAGGCGATCCGCGACTGCCTTCCGGTCCTCGACGAACCCGGCATCTCGCTCGCAGAACTCGCTTTCCCGCTGTCGGAAGAAGATATCGACCAAGGCGGCGGGTGGCCTGTCGAGCCCGATGAAGCCATCGCGCTGGTCTGGAACGACCATCGGATACTCCATCTCGACGAGATGCGGGAAAATCACCATTATCACATAGAATCGCAGTCCAACGAATACGGCTTTCACCCGCTGGGCGCTATCATCGACTGCCGCGCCGATGAGCCCTATACCATAGAGAAGCGGCTGACCGAGCCGTTCTTCAAGATACTCTCGTTCCTCAACCGACTCGACGAATGCGGCTTGGAGATCAAGAGGCATTTTCATGTCGCAGAGGGAGAGAGAAGGCCGGAGACCAACACAACCATATAAGGGAGGAACCCCCATGGAACTCAATACGCTCCTTCGGCAGCAACTGGAGCCGAAACAGGCGCTCATCGTCTACCGGCGCGGTGGCGCCGCCGACAATTACCACGCGCGCGAGAACGACGGCTCCTATATCGAACTGCACCCGATCGTGGCGCAGGGCGAGGGCTACGCACTCGGGCCGGGCGCCCCGCTCTCCAAACGGCAGATAGCCAAACTCGCGTCGCTGGCCGTCTCGACCTCCGTTTCACTCCTCAGCGGTTTCCTCCCCTGCGGTCGGATCCTCTATCTCGACCCCTCCCCCGCCGCGGCGCGGCTGGTCTGGTGGCGGCCGCCGGAGAAAAGAGAACTCGTTTTCAACGAAAAGCAGAGCGGCATCGCCTCGGGCGAATACCCCCTGCCGGCGCTGGTGTTCGATCTGAAGGACAAAGACCTGTCGGTCTACGCCGCCGCCACAGCGACGGTCACTCCCGACACCGCACTCAAGAACACCCCGCTCCCGAACATCTACGGCGACGGCACTATCTGTATGGGCAACTGTCGGCTTCCCGCCCTGCGGGGCGACATCGCCTCCATAATGGATAAGTACGAGGAGCTGTTCTACCGCTCCGAATTCACCCATTTCAACAACAAGCACATCACCAACAGCCCGGTGACCACGCTCTTCAAGCAGATCGCGGGGACCGATACCTTCCCCGTGGAAGAACTGACCCCGCTGGGAGAAGAAAGGACCGTCGGTCGCGGAGAAAAAACGACCCTTCGCAACATCATCAAGACCAGGAGGACATCATGAACAGGAAAAAGAAACTTCCGCCCGAGGCGAAGGAACTGCGTGAGGCGCTTGAAAACCTCATGGGCCGCGTCACCAGAATGAAAGGCTCTCTGATCCGTTGCGGCATGGGAGGCCTCGCCGCCGCTTGGTTCGGCGACAGCCTCCTTGAGGAGACGCAGAACATCCTCGACAAACACCCCGAATAACAGCTGGAGGACATCATGAACACCTTTCATGCGGCCCACGAAACGCTCATCCGTTCCGTGCATCCGCTTTCGGTCTCTCTCATCGGCTGCGGAGGGACCGGCTCCCAACTGCTGACCAACCTCGCCCGTATGGATACGGCGCTGCGCGCCCTCGGCCACCGCGGCCTTCAGGTCAAGGTGTTCGACCCGGACACGATAACGGCCGCCAATGTCGCCCGTCAGTC
>CALMRE010000054.1 GCA_937871295.1 uncultured bacterium | reverse complement strand
CACCGCCAGCCCGGTGCCGCCGATGGCGATGAGCATCCCCGCCCCGAGTATCCCCGCCCCCTGATAGAGGTAGGGACGGCGCTTTTCGGGCATCGGTTTATCGGCCGCGAACGCCGCTGATTTGGCGTGACCGTCGGCGGCAACGGCGTCGAGTTCCCCTTTGAGGGTGGCCCGTATCTGATCGGTCTTATTCTCCTGAAGGTTGAGGTCGGCTTCGTATTTGTCGCTCTCCGATATGATGACGGCGAGTTTTTTACTGCACAGCGGCACGGTGAAACTGCCGGGCGCTTTCCCCACCTCGACACCGTCGACGAGGACGGGGGCCGGGACGGCGTTCCCCTGAGCGTCCTCCGATATGACCGACAGCCCCGCTTTGCGCGGTTCGGGGACGATCTCGATGCGCCGCTCTTCGCCGCGCTTCACGGCGAATTCGAGCCCTTTCTGGAGGTGGCACGGCGACGCGACGGTCACGCGGTGGAGTCCCGGCGGCACCCGCATGGTCAGCGGCGATACCCCCGCCGGTTTCCGGTCTATCTCGACCGACAGGCCGTCGGGGATGGTGCCGACGGTGATGAGGGCGAAATCGGGTTTGAGGTCGCGTTCCACGGTCACCGGGCCGACGACGGTCAGTTCCTCGGGGCTGTCGAGATACTGCGGCGCCTGCAGAAGTACCGTATGCTTCCCTTTGGTGAGGTTCTTGCGGCACGGGAGGGCGGTGCAGAGGAGTTTCCCGTCGACCGACACCGCCGCGTGGGGGGTGGCGCTTTTGAATTCGACGATGACCAGTTCCTGCCCGGCGGCGCGCCAGTCGCTCGCCTCGCCCACCGCCGTTTCGGCGAAACCGGCGATCTTGGGGACCAGCGCGTCGATCGCCCCTTTGAGTCCCGCCTCGGAGCCGTCGAACGGGGCGTTCTCGCCGCGGTCGGCCGCCACTTTGGCCAGATCGGTCAGGCTCATCGAGAGGTTGTACTGGCCGCCGAAATAGGATACGCGCGTCTCCAGCATGGTGTCGGCCGAGAGGCGCTGGGCCAGTTGTATGTTGCAGGTTTTGTCGTAGCATTCCTTGAACGATTCCTTCCGCAGGACCAGCACCGCCTCTTTCTGGCGGTCGCGCGCGATGACCACGAACGACTTCGCGGCGACGATGTGTTCCCAGAGATACTGGGTCGCCCGTTCGAGCGCCGCCGCGTCGATGGTGGCCGAATCGTCGATGAGGTCGATCACGGCGACCTTCTTTTTCCGCTCCTCGGCCGTAAGCGGCAGGACGGTGAGCAGCAACATCAGCACCAGAAGCGCGTTACGCATGGGACCCCCCGCTCAACGAAAGAGAGGACAAAGAATAACCAAATACAAAGACAAACACAAGAAAACACCGACTGGTAGGGGCGCCCCAACGGGACGCCCTGAACCCATCTCAACACCCTCCGTCGCTACGCGCCACCTCCCTGCGACAGGGAGGCTGGGATCGGAAGGCCCCCTGATGCAGGGGGCGTGCGGGGGTGTCGATTTTAGGGCGTGCCGTTGGCGCGCCCCTACGAATGCCGAAAATGCGGGCGTGCCGTTGGCGCGCCCCTACGAAACGGATGTTGATTTTTTTTGCCTTCCTCCCCCGTTCGGTCTATAACGGTGCGGAACTACGATGGAGAGCAGGCCGATGACCTTCGCGGAACTCATGGAAAAGGGCGGGGTGCTGATGTACCCGATCCTTCTGTGTTCGGTGATCAGCCTCGCGGTGCTCTTCGAGCGGCTCTGGGCGCTCCGCCGCTCGCGGGTGACGCCGAGTCTCGAACTCTACCTCCACATCGCCCAGAACGGGACCCGCGAGGCGATGCTGGCCGAGTCGCACAAACGGGACGATTTCCTCTCGCAACTCATGCGGCAGGTGCTCTCCGACGACGCGGCGGCCGATACCGCCCGGATGACCGGCATCCACGCCAAACGGCTCGGCAGTTCCATCTACCGCTGGGTGACCATTCCCGGCGTGATGGCGACCGTGTCGCCGCTCATGGGTCTGCTCGGCACCGTCTTCGGGATGATCAAGATATTCACCCGCTTCTCCGATATGGGGGGCAATCCGCTGGTACTCGCGTCGGGTATCTGGGAGGCGCTCCTGACCACCGCCGCCGGGCTGTCGGTGGCGATACCGTCGCTCATCGTCTACCGCTACCTTCTCTACCGCGCCGACCGCGCCGCCGGCGAGATAGAGTTCGCCACCGAACGGCTGCTCGCCTATCTGGACCGGAAGTAACGGCGCACCCCCATCCACCGCGCAATGGAGGAACCCATGCGAAGCCTTCTTAAAAAACTCTCCCTATCGGCCGCGGCGGCCGTTGCGATCGTCCTGACGCTCCACTCCTGCGGGGAGGAGGGGCCGATGTTCAATATCGCCACGGTCGGTTCGTTCCAGCAGAGCGCGGGGGAGCAGGTGCTGTTCGCCAACGACGACCGCCGGAGCGTCAATTCCCACGCGACGCTGGTGACGCGGAACGCGGCGGGCGAGACACGCCTCAAGGATATCGAGTTCTATGATGCCCACAGCGGCAAGGTGCAGTACGCCCTCACGGATAACGGCGACATCGCCGACTGGGGCGGCGCGGGGGCGACGGTCGTCGCCGCAGCCGAGTCGTTCTACATCCCCGACGCCTCCTACCTGCTGGTGATGGAAGAAGGGAACGGCAACCTGCGGCTCATCGATTTCTACGGCAAGACCGCCTACCCGCTGGGCAACTACAATTTCGGGGTCTTCTGGATCCACGACAACACCTACAGCCGCCAGCAACTGGTGGCGCAGGCGCTGGTGATGAACAGCACGGTCGTCACCGACTCCTACGGGGTGCGGACGGTCATCGGGATCAACGAGGCGGCCCTTTACCACCTCGACACGAAGGTCTCCGCCAGTTGGACGAAGATGGAGGGGGCGTTCGACAACCTGCCGGGGGGCGAACAGTTCTTCGAAGGGGCGAGCAATATCGTCATCGCCCAGCACAGCGAGGGTACGGCGGCCGATTACGGTTCGACGGTGGTCCTCATCGACGCGAACGGCCGGCTGAAGTATCTGGAGACCAACAATATCGCCAACAACGACCCGTACCGGTTCACCGACCGCACGACCGAACGCGTCGGCTTTTTCACGGCGCTCGATCTGCCGGTACGCCATTTCAGCCAGTTCATCGAGAGCGACGCCGCGAGTGTCTTCACCCGGTTCTGCCTCATCGCCGCTTCGCAGAAAAACCCGGCGCGCTCCGATCTCTACACCTTCGCGCCCAACGCCGACGGCTCCTCCTTCTCGGCGGAGGTGGCGGCCGAGGATGTCTATTCCGAGGGGACCTGTTCGGCGGCCCACTATATCCGCACTTCGTCGGTGACGGGGGTGCGGCAGTTCGTGCCGTGGATCACCTACCACAGCGCCAAGAACGAACTATCGGTGGCGGTCAGCGACCGCGCGACCGGCAAGTACGACTCCTTCGTGCTGGCCAAGGGGAAGAGCGCCAACTGGGTGTTCGCCGAGAAGATCAACAGCATCGCCAAGTCGGGCGGGAACAACAATGCGATGTTCATTCTTTTCAATGACGGCGAGGCGCTGAAGATCGCGGGCTGTAACGACCAGAAACGGTGCGGGTTCGACAGCAGTCTCTGACCGCCGCGGGAACGGCCTGAAAAAAAACGGGCCGGACTCGTTAGAATCCGACCCGTGGAAAAATGGTCGCGGGGTCTGGACTTGAACCAGAGACCTTCGGGTTATGAGCCAGAAAATAGCCCCCTTTCGATTCCGGTGACTTTTTGTTTCGATTCAAGCAAAAACAGTTGACTTCCCTAGATGAACAGGGCATTATGGATGTGTTGTTTTGTTTCGCTCGGTTTGCGTGTTTTACGCTTCGGAGTGTGACAAGAGTGTGACAAAAGTGTGACAAGGGGGGACAGGACCGCATGGAAAAAAGACCTCTCACAAAAAAGTTGGTAGAGAGCTTGCCGTTGCCAAAAGACAAGGCTTCAGTTGCTTATTATGACGGCGGCGACTCAAAAGGCAAGGTTAAACCCGCTCACGGCTTCGGCGTGATGATATTCAATAACGGGCGGCGTGCGTTCTTCATCCTTTATGGACCGCCGCACAAACGGCGGCGAATGTATCTTGGACAGTTGGGCGATTTGACCGTTGAAGAAGCACGAGAAAAGGCCCGCAAGTTACTAGCCGCCTATCGCACAGACGGCAAAGACCCCTTGGACGAAAAGAAAGCCCGAAGAGAACGGGAACGCATAGAGGACGGCAAACGGCGCAAGTTCAAGGTTTGGGCCGAGGAGCGTATTGAGTGGGCCAAGGAGAACCGCAAGTCACACAAAGATATAAAGTGCCTGCTTAACAAGGCCGTTGATAGGTTCGGCAATAAATACCTTGCGGATATAACAACGGATATGTTGAAGAAAGAGTTTGACCGCATTTCAAAGGACTCCCCTATTGTTGCGAACAGATGGATTGAGGCCCTGCGTGCCGGATTCTATGCCGCCGTTGAAGATGGTCTGATAGAGAAGAACCCGCTTGCCAAGTTCAAGAAGAACGCCGAACATGAGGGCCGCGCCCGTGCGTTGAGCGATGCAGAGTTTGCCGCGCTCCTCAAGGCGATAGATGAACACCCGAACATATATGAGCGGGCCGCATTCCTTATGCTTGTCAAAACGGGTGCGCGACTTGGCGAGGTGCTTCATGCCAAATGGGAAGACTTCGATTTTGACAGTCTCTTGTGGACAATGCCAGAGACAAAGGCGGGACGCAAGCAGACGATCCCGATACATGAGAGTTTGGTGGCAGAATTGCAAGCACTACCGCAAGACGGCCCCTATGTGGTGCGCGGCCTATCGCCATTCAAACCCCGCGCCGACTTGAAGAAAGGTTGGGCGAAGCTCCTCAAGGCTTCGGGGATAAAGAAACACACCACCCTGCATGACCTTCGCCGCACTTTCTGTGTGCGGATAGCGCGAACGGCGGGCCTACAGATAGCCTCTAAACTGCTTCGCCATTCTAATATCAAGGTCACAGAGAAACACTATTTGCCCGTTGAGGCCGAACAGATGCGCGAAGCGTTGGAACGGAACGAGGCGGCGGTGATAAAGTTCAAGAAGAAGTCAGCGTGACGGGGGCGGTGATGAATAAGAAGCAGACAAAAAACAAGATGACCCTCGCAGATGCGATGAGGGAGATAAAAGAGCTAAAGGCAGACATGGCTTTTTTAGTTGATGAGAGGAATTTTTATCGGGATATGGCGAGGGCATTCTACAATGGAAAGGCAGAATCAGCGAAGAGCGAAAAGGAAAAGAAATATTTTAACAGAGAACACCTCCGCACTTTGTTGAAGTTGAGAGATGAAGGCAAGGGCATTCCTTTTACAAAATGTCTTCAAGCACACTATAAGAATGATGCAACAATCATAAGAGGCATAGAGGCCTGCTTCTCTGGCAAATCCGGCAAGAGCCACTTTACCGATGCGCCGTTGTTTTATAGCGCGATGCGGGAGTGCGTTTGGTTTCATACGGGAAAGAAAAGGGATATAAGGAACAAGGACCTTTTCAATGCACTAAAAGCAGAATGGGTTGATGAGATATTCAATGTGATAGATAATTGCAGGGCAGACCTAGCGGGGACTGTTTCGCGCCACACTAACCCTCAAGAATAATTCACCCAAAAGTTCGGGATTTTCCCCGAACTAATTTGCTTCATTTATACAACAAATTCAGTAACATACGAAACAGAGCGCAGTGCTCTAGGTTCTTTTATCAACCGTCTCGATGGAGAGTGTCAGATGACACAGCTATTGACAACCCCAGAGTTGGCCAAGATGCTTGGCCTTGCAGAGCAGACAATCAGGATCAGAAGGATTTACCAAAGCGACTTCGTGCCTTACATTCGCTTGGGAGGGCCGAGGGGTCCGGTGCGCTATCGGCTTGAGGATGTGGAGGCATGGCTTGCCGCAAAGACATTCAAGAGCACTTCAGAAGAAACCTGCGCGGCGGGGGTGTGACATGAACGAACATAAAGGGAGATGCCCGTTTGAGCGCGAATTGCTTGCGATGCAAGAAGAGAACGCAACGGTTGAGACGCTCACCAAAGAGTATGCCTTTCGTCTTCTGGGCCTCATAGAAAGGGCGATAGATGCAGAGGCGGGAACTGTAGGCTATGCAAGGCAAAACAAAAGGGCCGTCTATGTCCGCTCGGTCGCTCATCTTCAAGAAGCTCACCTGATTCTTAACGACGAGGTGAACAAATGGAAGCAATAAAAAACGGGGGACCGAACATCGGCCCCCAAGAATCACCTAGCGACATTCTAGCCGATACCGCCGAAGAAAACAAGAGTCTTTTTTTGTTGAAGTCTGCTAACAAGTGGATGGAAATAGCGGCGACCATGCCAGACCCCAAGCGGCTATTCGATGCCTTCTGGAACGAGGGGGAACTGTGCATACTATTTGCCGACACAGGCGCAGGGAAGAGCTTGCTTGCCGTGCAAATCGGTGTGGGGATTGCAAGCGGCAAGGCGCGACTATTGGAGATGGACGCACAACCGCCGCAACCTGTTCTTTACTTCGATTTTGAGATGGGGCCGAAGCAGTTTGAGAATCGCTACAAGGACGGCAACGGCTTTACATTCACCTTCCCCGAAGACTTTTACCGTGTGGAGATTAACCCAGACGGAGAAATCCCTGCTGGGGCGAATGAAGAGGCACACTACTTCAAAGAACTAGAGCGTGCGATTGCCGACAGCGGCGCACGGGTGGTGATAGTGGATAATATCACCTACCTTGACTTGAGGAACGGGAACGAAAAGGCAAGAGAAGCGTTGCCCCTAATGAAGTACCTAAAGCGGTTAAAGAAGCGTCACGGCCTTTCTATCCTTGCCCTTGCCCATACACCCAAGAGAGACCAACACAAACCGATTTCCCAGAATGACCTGCAAGGTTCAAAGATGCTCATAAACTTCTGTGATGCCGCCTTCGCTATCGGCCAGAGTTGCCGCGAGGAAGGAATCCGGTATTTGAGGCAGGTGAAGCAGAGACAATGCGCCCAAAGATACGGCGTGGGGAATGTTGTTCTCTGCCAAATTGAAAAGCTCGGAGGCTTCACCGGATTCACCAAAAAGGGATTTGGTGACGAGAATGAGCACCTGCGCGAGAGGAAGAAAAAAGATGTGGAGCGGATGATCGTTGACTTGAAGAAGAGATGCCCGAACATTTCAGACCGAAAGATTGCCGAACGCTTGGGCACATATCCAATGGAGGTGGGCAGAGTATTGAAGGAGCACCGAGACGAACTACCGGCCCCAGACTTTGACCCCGCACAGATAGAATCACAGGCGGCAATGGACCTCAACGAAGAAGAAGATGAAACCGGCTAGAAGCAAACAACACCAACAGGGGGACGCAAGCAATACCACACGCTCACCCGCTATCCATGAACCCCTTGAGCGAAAGCAAGCGTCCCCTACTTCCACCGGATGGCCCGTGAATCGGACCAGACCAGAGGGTGTAACAAGTGTAAAGGGCGTAACCTCTGTAATGTTACAATCAGATGTAACTTATGTAACGGATATAACAACTGTAACAAGTGTAACAGATGTAACACCCAGAGCGGTGCAAGTTTACATAATGAACCTTATCGGAAGTAGCGAAATGAATGATTTCAAGCAGTTATATTTCCAAGAAAAGGCACACCACAACATATTGTGGTGGTGTCCCCTTTTTCGGGACCGAAAAACCGATGCGGGTGTTACGGGTGTAACAAGCGTTACGGGTGTTACAGATGTTACAAACCACACAAGAGGGATAAGATGCCAAAGGTGAGCGAACAAGAGATGGAGAGACGCATTGTTGAGGTGCGCGGCATGATACAGGCAGGCACACCCACAAATGATGTTGTGCGCGAGTGTTTCAAGCGGTACGGCGTTGGAAAGCGGCAGGCCGAGGGTTATATATCCCGCGCAAGAACGGCGGTCACAGAGCTAAAGGCGCGGTCTAGCGAAGAGGTGGTCGCGGGCATTTACTTGATGTATGAGCACCTTTACCGAACGGCACTAAAGAAGGGCGACACCCGCACCGCGAAAGAATCGCTTGACCGGATGGCCTTGATGCTTGGTGTGGGCGGGGCCAGCGTCCGCGATATTGCCGCCGAGATGAGGGGGGACGGCAAGGGCGGCGGCGGGAAGGAACCGGAGGTGCAGGGAGAGGTTGACTTCGGCACGGAGACCGATGGGGGCAAAGGCTCCGTCTAGCCTCTAGTATGTGTCAGTTGATACGCCGCGCAAAAATGGACTGTGGCACGGATGCCTTGCTTTATTCGGGCCGCATGATAGAATTGAGCGTCTTTACCCAACGGGGGCATTGTGAGAGACGCTTTATTTTTGTTTGTGGTGTCGGTCCTTTCACTTTTTGCGCTTGCGGGATGCAATCATCCGGCGCGGGTGGATATCGGGGCATTGGTCGAGGAGTTGCGGGCGCTTGATGCCGATGCTTCAGTTGATACCGACGAAGTGACCGACGATCTTCTGGACGAGGAACAGCAGGACTCTGATGAACCGGCAGAGAATGATGTGTTTGATTCTGCCGATGTAACTGACTCCGCCGATGTGATGACTGATAAAGAAGATGTTGAAACCCTGCCGGACGAGGATGTGGTGGAGCAGGAACCAGAGGACGATGCGGTAATAACTGAAACCGAAGCTAATGATGATGCAATAACGCCGGATGGTGATGACCCCTTGTCCGATGATGTTGTTACTGACTATGATTTTGTGTGTGGGAACTTCACTTTAGAAGAGGGCGAGACCTGTGAGCTTGACCAAGGCGGTATAAGTTGCGCCTCTGTTCTTCCCGAACTCCCTAGTGGCGTTGCCACTTGCAATAGCTCCTGTACGGGATGGGTGACTGATAATTGCTATTACTACAAAACGGCAGGGATTCAGTCACCGACCGCAACAACGGATGCGCGTTGGAGCAACGGCAGTTCTTATTTTGTCGGCGGGTATGCCGATGTCAGTTATGATATTATTGCCGTAAAACTCGACCTAGAGCTAGAGACAGATTGGACAAAATCATGGGGAACCGCCTCTGAAGATTGGGCATGGGGAGTTGATGTTGATGCCGATGGCAATGTTTTTATTGTCGGCTCGACCGGTGGCGACCTTGACGGCAATGTGAATTCAGGCATTCCGGGACAGGACCCATTCATTGCCAAATTGGATATGTTCGGGAACAGGGAGTGGACAAAGCAATGGGGACCGCATGGGATGGCAAGAAGAATCCTTGTGGAGAACAGCGGTGATATGCTTTTGTCCGGCGAAACGACAAGCCAACTATTATTGAGAAAAACGGACTCCCTAGGAAACATGAAATGGGAAAGAAAGTGGAACGCACAAATGACGGGTAGTGGAGACAGGGCAAATGCGATGACTGTTGATGGTGACGGAAACATTCTTTTGGCAGGATATACCTACGGGTACTATACGGGGTTCACCACCGCTTCCGGAGCCACGCTACTTTGTAAAAGAGATGCGGATGGATATGAGGTTTGGAACAGGCAGTGGGGCAATAACACAGGAACGCATACTGCGAACGGCGTTGCAGTGGATAGCACGGGGAACATATATGTGACAGGGACCGCTGGCGGTGCTTTTGATGGATATGCAGTCGGGGCAGGAGGCTATTCTATTTTCCTCACCAAGTGGGATTCAAGCGGAAATAAATTGTGGACAAGGGTGTGGGGCAGTTCGGATATTAATGAGGGGAACGGCGTGGCGATTGATCCCGTGAATGGGGGCATTTTTGTTGTGGGGCGTGCTGATGACACGATTGATGGTGCTGTCGGCAACGGAGCGGCCTTTATTACAAAGTGGAGTCCCTCTGGAACAAAGATGTGGACAAAACAGTTCGCCGGTGTACCGGCAAAGACAGTCTCTATTGATAACACCGGCAAGGTGTATGTGCAGGGCATGACGAATAGCACGGTCTTTTTTGCAATCTTTCAGACAAAGTAAGTTTTGACTGTTCCCCCTCACCTATCGTCTTTTTCCAATTCCCGCCTAGGGATTCTGCGAGGTGATTAATTTACTTCTAGGTGTGACAGGAGTGTGACAAAACAACAAACGGGTTAGCCCCCGAAAGGACTAACCCGTTGAGAATAATGGTCGCGGGGTCTGGACTTGAACCAGAGACCTTCGGGTTATGAGCCCGACGAGCTACCATCTGCTCTACCCCGCACTACCGGAAGCTCGAAAGCAGGCCCAGTATATAAGTCATGCCCGGTTTGTCAACCTTAATTTTCGCCTCGCGCGCGGATTGTTCCTCTATTACTTGATTTCGCGGGTCTATTTTACTATAACTGCCGTGCACTTATTCGCGTATCCGAGGAGCGCACATGGCTACTATCGACATCGTCATCTCCGAATTGAGAAACCTCTTCCCCGACTGGGAAAGCACCGTCCCGAGCAAGATATGGCCGGTCATCGAACAGACCGCCTACGAGACCTCCGTGGACGAACTGGAGGATTTCCTCGAAAAGTACCGCACCGTCGGCAAGGAATGGGGTTTCCATCCCTACGCCCCGTTCGCGCGGCGCATCCTGAAGAATGTCCTCTATGTCATCACCGAGCCGGTGCTGGGAGGGCTCGGGAATCTTGAAAAGGGACTCGACATGGTCCGCGAGGGAAAGGCCGACCGGCTGATACTCCTCACCAATCATCTGAGTTACGCCGACGCCAATCTGCTGGCGACCCTGCTTCAGCCGACGCTCATCGCCAAGGGGTTCGGCGACGATTTCTCGGTGGTGGTGGGGCCGAAGGTCTACAATCAGCGGTTCAAGGCCTTCTCGTCCCTGCAGTTCAACTCCCTGCTCATCGCGCAGTCGCTGACGGTCGCCACGCAGGAGGCATCGCTCTCCATCCGCGAGATAGCGCGCGCCGCCAAGAAGGTGATGGTCGATATCCATGAGCGGGTGAAGGTGCTCCTGATATTCCCCGAAGGGGGCCGCAGCCGCACCGGGAGCCTGAACCGGTTCCTTCCCGGCGTGATCAAACTCATCGAGGCGGCGGGGAACGCGGTGGTCGTCCCGGCGTCGATCATCGGCGGCAATGTGCTCCTTCCCATCAACGACAGCACGCTCCATTACGCCCGGGTCGATGTGACGGTGGGCGAACCGATACTGCTGGGCGATATGCACGCCCGCTACGGGACCGCCGATCAGGCGAAGCCCGATATCATGGATCACTTCGGCCGCCGGGTGGCGGCGACCATGCCGCCCGAGCGGCGCGGGATATACGCCGGGGAGAGCGAATGACCAAACGGCTCGACGCGCTGCGCCAGCAGTATGAGAAACAGCCCGAACTGGCGTCGCTGACCGAATATCTCGAACAGGCCTACAAGGAGAACGAGTGCCGCCTGATCATCGACACGGTCGGTTCGTGGCAGGGCGACTCGACCCCGGAGATCGATTTCTATGTCGGGGCGGCGCTGCTCACGCTCGGCCGCAAACCGGAGGCGGTGGCCCGTTTTCAGGCGGTGCTCGCGGTCAATCCGAACCACTTCCGCGCGAAGAAGAAACTGGAGGAGGCCGGGTCCGACGAGGAGACCCCCGACGGCGCGCCGGTCCGGCGGGAACTGCGCCAGATACGCCTGCCCGATTTTCAGTCGCAGGAACCGGAGCACTATCAGCGCCTCGGCCGGCGCAATCTCGCCATCATCGCCGCCCTAGTTGTGGCGGTCGCGCTGGCGGTGGCGATACTGGCCGGGGAGACGAAAAGCGGGCTGGAGAAATTCCTGCCCGATCCGCAGGCGGCCTTTTTCTCCTACACCTACGCCGATTTCGAACGGCGCGCCGGCGAACTGCGGACGGTGGAACAGCAGTTCCCCAACGAGGACGCCCCGCGCAAGGCGCTGTTCTTCCTGTCGGCCTTCGCCCTCTTGGACTACAACCTCTTCGAACGCAAGGAGGTGGCGACGCAGGCGCGGTTCTACTTCACCCTGACGGTGGAGAAGGATGAGTCGATGATCCGGCTGATGAACTATATCGACAGCGGCGACCCCTCCTCCCCGCTGGCGCAGGGCCATCTGCTCGACCGGGGCTGGCCGGGCAACCAAAAGAGTCTGGCGGAGCGCGTCCCCGAACAGCGCGGACAGCCGACCGGCGCGGAGCTGCGGGCGGCGTGGTACGACGCGCTGCTGCTCTACCGCGGCGGCCGCTACGACGAATCGGTCGCGCTGGCCGACACCCTGCTGGCGGCGTTCCCGATGTTCGAACTGCCCCAGAAACTGCGCATCGCCGCCCTTGCCCGGAAGGCGGCGCAACAGGAGGCCGCCGGGTCGGCGACCGCCTTTTCGAAAGAGCAGTTGCGGACCTTCACCGACACTCTGTCGCGCTGGCGGGTCGACAGCGAGGAGCGGTGGCTGCTGGCCGAGGCCTATGTGACGCTCGGCGCGGCGGCGCACGATCCGGCGCTGGAGCGCGAGGGGTTCTACCTCGGCTGTCCCGGCCGCCATTTCTGCGCCGATATACTGAACCGCTTCATGGATACGGGCCGCGCCGAAGAGGCGAAGCGGATGGCGCTCTATGTCCGCGAGAAAAAAGGCCCCGCCCGCGACGCCGCCGATCTGCGGATGGTAATGCGCGCCTCCTATCTCGACCGTGACTGGGGCAACTGCTATTTCTCGTTCAAGGAACTGCAGCAGATATTCCCCGGCACGCTCGACCGCGCCGCGCTGGTGGAGGGGGCCGAATGCTGCGAGCGGGAGAACTATCTGGAAGAGGCGTACGATATCTACGAGAAGACCACCGACGTGGCGGGCGATCCGGTCCGCGCCGCGAAACTGGCCGAGATGCGCTATCTCCTGCGGCACGACGCCGAAAGCGCGCAGGAACTCAAGGCGCTGGCCGACAAGCACCCGCAGTCGGCGCCGGTGCTCGATTCCTATCTGACGGTCCTGCTCAAAACGGGCGATCAGGCGGCCACCGGGCCGGTGCTCGACCGCATCTATGCCCTGACCGCCCCCGAAAAACGGCTCGCGGTCATCGAACGCTACCTGCAGGCGGGGCTGGTGATGCAGGCGGCGACCCTGCTGGGCGAGAACCGCGACCGGCGCGAGATGCGCGAACGGCTCTACAACCTCTACAACCACCACCTCCTGTTCGACCGGGCCGACGCGGTGGCCGGGAAGGAGACCTTCTCCACCACCCTTTTCTGGAAGGAACTGCGCGCGGAACACGACCGGCTGACGGCCGACACCGCCGCCGCGGTGGGCGAAAAACTGGAGAAGATGGAAACGGCGCTTCAGCAGAAATGCTTCCCGCCGCTGCTCTATCTCAAGGCCGAGGCGTTCCGCCGCGCCGGCAACACGCAGAAGACCTTCGCGATGATAGACGGCCTGCTCGAATGCGACCGGACCTACCTGCCGGGGCTCATCTTCGCCGCCGAGATGGCCTACTATCAGGGCGATACGGCGCGCTCGACGGCCGGGGTCAAGTACCTGCTGGAGCGCGAGAAGTTCCTTTCGCCCGGGGAACTGATCTACCACAACTATCTGGTCCTGCTCATCGCCGAATTCGACATATCGAAGGGCAACGAGGTGCGGGCGCTCAATTTCCTCACGAAGCATCTCGACCGCACCCTCCCGTTCGGCAAACGGGAACAGGAGAAGGTGCAGGATATCTACGACAAATCAAAGATCGTACTCAAGAAGCGCATCGAAAAACTCATCATTGAGCGCTTCCGCTAGATCCACAAGGAGGCAAACCCCATGGAGTACCGTCCCGCAGAGATCGAACCGAAATGGCAGAAACGGTGGGTGGACGACCGCGTCTTTTCCTACCTCGGCACAAAGAGCGATAAGCCGAAATACTATATGCTCGAGATGTTCCCCTACCCCTCGGGCCGCATCCACATGGGCCATGTCCGCAACTACTCCATCGGCGATGTGGTGGCGCGCTACTTCACGCGGCGCGGCTACAATGTGCTCCATCCCATCGGCTGGGACGCCTTCGGACTGCCGGCCGAGAACGCGGCGATAGAGCATAAGACCGCGCCGGCGATCTGGACCTACAAGAACATCGACAATATGAAAAGTCAGCTCAAGAAGCTCGGCTTCTCCTACGACTGGGAGCGTGAGATCGCGACCTGCCGCCCCGAATACTACCGCTGGGAACAGCTCTTCTTCATCGAGCTGTGGGAGAAGGGGCTGGTCTACAAGAAGGAGTCGGAGGTCAACTGGTGCGACAAGTGTGCCACGGTGCTGGCCAATGAACAGGTCGAAGAGGGGCAGTGCTGGCGCTGCGATTCGACCGTGACCAAAAAGAAGATAGACCAGTGGTTCTTCAAGATAACGGCCTACGCCGACGAACTGCTGAACGATCTGGACAACCTCCCCGGCTGGCCCGACCATGTCAAGGAGATGCAGCGTAACTGGATCGGCAAGAGCGAGGGGGCCTACATCGACTTCGCGACCGAGGAAGGCGGGAAACTGACCGTCTTCACCACCCGCCCCGACACCCTCATGGGGGTCACCTTCGTCTCGATGGCGGTCGAACATCCGCTGGCGGAAGAGATACTGGCGGGCGCGGAGGACAAAAAGGAGATGGCCGCCTTCATCGAAGAGGTCAAGGCGTTCCACGCCGCCAATGTCCGCGACGACAACTACGAGAAGAAAGGCTTCTTCACCGGCAGACATCTCCTCCATCCGGTGACCGGCGCGAAAGTGCCGCTCTACCTCGCCAACTTCGTGCTGGCGGGCTACGGCACGGGCGTGGTCATGGCGGTCCCGGCGCACGATCAGCGCGATTTCGAGTTCGCGACGAAGTACCGCCTGCCGATCAAGGTCGTCATCGAACCCAAGGATCAGAAACTCGCCCTGCCGCTCACCGCGGCCTACACCGAACCGGGCATCATGATCACCTC
>CALMRE010000053.1 GCA_937871295.1 uncultured bacterium | reverse complement strand
CGCGGGCGCCGCACCGAGCGTCTTGGCGTCGAGCGTATCTGAAAGGAGCGCCACGATCCCGTGCGGGTCAAGGCCGCTCACCGCGCCGGCGATATCGCGCCGGCCGGCGTCGTCGAGCACCGTGACCACGAAGCGCGGATCCTTCCGGAGCGCCGCGAGCCGGCCGCCCGGCAGTTCACAGGTGACGAGTATCCGTTGCGGGGTCATGCGATCACCTCAATAATACTGTTTCTCGAATTCCTGTCCCTGTTTGTGCCAGTTGCGGTAGAAGTTCTGCGTGATGGTGAGATTGGTCTTTTCTTCGGCCGGTATGAGGCGCAGATAGGTATGATGGAAGAAGAAGGGCGACACCGGCGTGCCGTCGCGCCGTTCAAGGAAATAACGGACGCCGTCGGACTCGCCGCGCTTGGCGAAGCCGCCGGTACCGACGACCGTCCCTTTCCGGTAACGCTTGCCCGTTTTTATCTGGGGGCTGACGGTGCCGAGATATTCAAAGAAGCCGACCAGCCCCTGATCGGGGAAGGTCACCTGCACCGAACCGCCGGTCTTCGAGAAATCGGTTATCTTGAGGACCCACGCGTCGAACGGGAAGCGGACCTCGCCGTTAAGCGGCAGAAGGAATACCGGCACGAGCACTTCCTGTTTCTTTTCCAGCCGCACCTCGGGACAATCGGCGAAGGGGCCGTTCTTGAGGCAGGGCGGCAGGACCGAACCGTCAATGGTGACATAGGTCTCGGCGCCGTCCTTCTCATACAGAAAAGCCTCGAACACGGCGTTGTAGGCGCGGCTCCGGAGCCGCAGGTAGGTGATCTTGTTGTCGGCGGGGCGGTAGAAGAACGCTACTCGGTCGTTGGTGCCGAGCCGCACCTGATAGTCGAGGAAGAAATAGACGAGCAACTGGATATTGCGGACTATCTCCGTAGGCGTCTCGCGGCCGTATTTGGCCTCTATCGATTCGGGTATCGTTCCTTTGAGCGAGAAATCGATGAAAACGGTCGGTTCGCCCCGCAGAGAATAGGCGTGGAACAGGGGCGATCGATCGGTGAGCGAGGCCGGGAAATCGGCGGCGCACTCCCCTTCCGGATAGAGCCGGCATTCTGCCTGCTCTTCCGGCTCGACCGTCTCGTTGAAGAACAGCAGATAGCCGCCGAGCAGGAGATTGCCCAGAACCGAAAGGGCGAGGAGCAATTTGAAAAGAGGTCTAGTTCTCGTCATCATGCCGGAACTCGGGATACGGCAGGCGTTCGGGAATGAAGAGCGTCCGGTAGAGCGCTATCGCGTAGGAATCGGTGAGCGATGCGATGAAATCGGCGATATTGCGCTCCGGTTCGGTTGCGACCAGCGGGCCGTAATAACGGGAAAGCCGGCTGTAATCGGCGCGGAAATACTCAAAAAGCGCCTTGACGATCGACTCGGCCTTCTCGAACTCGCGTCGTATCTCCGGTGCGTCGTAGACCCGTTTGTAGAGGAAATCGCGCGTCTCCTCGACCGCCGCCGCCATCCGATCCGACAGGAGGATGCGGACATCGCCCGCCGTAAGGGCATCCATGCTCGTCTGAATGACGTCGATGACCAGCCGGTTTATCCGTTCCGATGTCTTTTTCCCCAGACAGCCGACACAGGGGATGTCTCGCTCTTTTATGAAGCCGCCGCTGATGGCGTCGTCGATATCGTGATTGACATAGGCGATGATGTCGGAGAGGCGCACCGCCTGCCCCTCCAGCGTCGCCGGAAGACCCTCCTTCTTGAGCAGTTTCCCCTTCCCCTTCGAATGCTTCACGATGCCGTCGCGCACCTCGAACGAAAGATTGAGCCCGCGTCCCTGACGCGCCAGCAGTTCAACCACCCGCAGGCTTTGGTCCTCATGGCGGAACCCGCCCGGAAGAAGCCGCGCCAGCGCACGCTCTCCGGAGTGGCCGAACGGGGTGTGGCCGAGGTCGTGCCCCATCGCGATCGCCTCGGCGAGCTGTTCGTTGAGACCGAGCGACCGGGCGATGGTCCGCGCTATCTGGGACACTTCGAGGGTGTGGGTCAACCGGTTGCGGTAATGGCCCCCTTCGGGAGAGAGGAACACCTGCGTCTTGTCCTTGAGCCGACGGAAGGCTTTCGAGTGGACGATGCGGTCGCGGTCGTGCTGGAATATCGGCCGTATCGGGCAGGGCTTGTCGGGCCGTTCGCGGCCTTTGCTCGCGTCGGAGAAGGCGGCGTAGGGCGACAGGGTATTGCGTTCGATCTGTTCCAGATGGACGCGTATCAGGAAGGAGTTTTTCATTTGCGGCGGCTTTTCCGGAAGGTCAGGAGAAAGGCGATGATCGAGAACAGCGCGAGCGGCAGATAGATGATATAGAGGTACGGCGTGCCGTTGAAGGTGCCGAACGAGATGAGGAGTCCCGTCAGGATGAACGAGGTGACGATGCGGGTGACCATCTTCGATATGAAGAGGCGGTCGCGGCCGCTGATGAAGAACTCCCAGTTGAGTTTGAGATTGCCGTTCTCGAGTTTTTCGATGATCTCCGAGAGGTTGAGCGGCAGGGTCTTCCCCATGTCGAGGAGACGCATGCCGAGGTAATAGAGGTTCTCGCGGACCCGTTCCGGCGAATATTTGGCGTTGATGACCACCGCCGCGAGTTCCTGCGATTCCTGAATGAAATTGAAGTCGGGCACCAGATCGCGCCCGAGCCCTTCGAGCATCGAGGCGCCACGGATGAGGAGGGTGAAATTCTTCGGGATGCGGAGTTTATGCCGGTAGAGGACCCCCATCACCTTCGAGAAAAGTTCCGACATGTCGACCTCGACGAGCGTCTCCGGGAGACTCTCGGTGATGCGCCGGATGTCGCGGGCGAGTTGTTTCTTGTTGACCGGCACCGGCGAATCGCTGATCTCGGCATAGAGCGAAGCGAGCGACACGTAATCCTTCTTGGCGAAGGCGATGAGCATCTCGGCGAACATCTCCCGCGTGTAGCGGTCGATGGTCCCCGCCATGCCGCAATCGAACACCGCCAGACGGCTCCCGTCGAGGAAGAAGAAGTTCCCGGCGTGCAGATCGGCGTGGAAGAAACCGTCCTCGAACACCTGCTTCATGAACGACTTCGCGCCGTTCTTGGCCACCAGATGGCGGTCGATGGTGAAGGCGGGATCGTGGATCTCGTCTATCTTGCGGCCATGGATGTACTCCATGACCAGCATCCGCTTGGTGGAATATTCGTCGTATATCTTGGGGAACATGAGCCAGTCCCACTCGGGGGCCGCGAAATTCTTGGCGAACCGGCGGGTATTGCGCATCTCGATGAGGAAGTCGAGTTCCATCTCCATCGACGAGAAGAACTCGTCGACGATGCCGACGAAATCGAAACTTTCGCCCAGCTGGCTGTGATTCTGCATCATCTCGGCCAGCCACTTGAGCATGTCGAGGTCGCTCTGGATCGTCTCGACGATGCCCGGCTTGCGGACCTTGACCACCACCTCGGCGCCGCTCTTCCTGAGTACGGCGCGGTAGACCTGCGATATCGACGCGGCCGCCAGCGGCGTTTCGTCGAATTCCGAGAATATATCGGCTATGGGTGCGCAGAGATTCCGTTCGATGATGGGTTTCATCTCGTCGAAACCGATGGGACTGACGCGGTCCTGCAGTTTCTTGAGTTCGTCGGTTATCTCGTCGGGGAGGATATCCTTGCGAAGCGACAGTATCTGCCCCAGTTTAATGTAGGTGGTGCCGAGTTCCTCGAAGGTGCGCCGCAGTTTCTGACCGATCGGCATCTTGCGGTTCTGTTCATTCGACTCGCCGGTGCCGGCATAGCCGAGCACCCGCTGGGCGGTGGTGGGCACCCACGGGATGAGGTCGTACTTGGCCAGCACGATCCCTATCTCCTTGATGCGGAAGAAACGCGTTGCGCGAACCATTCCCCTCTCCCCTTTAATCGACCGTTATCGACTTCGACACATTCTTGGGCACATCGGGGTGGACCCCGTGGTTCTCCACCCGGCTGCGGTTCAGGTATTTCATCTTCTCGACCGACATCTTGAAGGCGAGCATCTGGAGCACCACCGACGCCTCGAAGGCGAAGATATTGCGGTCGCCGGTCGCCGGAACGGTGATGTACTCGGCGTAATAGTGTTCGATACCGGCGGGACGGCCGAAGACCGCCTTGCGTAGCGTTTCGTCCTCTTCGGCGATAAGAACGATGTCGGCGCCCCGTATCTTGTGGGTGTGTATCTGGGTGATGGTGATGCGGATATCACGCTGGTCGGGCGGGCAGACGAAGACGAGCGGATAGTTGGAGAAGAAATTGGGCAGCGCCGTCTTTTCGCGGTAATTCTCGAAATGGCGCCGCAACTGGTCGCGCACCTCGGGCGAGGCGGCCGAACGATCGACCGGCGGCATGTCGCTGACGCGGAACTTGAGGTTGCGCAGTGCCGTCAGGTAGTCGGCGGTCGGGCAACGGTCGCCGTGGACCAGCCCGCCGTTCATGAGTTTTTCGAACGATTCCATCATCGCGGTGTGGAGCCGCTCCATGTCGGTCAGCGAGAAGATGGTATTGTCGCCCAGGATCGTATTGGGGCCGTGCTTGAATTCGGCGGCGTCGTAGCCTTCGGTGTGGTTGAGCACCACTTCGCGCACCTTCAATGCCCCTTCCCGGGCGATGCCGATAAGCGAGGTCCCGAGGATGTGCATCGAGGGCTTCAGGAACCAGCGGTTCGCCACGCCGGTTATCGCGACATCGAGATTTCTGAGCGTGAAATCGAGGTAGTAGCGGATCTTGTCGAGATCGCCGTGAACCTCCTCCTCGCTCTTGGCCATGAAGGCGGCGACGATATAGAACAGCGCCATCTGGCTGACGAACGATTTGGTCGCCGCGACCGCTATCTCGGGGCCGCACAGGACCGGCAGATAGAAGGCCGACTTCTCCTGCGGCAGGGTCGAGTTCTCGTTGTTGACCACCGACAGCATCAGCACCGAATCGTTGTACTTCGCCTTGACGTCGTTGAAGATGTCGACGAGGTCCTTGGTCTCGCCCGACTGGCTCACCCCGATGATGATGTCGTGCGGCGCCAGTGCGTTCATGTAGAGCGACCGGAACATCCCGGGGTTGGCGGGGAAAACCGAGAGCCCCGACAGGTTATTGAAGAAATAGCCGGCGGTGAGCGCCGCGTGGTAACTGGTCCCCGAGGCGACGATAAAGACGCGGCCGCCGGAGGTCCGTTTCTCTTTCAGCAGATCGATGAGCCGGTCGCGGCTCTTGAGGACGGTCCGCTTCTTCTTCCAGATGAGCATCATGTCGATCAGGACGAGTTTCGGGAACGACCGCGGATCGGCCGCCGTCAGTTCCTCAAGGAGCGCCGCATCCTCCGAGCCGAAATCATAGGCGGCCCGTTCGGGATCGATGAAATCCTTGAGCCCGTCATAGATCTGCGCGAACTTCGCCGCGTCGGTCAGGGCGCGGAATTCGGCCACGAGCGCCTTGCGGTCGTAGAGATCGCCCAGTTTCAGAAAGTCGTACAGAAGGTCGCGGCACTGATCGGCGTGCGCTTCGAACACCTCGTGGAACCGCTTCTCTTCCGGCCGGCGGAAGTAGTAGCGGAACAGGGCATCCATATTGCGCGGCGACGAGAATATCTCCTGCTCCATGAAAAAACTGTAGCGCGGCTGGAGCGATATGTCGGCGATGTTGAGCCGGCTGCGGACCGGATCGGGCTTGCCCTCTTTCTCCTGCGACAGCGAGAAGACGGTGTAGTCGTTGTGGGTGAAGTAGAGCCCGTCGCCTTCCGACAGCGGGATGAGGAAACGGGTCTTCGACAGGACCGAGGTGAGGTCCGACGAAACGACGATGAACTGCCCGATGCTGTCGCTCCCCTTCCCGGCGTAGAGCGACGAACCGCTCTTCATCGCGAACACGCCGGTGATGTCGGGCGCCGTGACGCAGGCGGCATAGGAGCCCTGCACGATGGACTGTGCCTCGCGGATCGCCCCTTTCATCGCCGCGATTTTCTGCTCCTCGGTGAGTTTCTTGTTAAGGACGCGGGCGGCGTAGTAATGTTCGACGAGGTGCACCAGCATCTCGCCGTCGTTGTCCGACACCACCTTGTGACCGTGGTGGATGAGGAATTCCTTGAGCGTATCGGTGTTCGATATGTTGCCGTTGTGGGCGCCGACGATATGGATGCGGCATTCGACCTCATGCGGCTGGGCGTTCTGGTCGGTGACCGATCCGTAGGTGGCCCAGCGGACCTGCCCGATGAAGCGTCGCCCCGGCAGTTTGTCTATCTCGAGCTTCTCGATGACGCGCGACGGCGCGCCGACCTTCTTGCGCAGCGTTATCGCGCCGTCATCGGCGATGAAGGCGCCGCCGGTCGAGTCGTAGCCGCGGTATTCAAGTTTCTTGAGGAGATCGGCCGCCTCGCGGCCCATGAATTCGGTCTCTTTCCCGTAGGTGATGGATACCACTCCGCACATCAGGCAAACTCCGGTTCAGTTGGGGTTTCAGATCTCGCGCGTCTCGTGGGCAAGCCAGAGGTTCTCTTCCTCGGTCAGGAGCGGGCTAAGCGCCGCCCGCACCGTCCGATGGTAGCTGTTCAGCCATTCTTTCTCGGCGGGGCTCAGAAGCAGTGCGTCGACCAGATCGAGATCTATCGGGCACAGCGTTATCGTGTCGAACTTGAGCCATTTCGCCCCTTCGTTCTCGCCGTTGGGAACGACCAGCACGAGATTCTCGGTGCGGATGCCGTATTCGTTCTCGCGGTAGTAGCCCGGTTCGTTGGAAAGTATCATCCCCGGTTCCAGTTTCGTTTCGTTGACGCGCGGGCTGATCCCCTGCGGCCCTTCGTGGACCGACAGGTAACTGCCGACGCCGTGGCCGGTGCCGTGGCCGTAGTTGAGCCGTTCCTGCCAGAGGGCGGCGCGGGCGAACGGGTCGAGGAACATCCCCGGGATACCGGCCGGGAACTGCGCCATCGCCACACCGATATGACCTTTGAGGACCAGCGTGAAATGCCTCTTCATCGCGTCGGTCGGCGTTCCCACCGCGATGGTGCGGGTGATATCGGTCGTCCCGTCGAGGTACTGACCGCCCGAATCGACCAGCAGTATCCCTTCGCGCTTGATCTCGACATCGCTTTCGGGGGTGGCGCTGTAGTGGATGATGGCGCCGTGCGCCGCGTAGCCCACGATCGGGTCGAACGACGGCCCGGCGTAGTGTTCGCCCAGACGGCGGAACTCTTCCAGCTTCACGGCGGCCGATATCTCGGTCACCATCATCGCCGAGAGGGCGTGATCGAGCCACGCGAAGAACTTCACCATCGCGACGCCGTCACGGACATGGGCCGCCTTCATACCGGCGATCTCCACCTCGTTCTTGACCGCCTTCAAAGGCACCGGCAGGGTCATCCCCTCGATGACGCGCGGCTTTTTGCCGAGCGCTTCAAGGACATGGCGGCCGTTGCGGTCGGCATCTATCAGAACACTGCTCTTACGGATCTTCTTGACGAACTTTTCGAAGGCATCGTAGCCCTTTATCGTGACACCGTCGGCGATGAGCGCCTTTTTCGCTTTGCGGTCGAGCTTCGTCGCGTCGACGAAGAGGTACGCTTCGTCCTTCGAGACGGCGGCGTAGGCGATGACGACCGGGTTGCACTTCACATCGGTGCCGCGGATATTGTAGAGCCACGCGATGTCGTCGAGCGTCGAGACGATGTGCCAGTCGGCCCCTTTCTCGGCGATCTTGGCGCGCAGACGGCCCAGCTTCGCCGCTCTCCCCTCGCCCGCGAAGGCTTCGTCGTGGAGTTGCACCATGCCGTCGGGCATGACGGGACGGTCGGTCCAGAACTTGCCGACGAGGTCGCCGGTGTACTTGAGCGTTATCTTCTTGGCGGCGAGCGCTTTTTCAAGGCCGCGCACCGCGTTTATCGACATGACGGCGGCATCGAGCCCGACAACAGCAGCCTCGGCCAGTTCAGCGGCGAGCCACGCGGTGTGGGCGGGCGTTTCGGGAAGCCCCATCTTGAAGAGCGTTATCCCCGAACCGGCAAGTTGCTGTTCCGCCTGCAGGAAATAGCGCGAATCGGTCCAGAGACCGGCCTTCTCCTTGGTGACCACCAGCGTTCCGGCCGAGCCGGAAAAGCCGGAGAGCCACGCGCGGGCCTGCCAGTGGGCGGCGACATATTCTGACTGGTGCGGGTCGGTGCTCGGAACAATAATGGCGTCGAGCCCTTCCGCCTGCATGTGTTGTCTTAAAATGGCGATCTTTTCAGAAGCCTGCATCTTTTTTTCCTCCGCAGTTACCAAAAATGACGGTGGACTTTACCCTTATTTAATGGAAATAGCAAGAAGAGTGTCAGCGGACGCAGCGGACATAATACCGGCCGGAGACATCGACGGTGGTGACCACGCCGTCGCTGAACAGGATGCCCCACGCCTCGTCATACGGCCCCGATATGAGCGACCGACTCCAGAAGAGGTCGTATCTGCCGCCGTTATACTTCCACACACCCTTTTTCCAGTAAGTTCCCTTCTCCCCCGGCCCTTTGTGCGCCTTGCAGGAACAGTCCTTCGCCTTGACCTGTTCGGCGCAGTCGGCCCCGACACAGGCATCATCCACCGGACAGGCGCCATCGGGGGCGGTGTTGGGACAACCGACCACGAGCGTTCTGAGTTCCGATATCGTCGGGACGCGCCAGTCGGTGAACCCGCCGAGCGTCAGTTCCTCGCAGTAGGCGGTCGACTTGACCAGATCGAGCGGCCCGCCGTGGGAGCGTTGCCACGTGAGTTTGTTCTCGCGGTCTATCGCCACTTCGCCGCGCACCTCGAAGGCGGCGGTGGGCGACCGTTTCTTCTCGATCGGAGCGAGCGGCTTTTCGACCTTCGGCTTCTCCTTGAGTTCGACCGTCCCTTTCAGTTTCTCGCTGGGATCGACCTTTTCGGCGGGGGTCGCCGGCCTCTTTTCCGGTTTTTTGCCGGTCAACCGCGCCGCCACCTTGTCCAGCACCGCCTTGAAGGACTCCTCGCTGCCGTCGAAGGCGACCGAAGCGCCCCGGATGGTCACCTCCTTGGTGATATCGACCAATTCGGCAGAAAGAGTGTAGGAATCACCGAGCCGTATCACCGCCGCCGCAATCACGGTATCGGCCGCCACCGCATGCCCCAGATCGAGTCGGCACATAGGATCATAGCAGTCGCGCCAACTCTCTTTTTTCTGCTCCTTGATCAGGGCGCGCATCACCGCATCCTTCGGTACCGCGAGGAAAAGATCGGTCGCGATGATCTTCCCGCGCAGATATTCCGATGCCATGGCCAACAACTCTTTCGGTATTTGGCCGCTGCGGTCCTCTATTTCGAGCACCGCGAGCGTCTGTTTTTTCGTCTGCGCCGAAAGGAGGATGGCGCAACATACGATGACGGAAAAAAGTATCGATCTCATCTATCTCCCTCCCCCGAAAGAAATGATCAGAAAACGAGGGTGCACCCGCAGGCGGCGCCCTCTTCGACCAGCACCTCGTCGGTGCCGTTACCATTGTCGGTCACGGCGGTATCAGGGGTCTCACCGTTGTCGGTCGGGACCATGTCATCATCTGAAAGATCGGACGGATCGGTCTGATCGGTCGGATCCGACTGATCATTATCGACGAGCGTGTCATCGGGCACCGTGTCGTCGGTCACGATATCGTCGGTGACGCTGTCATCGGGCTGCGGATCGTCGTCGGTCGGTTCGACATTGCCGCAGTCGCCATCGAGTTCGGTGCAGATGGCGCCGCGACCGTCGGTGGCCCAACTGAACCATTCCTGAAAACGGACGCGGAGCGTCTCGAGCCGCGTCAACTGGTTCGGGAACGGCTCGACGCCGGGCAGGTTGATGATGATGAAAGCGACGTTGAAATCGTGCTGAGCCTCGGCCGCCGCCGGAACGCGCGGTCCCATCGCCCGAAGGATATCGTCCATCGCCACCTCGTGCTTGTACATATTACTGACGGTGTCGATGGAGCCGGTGTGCGGGGTCGGGAGCGAGGGACTTCCCTCTTTGCAGTCGGCGATATTCGGGGAACTGCACAGGAAGAACAGCGGATCGACCTCCTCGGGGGCACGGAGCCCCATGACATACTGGTCGAGCGGCCCGTATTTGCGCGGCTCGGCCGGGTAGAAGGAGAAGGAGCCGTCGCCGTTATCGACGATATGACTGCCGTACATGACCGACGGGCCCGAAGAAAAGTAGTGGTTCCAGTGCTGGTTGGCGCCGTCCTCCCAGCCGCGCAGGCCGGTATGGGGATCGGTGTCGCCCTCTTTCTTGAAGTCCATGGCCGAAAGCCAGTAGTGGCTGAACTCGTGGGCGAGCAGTTCCACCGAGGTGAGCCCGGCAAGCGGGAACGCCATGTTGGCGTCGGGGTCGTCGGGATATTTGTCGACATGCAACATCCGGACACCGCCTTTCAGACGACCGGCGCTCCCCCATTTCGAGGCGGGGCCATAGAGAAATCCTATATTTTCACGCCCGATCCCGTCCGCCGCATCGACGATGGGAACACCCTGCTGCATATTGATCTGCGGGTTGAAGGTGGTGTAAATGATGAGGAAATCGAAATGATCGCCGTGGGTCATATAGAACTGCTGACCCGCCGCCTGTTCGAGCACCCCGATGAGTCCTCCGGCGATACTCGCATCGCCGTGGACCACCGCGATATTTCCCACATCGTAGTTCTGCGCGTTAAGCACGCATCCCATGAGCAGCAACAGTGCGAGGATGGTCTTTTTCATCGAATTCTCCTAAAATACAAGCGTACAGCCGCAGGCGGTCCCCTCTTCCTCCAGTATCACCACCTCGTCGGAGCCGCCACCATTGTCGGTGACGGCGGTATCAGGGGTCTCACCGTTGTCGGTCGGCTGGTCGTCTGCCACCGTATCGTCGGGCAGTTCGGTGTCGATCGGCTGGTCATCGGGCAGAGTATCGTCGGCGTCGGCCGCTATTTCTCCCTCGTCCACTTCGTCCATATCGTCCACTTCGTCCACATCCCCTACCACATCGTCATCGGTCGGCTCGACATTGCCGCAGTCGCCGTCGAGTTCGGTGCAGATGGTGGCGCGGCCGTCGGTCGCCCATTCGAACCATTCCTGAAAACGTACGCGGAGCGTGTCGAGGCGCTCCAACTGGTTCGGGAACGGGTCCTGTCCCGGCAGATTGATGATGACGAAGGCGACATTCCAGTGCTTTGGCGCGTCAGCCGCCGCCGGAACGCGCGGCCCCATAGCGCGGATGACATCGTCTATGGTCACCGAGTGGAGATACATTTCGCCGCTCGTATAGGTCTTATCGGGTGAGGTTTTGGGCGCCGGTATCGCGGGACTCCCTTCGCGGCACTGTTCGATGTCGGAGGAGGAACAGATGAAGAGTGTCGGATCGACCTCTTCGGGGGCGCGCAGACCCATGACATACTGGTCGAGATGCCCGTATTTGCGCGGCAGAGAAAAGACCTGCGTGAACGAACCGCCGCCGTTGTCGACCACATGACTGCCGTACATGGCAGACGGGCCCGAACCGGCATAACTGTTCCAATGCTGGTTGGCGCCATCCTCCCAGCCGCGCAGGCCGGTGTGGTTCTCGGTCATCCCCTCCTTCTTGAAATCCATCGCCATGAGCCAGTAGTGGCTGAACTCATGGGCGAGCAGTTCCACCGTCGACATCCCGGCGAAGGGAGAGATGATACTGTTCGATATCGGCACATCGGGATCGTCGGGATACTGGTCGATATGGCACATCCGGGTGCCGCCGATGAGCCGGCCGGCGCTACCCCACGCGGAGGCGGGGCCGTACGGCGACCAGCCTCCTTCACGGTTTATCCCCTGCACCGTGTACTGGATGGCGAGACCCTGCTGCATATTCATCTGCGGGGTGTAGGTCGTGAAGACCACCATGAAGTCGTAGATGTCGGCGTGGGTCATGTAGAACTGCTGACCCGCCGTCTTTTCCTGCACGCCGATAAGACCGCCGGCGACATCGGCCCCGCCGTGGACGACCGCGATGTTCCCGACATCGTAGTTCTGGGCATACAGACCGAAGAAGGCGGAAAGAATAGACGCAAAGACCAGTTTTTTCATATCGAACTCCGTGATCAAGGTTCCAACACGGAGGGATAATACCTAAAATAAAGGGAAAAAGCAAAGAGAAAAACTCGCCCCTGTCCCCTCTCTTGCGACAAGAGAGGGGTGGCGCTAACGCCGGGGTGAGTTCTAGTCCACGATGACCGGTTTCACTTTCCAGATATCGTCGCAGTACTCGCGGATGGCGCGGTCGGAACTGAATTTTCCCATCCGGGCGACATTGAGTATCGCCATGCGGGTCCAGCGGTCGGTGTCGCGGTAGGCCGCCCCCACCGCCTCCTGCGCGGTGATGTAGGAACGGTAGTCGGCGCAGAGCAGGTAGGGATCGCTGTAGCGCAGGTTGTCGACCAGCGGCCGGAACAGTTCGGCGTCGCCGTTCGAGAAGAGTCCCGCGCCGATGGCGTCGAGCGCGGCGGCCAGTTCCTCATCCCGTTCGATGTGATCGTGCGGGCGGTAACCGTTCCGTTTGAGTTCGAGCACCTCTTCGGTCTTGAGGCCGAACAGGAAGAAGTTCTCGGGCCCCACCTCCTCGCGGATCTCTACATTGGCGCCGTCGAGCGTCCCGATGGTGAGCGCGCCGTTCATCGAGAACTTCATGTTGCCGGTCCCCGACGCCTCCTTGCCCGCCGTCGATATCTGTTCCGACAGGTCGGCCGCCGGGTAGATGTACTGGGCGTTCTTGACATTGAGATCGGGGAAGAAGACCACCGCGAGCAGTCCGCGCGCCGCCGGATCGGCATTGACCGTCGCGGCGATGGAGTTGACCAGTTTGATGATCCGCTTGGCCATGTAATAGCCGGGGGCCGCCTTGCCGCCGATGATGATGGTGCGCGGCGTCATGCCGGCCGTTTGGCCGCGCAGGATACGGTTGTAGAGCGTCACGGCGTGGAGGAGATTCAAGTGCTGGCGCTTGTATTCGTGGATCCGCTTGACCTGCACATCGTAGAGGCTCTCGGGATCGACCGCAACGCCGGTCCGCTCGTGGATGAGGACCGCGAGCCGCCGCTTATTGGCGAACTTCACCGACCGCCACGCCGCCATGAATTTACGGTCGTCGGCGAACTTCTCGAGTTTCCGCAGTTCATACAGGTCGCGTATCCAGCCGTCCCCGATCTTGCCGCTGATGAGTTCGGTGAGCCCCGGATTGGCCAGCACCACGAACCGGCGCGGCGTCACCCCGTTGGTCTTGTTCGAGAACTTATCGGGCATGACACGGTGGAAATCGTACAGCACATCGCGTTTCAGCAGTTCGCTGTGGAGCGCCGCCACGCCGTTTATCGCCTGAGAACCGACACAGGCGAGGTTCGCCATCCGGACGGCGCGGTCGCCCGCCTCATCGATGAGCGACAATCCCTGCGCCAGCGCATCGTCGTCGGGATATTTTTCGCGCACCTCGGCAAGGAACCGGGCGTTTATCTCATAGATGATCTCGAGATGGCGCGGCAGAAGCCCCTTGAACAGCGGCACCGCCCATTTTTCAAGCGCCTCGGGCAGAAGGGTGTGGTTGGTGTAGCAGAAGGTTTTGCGCGTGATGTCCCACGCCTGTTCCCACGGGTAGCGGTATTCGTCCACCAAAAGACGCATGAGTTCGGCCACCCCGATGGAGGGATGGGTGTCGTTGAGTTGTACCGCGTACTTCTTGTGGAAATGGTCGAGCGTCTTTTCGCGCTGGAGGTAGATACGGATCATATCCTGCAAAGCGCACGAAACGAAAAGATACTGCTGTTTGAGCCGCAGTTGCTTTCCCGCCAGCGGTTCGTCGTTCGGATAGAGCACCTTGGTCAGGTTCTCGGAGGAGACCTTCTCCCCCACCGCGCCGTAGTAGTCGCCGACATTGAACGACCGGAAGTCGAACGACTCGACCGCCTCGGCCTTGAACAGGCGCAGAAGGCTCGCGGTGGTCGTCTTGTAGCCCAGTATCGGGGTGTCGTAGGCGACCCCCTTGACCACATGGTCGGGCACCCAGCGGACCCGCAGGGCCCCCGTCTCATCGTGATACATCTCGGTGTGGCCGCCGAATTTGACATCGAAGGCGATCTCGGGACGCGATATCTCCCACGGGTTTCCGTAGCGCAGCCATTTGTCGGTCACCTCTTCCTGCCAGCCGTCGCGTATCTCCTGATCGAAGATGCCGAACTCATAGCGGATGCCATAGCCGATAGCGGGGATGTTGAGCGTCGCCAGAGAGTCCATGTAGCAGGCCGCCAGCCGCCCGAGCCCGCCGTTGCCCAGCCCCGGCTCCTCTTCCTGATCGAGCAGCGCGTCGAGGTCCTGCCCCAGTTCGGTCACCGCCGCCTTCACCTCGTCCCACAGGCCGAGATTGATGAGGTTGTTCCCCAGATGAGGCCCCAGCAGGAATTCGGCCGACAGATAGCAGACGGTGCGGCTCGCCTGTTTGTAATAGGTCTCGGCCGCCGCCGTCCAACAGGAAAGCAGACGGTCGCGCACCGTATAGGACAGCGCGAGATACCAGTCGTTGCGGGTGGCCATCTTCGGGAATTTACCCTGATGACAGGCGAGATTGTCGAGTATCGCCTGTTTGAGCGCCGGAACATCGCGGCTGGTCCGGACATCGGTGGTGGTCACGCACGGTTTCATCGTCGTTCTTTTCGCCGGAATCGCCTTAACTTTAACCTGTTTGCTGGTCGCCATGAGTATCCTCCCCGCAGTTGCAGGGCGATAGTAGCACTTTGAAATTGAAAAGGCAAATCGG
>CALMRE010000052.1 GCA_937871295.1 uncultured bacterium | reverse complement strand
TCCTTTTATTTCCGCTATCAACGCATCCTTCACCTGATACCGGAATGAACCGGAGCCTCGTTGGTCTAGCGCCTTGGTCTGCTTGGGGAAGGCAAGAAGTTCTTCGTAGCGTTCGATATTCTTGGTGACGGTCGTGTCCCCTACCCCGATGCCGTCGAATGAATACTTAACCTTGTAGCGGCCGTTCTGGTCCCATTCTTCGGTAGGCGGGGTTTTCTTGCCGGGAAGTGCTGTTTGGAAATAGGCCATGATGAGTTTCATCGTGCCGACGAAGATCGGGTCTTCGTTCTTGCGGAAACGGACATCGCCCACGGCGCCGAAACCGTCGTGGACAATTCCAGCGTGCCGGTTCATGAATATCTGTTCGCGGGCTTCGGGATTTTCAAGGATATCCTGTCCGTTGAAGTAGAATGAGCAGGCACCGATCTTCACGATGGCCAGTTCCGAAAAGAATGCGCCGTCAGGAAGTTTTTTCACCGGGGTCAACGAGAAACGCAGGGTGCAGTCGAATTTGCCCGAGAGGTCTTTACTGCCCCCTTCCGGGTTGAGATGGGAATTGACCGTCTCGCCTGCATAGATGAATTCATACTCGTAGGTGGCGCCGATCTTCCAGCGGAGAGGGTTCCGGTCACCGAAGAAATAGTCGTATGCGAAGTAGGCGATCCCGGCGAGTAAAAGGAGAACGATAACGGAAATAAGTATCTTCTTTCCGGCCGGTTGAGGCTGCGGAGTGGGTTTTGTTTTTTTAGGTTTCATGAGTTTTGAGCGGAGTTATTGGCACTTGGCGTAGTCTTGCCCGTTCGTGAATTCGGCGACATCGTCTGGCTTGCTTGGTGAATAATCGGTGCCAAATATTTTATTGTACCATGCCATCCATTCGGATACATCTTCTATGCAGTTCCCGCTTAATTGTAAGGTTTCCAACTTAGGTAGGGTAGGAATAAATGACACATCAGAAATGTAGTTGTCTCCTGCGAGTAACGATGTCAACTCCGGCAGTCCGCTGAGTTCGTTCAGGCTGGTCAGGCCACAGTTGGAGACGTTGAGGTTTGTCAGTTTCGGTGCGGTGAATTGCGCGCCGAGGGTCGTGAGAGTGGGGTTGTCGGAAACATGTAATTCTTTCAAATTGGGCAACGAAGACAATGCGCTAATATTCTTTATTTTTGTTTCTTTTATCCAAACTCGTTCCAGTTTCTCCATATTGACAAGAATAGAAATATCTTCCAAATTAGATTGTAAATATTCAAAATCCACAAGATTTGTCAGTCCACTGATATCATTGAGATTCGCGACGCCCCCCCCTCTGAGAAACAGATATTTTATGTTGGGAAGCGACGACAAGGGATTTAATGAATTGATGCTGTTATTATAAAAGGCGAAATACTCGGTTTTTATAAAAAATTCCATGCCTGTTAAATCGCTGACATTATTGCAATTGACTTCCGTGATATCCGCCACTTCCTTCGCGTAGATCGGGTCCCCGGCGCCTTTACCGGTAAGTTCTTCGACACAGGCACGCAGGACGGGATCGGGGAAATTGATCTGGTCGTTCGGGTCGATGTCGGTGACGGAGGTGTCGTTATCGTTGGTTCCATCGGTGTCAGAGGGTTCTTCGGGGGGGGTACAAGATATGAAAAGCAGGGAGAGGAGCAGGGTCAAGAGTTTCTTGTTCATCGGCGTCTCCTATCGGACATCAACTGTTACTCAACCTCACTCTTATCATACCCTCATTCGGCCTCTCGGTCTCCTTCTCCCTGTCTAGGGAGAAGGTTGGGTTGAGGGTGTTCCGATTCTAGCGGCCCTCTTCCCATTGTCAAGGAAGCGAATCAAGACATCTAAAATCTTACCGAGAGGAGATACGTCAAGACATTTGGTA
>CALMRE010000051.1 GCA_937871295.1 uncultured bacterium | reverse complement strand
GAACATCCTCACCGACTGCGACGGCGACGGCTATTTCGATTTCGTCGACACCGACAGCGACGCCGACGGTCTGACCGACGCGAAGGAATTCGAACTCGGTTCCGATCCGACCCTCAGCGACAGCGACGGCGACGGTTTCGACGACTCGACCGAATTCGCCTACTGGTCGACGGTCGAACCGGCCAATGTCGGCGCGAACATCATGGATCCGAACAAGGTACTCCCGACCGATATCTTCTACTTCATACTCCCCTATCAGGACCCCGAGAAGCAGGCGCCCAATCCGCTCCTGTTCACCACCAACATCAAGATCGCCGACATCATGATCATGGTCGACCTGTCGGGTTCGATGGAGGGCGAACACGCCAATCTCAAAACGGGCATCAACAACACCATCATCAACGGCGTCAAGGCGGCGATACCCGATTCGGCCTTCGGGCTGGCGAAGTTCGGCACGCTCGACGACAATTCGACCTACACCCTCGCACAGGGCATTACGACCAATACGACCGCCGTTCAAAATGCGGTCAACGGCATTTCTTCGGTCGGCGGCTCGGAAGAGGCGGCCTACGAGGCGATCTATCAGGCGATGACCGGCGCGGGCGGCACCTACACCTACGACGACGGTTGCGACGACTACACCGCCACCATCGCGGCATCCAATCCCGCGTGGCGCAGCGGCGCGCTCCCCATCCTCATCATGTGCACCGACGAGGAGATGCAGGACTACAACAGCGACTACGGCACCCACACCCCGGCGCAGGCATACGCGGCGATGAACGCGAAGAACGCGAAATTCATCGGTATCAACTCGGGCGGCGGCTCCGCCCTTACCAGCAACTTCAACGCGGTGTCGACCAGCACCGGGTCGGTCGACGGCGGCGGCAATCCCTTCAACTACACGATCAGTTCTGACGGTTCGGGCCTTTCCTCTCAGGTGGTCAATGCGGTGGTCGCGCTGACCCAGAACATCAAGGTCGATATCAATACGAGCCGCGAATCGGTCGCCAACCCGCAGGGGGTCAACACCGCCAACTTCATCACGGCGGTCATACCGAACTACACCAGCCCCGCCAACGCCTACGATTCGAAGGACGCCACTACCTTCTACGGCGTCAAGCCGGGTACCGTCGTCTACTTCGATGTGAAAGCGCAGAACACCTTCTGGGAACCGACCACGACCGAATCGACCCTCTTCAAGGCGTTGATCCATGTGATGGGCGCCGGCACGCTCCTTGACTCCCGCGAGGTCTTCATCATCGTTCCGGGCAAAGAGGATTGCGGCAGCGGCGGCGAAGGCGAATGCTGATCTAGGCGAGACCCGCCATTATCGACAACAGTCCCAGAACGGCGTGCGAGAGAATGAGTCCCCAGATATTCCGCACCCTCCAGTAGATGATCCCCCACGCGATGCCGATGGCGAAGGTCAGCGGCACGATGAGCGGCTTCAGGAACAGTATATGCAGGAAAGAATAGGCCGCCGCCGAGACGATGACCAGCAGGACCGCGTGCCGTATCCCCCCCCGTTCCATCAGCGGGAACAGAAGGCCGCGGTAAAGGAATTCCTGCGAGGGGCAGGAAAGGAATATGTAGAACAAGGGGAACCAGATCGATCGCGGCAGTTTCGGGTCGAGTAACAGACGGGGAGCCGCCAGTGCAACGATCACCGTCATCGCGACAGCCATGATCAGGAGGTTCAACACCAGCGAGCGGAAGAGTTTTTCGCGGGTGAAGCCCATTTGGGGGAAGGAAAGACCGCTCACCCGGGCATAGATCGCCGCCGCGATCGCCCAGCAGACGAAAAAGGCCATAAAGCCTCTGAAATGAGAGAAGAACTGCCGTCCCGGGAACAACAGTTTTATCAGGAGCACCGGCAGCAGGTAGATGACCGCCAACTCAAGAGCGAAACGCCGGGGTCCGAACGCTTTCCAGAGTAGCCATTCCATGCCGACATCCTACCTATAATTTTTTCTATTGCAACTGATGGCTGTTTGGAGTACCATCCTCCCGTTGTGAAATTCTTTCAACGACCGAGGGAGAAACGGCTATGACCCGCCTGTGCATTATCTTGATCTTCCTGTCCCTGATGATCGCGTGCGATAGCGGGGTCGTACGGATAGTCCAGCCCGACAAGGATGCCGCAGCGGGCGCCGACGAGGACGACCCGCTTTTCACCGACGACGCCGAGATGTCGGACCAGTCGGACGGGGCAGACCTGTCCGACGATATGGCGACCGACGACACAACCGATGATGCCACCGACGATACAACCGCTGACGATCTGTCGGATCAGTCCGATCAGTTCGTCACCGACGATACCGTCACCGACGACACTACCGATGACCCGTTGCCGGACGATGTGACGACCGACGACATCATCGACGATATCGTCGATGATGATCAGTCCGATCCATTGGATGATGACACGACCGTCGACGATACTCCCCTTCCCGACCTCGATATGTTCGTCGACACCACCGCGCCGACGATACTCGGCACCCTGCCGCAGGACGAGGCGACCGGCATACCGGCCGGTACCACCATCGAGATTGAATTCTCCGAACCGCTCGATACCGAAACGATTACCGATAGCTTTTCGCTGATGCTTAACGACACTCCGATCGACTTCACTCATGCGTGGCGCAGCGATGATAACACCGTCATCCTGATCCCCGATGCCTCTCTGACGCCGGGAGCCACCTATGCCGTCACCGTGAAGACAACGCTCACCGATCTTGCCGGGAACCCCCTTGAGGCCGAATACCTGTTCGAGTTCACCGTCTCTCTGTGCGGCAACGGCGTTCCCGAACTGGGCGAACAGTGCGATCTGGGCGTGGGCAACGGCGACTGCGCGACCTGTACCACTCTCTGCGTCAGCAAGCCGGCGAACTTCTGCGGCGACGGCTTCATCTGCGACACCGAACAGTGCGAAACGGGCCAGACGGCGACCTGCGCCGCGGCGCTCGGCGACACCGATGCCGTCGGCACCGCACCCTGCAACGGCACCTGCGGCGGCTTTACGACCGCCGCCAACTGCACCCGGACCTTCTCCTGCGCCGCCAAACCGGCGAACAGCGAGTGGAACACCGTAGACCACTACACCCAAACTTGGAACGGTTCGGTGTGGGTCCCGGCCAGCGATGTAACGACCGATCACGATGAAACCCCCACCGATGCCGAGTGCCGGTTCGTCTGCGCCGACGGGTATGTCTGGAACGACATCCAGTGCGTCGTCCTGCCGCCCGAATGCGGCGACGGCGCTCCCGACGCCGGAGAGGATTGCGACGACGGCAACGGCCTCAACGCCGACGCCTGCAAGAACGACTGCACCTTCAATACCTGCGGCGACGGCGTGGCGGGCGGCAGTCTACCGGCCCTCATCTACACCTTCGAGAACGGCGGCAGTATGCCGACCAACGGCGTTACTAATGGATCCCCCGGCTGGGTCATTTCCACAACCCAGAAACACGCCGGGACCTACTCGGCCCGTTCGGCCACCATGGGCGACAAAGCCGCCGCGACCATCACCTTCACCGGTCTGAGCGACGGCGATATCTGCTACTGGCGCGCCGGTTCTTCCGAATTCGACTTCGATTTCTTCACCGTCACCATCGACGGGGATAAAAAGGAGGAATTGAGCGGACTCAACCAGACCTGGACACAGAAATGCTGGGCCGTTACCCCCGGGAACCATACCATCGTGTTCCGGTACGCGAAGGACGACTATGTCGCCGAGAACTGGGATGCGTGGTACATCGACGACCTCCAGTTCTCCGGCGGCGGCGTTGAAGAATGCGACGACGGGAACGTCGTCAATACCGACGCCTGCAAGAACAACTGTTCCAATAACATCTGCGGCGACGGCGTGGTCTACACCGGCGTCGAAACCTGCGACACCATCGGCATGGCCTGCGCCACCCTGCTCTCCATCCCCACCGCTACCGGCACCGCCCCCTGCAACGGCGAATGCACCGGGTACATCCCCGTCGGCAACTGCGCCAAGACCAATACCTGTCCCGCCAAACCGGCGGCCGGCACCGTCTGGAACACCGTGTCAAGTTTCACCCAGTCGTGGACCGGCTCGGCGTGGAACCCCGTTGACGACACGAGTACCACCTATAACGCGACCGGCAGTACGACCGAGTGTCGGTACGCCTGCGCCTTCAACTGGAGTTGGGACGGTACCGCCTGCGTGACGACCGATTTCCTCGCCGAGACCATTGGCCAGATCAGCGAACAGAATCTGACCGACAGCGTCTACTATCTCGCCGGTTCGGAATGTGACGGCCGCAACAACAACACCGCCGGCAGCACCGCCGCCCGCACCTACATCATCGACCAGATCACCGACATCGGCCTGACCCCCGGCGGCGCCGGCGGAACATGGACACAGGGCTTCAGCAACTATTACTGCAACGGGAACTGGAGGACCGGAACCAATATCATCGGCTACATCGAAGGAAGCGATCCCGCTCTCAAGGATGAATATCTCGTCATCGGAGCCCATTACGATCATCTGGGGCACACCGGCACCACCTTCTACCCCGGCTCCGACGACAATGCATCGGGTTCGGCGGCGCTCATCGAGATGGCGGCTGCGCTCAAGCGGATACAGTCCCATCTGGGGCGGTCGGTGGTTTTCATCTGGTTCGACGCCGAAGAGGACGGTCTGTGCGGTTCGGAATACTACAACGACAATCCGCTCTATACGCTGAGCGACACCGTCTATATGCTCAATCTCGACATGGTCGGCTATCTGCGCAGTAACGCGATAGAATTGACCGACGCCAACGGGTCGACATGGGCCAATACGACCCTTTCGGTGATAGCCGACAAATACGGTCTCACCGAAAGTTTCGAGGACTGCGGCTACGAATGTTCCGACCACGCCCCCTTCTACAATTCGGGCGTACCGAGCGTCATGCTGACCACCGGTCTGGAGGATGTCTATCACCAGACGACCGATACCCCGAACCTCATCAACTACGACGGCCTGTTGACCGTCGCGAGTTTCGCCACCGAATTCGCCTACGAGGTCACCGTCCACACCGAGCCGTTCCTCTTCTATGCGCCGTACGAAGCGCCGCGGATCTGGCAGCCGCGCGAATTCCGTGATCACGGCGTACTGCCGCTCGAGTAAGAAAACCCTCATCTACACACCCCCGGTCCTTCGGACAGCCCCCTGCGACAAGGGGCCTCCGTTCTTGCTCCCCTGATGCAGGGGAGGCAGGAGGGGTGTAGTTTTAGAGGATGTGGATATTGTTCTATTCGACCGGCGGTTTCCCGCCGTTCCTGACCGACTTCTTGAGTTTATCCCAGTAGACCTTGAGTTTCCCCTCGTAGCCGTTGTCGGACGGGTCGTAGAATTTCTGCGGTTCGGCACCTTCGGGAAAATAGCGGACATCGACCCAGTGGCCGGGGAAGTCGTGCGGGTAGCGGTAGTCTGCCCCCTCCTCTTCCGGCGCGAGCGAGGTGGCGTTGACGAGATACTGCGGCGGCTTGAGGTCGGGATGTTCGCGGACGAAATCCTTCGCCTTCTTGAGGGCGAGGTACGACGCGTTCGACTTCGGCGCCGAGGCAAGGTAGGTCACCGCGTGGGCGAGTATCAGTTCCCCCTCCGGCAGTCCGACATGGCGAAAGGCATGGAGCGCCGCCACGGCCAGTTCCAGCGCGCGCGGATCGGCGTTGCTGATGTCCTCTGAGGCGAATATGATCATCCGGCGCAGGAGGAACAGCGGGTCGTCGCCCGCGTCGAGCATCCGCACCAGATAATAGAGCGCCGCGTCGGGGTCGGAACCGCGCAGGCTCTTGATGAAGGCCGATATGAGCCGGTAGTGGTAGTCGCCTTTCTTGTCGTACTTGTCGGGGTTCAGGAGCACCTTGCGGGCCGTCTCCCACGCGATCTCTTTGGTCTCGGAGAGATAAAAGGCCGATTCGAGGATGGAGAGCGCTATCCGCAGGTCCCCCTGCGCCTCGTCGGCAAGCGCCGCGAGCGTTTTGTCGTCGGCCTTCGCGCCGAGATGGTCGAGCCCCCGTTTCAGCACCGCGACGGTATCGGGTACGCCGATCGGTTCGAACCGCATCGCACGGGTCCGCGACAGGAGTGCGTTGTTGACATAGAACGAGGGATTCTCGGTGGTCGCACCGATGAAGATGACGCCCCCCTCCTCTATCATCGGCAGGAAGATGTCCTGCTGTGCCTTGTTGAAACGGTGCAACTCATCGACAAAGACGATCTGCCGCTGAGCGAACAGCGTCCCCTTCTCGGTGTAGACCTTCTTCTTTATCTCGACGGTTGAGTCCTTCACGCCTGAGAAATAGTAGATCTTCGCATCGAACAGCTCCCCGGCGATGCGGGCGACCGTCGTCTTGCCGGTCCCCGGCGGCCCGTAGAATATCATCGAAGGGAGGAATCCCTGCGCGAGGAACGACGAAACGAGTTTGGTGATATGCCCCTGCCCGACCACCTCATCGAGATTCTTGGGGCGCAGGGCGGTCGCTAAGGGCTGATTCATCGGCTATTTGTCATCGGGACGCTCTTTCTGCCACCGCTTGAAGGGATCGTTCTCGTTCGTTTTCTTGATCCTTTTTTCGCGTGCCGCCGCGAGCTCTTCCTTGGATACGAAACGCTCTTTGGTGACGGCCGGCACCACGAGCGCCGCTTTCCGTTCGACATAGGAAAGCTCGGCCGCGGTCTTCGTGCCGTCCGGGCTTATCTTATTCTTCGTTTCGAACTCGACCAGCGCCGTCAGTATCTCCTGCCGCGTCATCGGATCTCCGGTCGCGGTCAGTTTCGCGAGATAGGCGGCGGTCCGGGGATCGTTATCGAATTTCCCGGTCTGCACAACATCCTGCCGCGCGACCAGCACATAGGGCGTCTGCGGGAAATTCTTCTCGAAGAGGGCCCTCTCTTCCGGCGCGGCGATGAACAGGGCATAGGCGAACATCCGAGCCGTGACGGCGTCGGGCGCCATGGTCAGCGCGGCCAGATTGTGTTTCGTCGGCAGGCCGGTGCGCCAATCTATCGGCATCGGGTAGAAACGGCCATCCTGCGCCACCACATCTTCGTTGATGCGGGCGACGGCCCACGACCCCGTCTCTTCCATCAGTTTCACCGCCCCCAGCGACCGGTCGCCGAGCAGTATCTGCGGGTCGTCGATGCTGATGGTCCAGCGGATATACTCCTTGGGCAGGCTCCACATCCCGTGGCGATCACCGTAGTAGATAAGATATTTCATCTGTGTGGGCAGTTTCGCCCGCAGATTGTCGAGGAACAGCGCCTCGCGGAAGAATTTCAGCCGTATCCGGACATTCGCCGATGCGATGCGGACCGTCTTATTCTCTTCGTCGAGCTCTATCGCCGACGGCTTCGCGTAGGGGATGAACTCTTTCAGACTCTTCATCTCGGGCAGGAACCGATCCTTGGCGATGATGACCTCAAGCCGCGCCAGATCCCCCTCTTTCTTCTTTTTCTCCTCGTCGGTCAGTTCGGTCTTTTTCGTGCGCAGTTCCTGCGTTATCGCGAAATGCTGTTCCTTGGCCTTTTTCCAGTTCTCATAGCGGCGTACCGCGATATCCCAGAAGTCGAAAATGTCGCCCGAAGCGATGTTGTAGAGACTCTTTTCGGAATGCTCCTTCGCCTGCTTCAGGAGGGCGAACAGCCGCGGCTCGCCCGACAGGTCGAGCGTCCGGTGCTCCCCCTTGTCGTCCTTGCGGTTGATGATCTCCTCAAAGGCGAGCAGTTTATCGGTCTCATCCTGCGCCGCGCGGATGAACGACGGGAAGGTCTTGCCGTAGAATTCCGACCCGAGATCCTGCGACCGGATCATGAGCGGGATGTCGTAGACCTTGTACTTGACCGGTTCGGCGACGAAGAATTCTTTCATCGAATCGGCGTATTGTTTTGCCGACGCCATGCGATCCCCGCCTTCAAAAGCGCCGTACTGCCGGAAGAAGAGGAACATGACGAAAGCGCCGACGAGAAGCAGGAAGGTGAATAGCCTGCCGGTGGAAAAAACAGAACCGCCCCGGGAAGAGGCGGTTCCTGATCTTTTTTCGAAAACCATCGGACTACTTGTCCTCGATGATCTCGAGGACGACCTTCTGCCCGTGGCGGCTGGCCACGGCCGAAAGCAGGATGCGCAGGGCATTCGCGGTACGGCCGCTCTTGCCGATGACCTTGCCGACATCCTCTTTGGCGACCCGCAACTCGATGATGGCGGTGCTCTTCCCCTCGATGAAACTCACATCGACCTCGTCGGGATTGTCGACCAGTCTCTTGGCGATCTCCAGAATAAACTCTTTCATTTCCACCTCCGTCCGAACATCAATCAGCAAGCACAGGGGGTATTGTTTCTCCCCGGGTCAACAGGGGGATTGTATCTCATCGGTATTTTTTTTCAATTAAATCGTATTTCTTTGACTCGTGCCGCGCTTTTTGACATAGTCGGACCCGAACGACCCCGGAGGAGCCCCCGCCATGTCGGACATCATCACCGCGATCATACTCGGCATCGTCGAAGGGATAACCGAGTTCCTCCCCGTCTCCTCGACCGGCCATCTCATCCTCGCCAACGAGTTCTTCACCTTCGCCGACCCGGTGTTCGCCGCTATGTTCGACATCGTCATCCAATCGGGCGCCATCCTGTCGGTCATCCTCTACTTCCGGCACCGGTTACTGCCGGTCGGCGCTCCGGATCACCGCGACCGCGTTCTGACGCTCTGGAAGGCGACCATCGTCGGCGTCATCCCGGCGCTCGTGCTGGGCGCCGCGTTCGGCGACACCATCGAGGAACACCTTTTCAACCCCTTCGTCGTCGCCGGTTCGCTTTTCGTCGGCGGCATCGTGATACTCATCGTCGAGCGGCGCACCCCCTCTAATCGCATTGCGGGAGCCTGCCCTGAGCTGGTCGAACGGGCAGAGGATATCCCGCTCAAGATCGCCCTTTTTATCGGAATCATCCAGTGTCTGGCGATGGTCCCCGGCGTATCGCGGTCGGCGGCCACCATCATCGGCGCGATGCTGCTGGGCACCTCGCGGCTCGCGGCGGCCGAATTCAGCTTCTTCCTCGCGATACCGACCCTGCTCGCGGCGACCGCCTACAGCCTGCTCAAGCACTCGGCGCTGGTCAGCGGCGATCAGGCCGTGGCGCTCGCGGTCGGCTTCGTCGTCTCGTTCATCACCGCCTACGCCGTCATCGCCCTTTTCATGCGGTGGATATCGACCCGCACCTTCGCCCCGTTCGGCTGGTACCGCATCGCCCTCGCCGCCGCTGTGGTTGCCTACTTCTCCCTGTAATGGGGCACACTATGAAAAAAGTTGTTGACTTCGTTTCTTGTCACGGCTAGAATCGGCTGTCTGTTTGGGAGTTTGCAATGTTAGTCGACGACATGGTCGAAAAGATCAAGAAGTTGCCCGATGAGCGCCGCCGCGAGGTGCGCGATTTCATCGATTTTCTTCTGCTCAAGATCAGCGGCAAAAGAAAGAAAAAGATCGATTACCGCGCCTTTCGGTCGCTGTATGACGGGTGTTCGCTCGATCTCGACGCGGAGTGTCGTTCATTGAGGAATGAATGGAACCGCGCTGTCTGATAGACACCAACATCCTCATCTATTTCGTTTCCAACGCCATTCCCGAAAAGTCCATCGATGAGGTCATATCGATTTTCGAGCGCTCTTTCGT
>CALMRE010000050.1 GCA_937871295.1 uncultured bacterium | reverse complement strand
CGCTCACCGAGGCCTACACCGAACCGGGCATCATGATCAACTCCGGGGAATTCACCGCGACGCCGTCGGAAGAGGGTAAGAAAAAGGTATCGCAGTGGCTGGTCGCCCACGGCAAGGGCTCGGTCGGCATCAACTTCCGCCTCCGCGACTGGGGCATCTCGCGCCAGCGCTACTGGGGCTGTCCGGTCCCGATGGTGAAATGCGAAAAGTGCGGCATGGTGCCGGTGAAAAAGAGCGATCTGCCGGTGCGGCTCCCCGAGGATGTCCGCTTCTCCGGCGTCAATTCGCCGATAAAGTCGATGCCGTCGTTCTACGAGACCACCTGCCCCACCTGCGGCGGCAAGGCGATCCGCGAGACCGATACGATGGACACCTTCGTCGAATCGTCGTGGTACCACCTGCGCTACTGCGACCCGCACAATGATACCGCCCCCTTCGACAAGGGGGAGGCGGCCCACACGATGCCGGTGGACCAGTATATCGGCGGGGTCGAACACGCGGTGATGCATCTCCTCTACACCCGCTTTTTCACCAAGGCGCTCGCCGACCTCGGCTATGTGCCGTTCCGCGAGCCGGTGAAGAATCTCCTGACGCAGGGGATGGTCTGCATGGAATCCTACAAGGCGGGCGACGAATATCTCTATCCCGAAGAGGTCGAATGGCGCGACGGGAAGCCGTTCAGCACGAAGGACGGCAGCCCGGTGACGGTCGGCCGGATCGAGAAGATGTCGAAGTCGAAAAAGAATGTCATCGATCCCGATAAGATGGTGGCGAAGTACGGCGCCGACACGGCGCGCATCTTCATCCTCTTCGCGGCGCCGCCCGAAAAGGACCTCGAATGGTCGGCCGACGGCGTCGAAGGATCGTCCCGTTTCATCATCCGCGTCTGGAACATCGTCAGCGGCAATGTCGAACTCATCCGGGCCTACCCCGACGAAAAGGGTCAGGCAACTGGTGCGCCTGACCCCTCATCCCCGTTCGCCGAACTCTTCCGGAAGACGCATCAGACGATACAGAAGGTGCGCGACGAAATAGAGCGCTTCCACTTCAACACCGGCATCGCCGCCATCATGGAACTGGTCAACGCCGCCTACAAGGTGAAGCCCGAGACCGACGAAGAGAAACGGCTCTTCGCCTTCACCCTGCGGAGCGTCGTGGGACTGCTCAACCCCTTCGCCCCCCACATCACCGAAGAACTCCACGCCCTCTGCGGCGGGACCGATATGCTCTCGCGGCAGACCTTCCCCGATTTCCGCGCAGACGCGCTCATCGGCGACACCAAGGAGATCGTCGTGCAGGTCAACGGCAAGGTGCGCGACAAGATAACGGTCCCCACCGCGGCCACCAAAGAGGAGGTCGAGGCGGCGGTCCGGGCGAAGGACTTTTCGAAGTTCCTCAACTCCGGCTCCATCAAGAAGATCATCTATGTCCCCGACAAACTTCTCAATGTGGTCGGCTGATGGCCGGTAAGACCGCATTCCCGCCGCAGGCGACCGACTTCATAGACTTCAAGAACGCCGGCGGAACGCGGGTCTTCTACTCGACCGAACGGTTCATCGTCCGCGAGATAAAGAAAAGCGCCGTGGCGGCGGCGCAGGCGGCCGGCATGCAGACGGC
>CALMRE010000049.1 GCA_937871295.1 uncultured bacterium | reverse complement strand
CCGGATCGCGGCCGGTGGAGTAGCGGAACCCGTCGCGCAGGCCGTCGACCAGTTCGTCGTAAGGAATGTTGCCGAAAAGGATGTGGAGTCGCATCGCCATCGGCTCGTCGGCGTCGATGATCGCCTGCCAGTCCTGCGACGGCTTTTTGAGGTAGAGGGTGTTGGCATAGATGTCGACATTGAACTTCTCGAGGAACCCGACCCCGTTGAGTTGGAGCGTCGTATCCTTATCCACCACGAAGCGGTCGTCGAAGCGGTAGCCGTTGACGCGGCGCGCCTCGGCTGTGGCGCTCAGCAGCAGGGTGAGTAGGGCGGTCAGCAGGACCAGATTCCGCATCGTTTCCTCCGGAAAGCACCTTCAACGGACCGCCGCTATCCTACCATATTCAAAAATGGTGGCAACAAAGCGCGGAAAAAATAAAAAGAAATCGGACCAGTAACACTTTTATCAATAATTTACTTGACTGATATTAGAAACTTGGTATATGTTTTCTAGCAGAAGGCAGTGAAGACTGCTAGGAGGTGGATCATGACCGTTTACATCCCGGCGCTGTCGAACGACTCGATCTCGGCTTACATCCACAACGTGCTCGCGGTGCCCGATCTGGACCGCGACGAGGAAGAGCGGCTGTTCACGAGTTACCGGCAGAAGAACGATATCGACGCGGCCCGCCGCATCATCCTCGCGAACCTCAAACTGGTGGTCAACGCCGCCTACCGGTTCCGCAAGTTCCGCGATGTGGTGGACCTGATACAGGAAGGGAATGTCGGCCTGCTGACGGCGCTCAAGAAGTTCGACCTCGCCAAAGGGGTCCGCTTCGCCACCTACGCAGTCTGGTGGATCAAGGCGAAGATACAGGAATTCATCCTGTCGCACATGTCGATAGTCCGCTACGGCAAAGGACGCGACGAACGGAAGCTCTTCTTCAACCTCGTCTCGACCGTCCGCGAGATAGAGTCGCACGATCAGGGGCGCGACCTCTCCCGCGAAGAACTTATCAATGAGGTTGCCCGCCGCCTCAAGATCGATCCGATCCGGGTGGCCGACAATATGCGGGTCCTCACCTCGTCGTCCGACGTGTCGCTCGACGAACAGTACGAGGACGGCACCGACCGCTGGCAGATAGCCGACGAAAAGGCCGATTTCTCCGAAGGGTTGATCGCCGACGAACGGAAACAACTGCTCTACCGCGCCGTTGAGACGCTCGACGAGCGGGAACGCTACATCATCGACAACCGCTATCTCACCGACGATCCGCAGACGCTCGAGGATATCGGCCGCCGGTTCAATGTGTCGAAGGAGCGGGTGCGCCAGATCGAAGAGCGCGCCCTCGAAAAGATCAGAAAGCAGGCGACCGCCCACTCATAAGGACAATTTCTTCTCCGCCATCTCTTTCCACCCGTCGACCGCCCGCCGAATGTGCGGGATGGTGATACTGCCGCCGACGATGAGTCCGATGGAAAGCGCCTCGTCGAGTTCGGCGTCGGTCACCCCTTCGGCGCGGCAGCGGAGCAGGTGGTAGCGGATGCAGTCGTCGCACCGCAGGACCAGAGACGCGGTCAGCCCGATCAGTTCCTTCGTTTTCACCGGCAGGGCGCCGTCGCGGTAGCACTGCGTGTCGAGCGATAAGAAACGCTTGGTGACATTCCCCGAAAAGTCGAGTACCGCCGTGTTCTGCCGCTCCCGTTCTTTGATGAATTCCTCGATGTGCATGGGACTCCTCCCGTGTGAGCTACATTTTGACGCCCCATAATATCCGGCGGCGGCGTCCGACGCAACAATATTTTCTTTTCTTGCGGCGCGGGACTGCTATAATCGGCGCGGACGGTCCTTTTGACGGTGGGGAAAGATGCACGATCACGATACGATACTGGCACGGGCGAAAGTTCTGGCCGACCTGACCGGCGCCGGACCGGAGCGCTACGCGGTGGTCGCGGCGAACCTCATCGCCGTGTGGGAACAGCCGTTGCTCACCGCGCAGAGCGTGCCCGCTCTCATCGATCACACCCTGCTTGCCTTCGATGCCACTGAAAAAGCGATAGAACAGCTCTGCACCGAGGCGGCGCGTCACCATTTCACGGCGGTCTGCGTCAACCCGGTCTGGGTGGCCACGGCGCGCGAGATGAAGCGGCGACTCGGAGCGCGGTACGCCATCGCGGCGGTCGTCGATTTTCCGCTCGGGGCGTCGACCGTGACGGCGCGGCGTGCCGAGGCGCAGGCGGCCATCGCCGACGGGGCGACCGAACTCGATCTGGTCATCGGCATCGGCCAGCTCAAATCGGGCCGGTTCAACGAGGTGTATGAAGGGATCCGCTGCGTCGCCGGGATCGGCGGCTACCTCAAGGTGATACTCGAGACCTCGGCGCTCACCGAGGCCGAAAAGATAGACGGCGCGCTCCTCGCGGTACTCGCCGGGGCCGACATGCTCAAGACCTCGACCGGCGTCAACGGCAAGGCGACCCCCGACGATGTCCGGCTCCTGCGGACCATCGCCGGAACACTGCTTGGTGTCAAGGCGGCGGGCGGCATCCGCGACCGGGCGACGCTTGAACGGATGGTTGCGGCGGGGGCCGACCGGATCGGATCGAGCGCGTCGTGCAGTATCATGGAGGAATGGGGATGACCCGTTTCGCGCTGACACTGGCGCTTCTCCTTGTCTGCCGGATCGCGGCGGCGGCGCTCCAGTTCGGCGAACAGTTCCCCGAAGAACTCAAGAACGCGCTTCTGGCCGACCCGCGCGCGGCGGCCGTCGCCGAGGAATTCACCCTTGAAACGGCCGACGGCGGCTTTCTGCTCATCGTCAGCAAAGAGGGACTCATGCGGCGTCTGCCGCTCGAAAAGACCTCGGCCGAAGATATCCTCAATGTCATAGAGACGATGCAGGAGGAACTCATCGTCATCCGCGAGGCGCGGGAAAAGAAAGCGGAACCGCCCAAGCCCGAAGAGCCGCCCAAGGAGGAGCCCAAGCCGGCCGAAGAAAAACCGAAAGAGGAGGAGAAGCCGACGGTCGAATGGTTCGCCTTCGCCGATCCCGACAGCCGTTTTTATATCGGTATCACCCTTTCGCCCGAGGAGTGGGGGGCGGGCGGACTGGAGTTCTCGGGCGGCGTCGCCTTCCTGCGGTTCGGCATCAACGCCAAAAAAGGGCTCAATGTACAGCTCAAGGGTCTTCCGAGCCTCGAATGGGAGGCCTACGGGGTGCTCGCCCAGATAGATTTTCTGCGGGTCACCGACTTCACCTTCTCGACCGGCCTCGAGGTCTTCCTCTACCGGCTCAACAACCGCATCTTCGAACGCGACCAGATATTCATCGGCGTCGCCTACAAGTTCCTTTTCATGGTGACGGGGGTCCGCGCGGCGGTATCGCCCAGCGATGTGGTCATCCGGACCGGCACCAAGAACTACCGTACCGATCAGGTGCGGGGGATATTCTTCTTCAGTTTTGCGTTCTGACGCCTTTCTCTTCGACCGAGGCGATCTCGGCGTCCAGTGGCATGAATTTCCATGAAAGGGCCTTTATCTTCGGCGGGCACCCCTTGATACAGGTGCCGCATTTGATGCAGTCGAGGTGGTTTATCTCGCGCGGCAGTTCCAGCCCCATCGGGCACTGCTTGCCGCACATACCGCAGGAGAGGCAGACCTTGCGGTCGCGCGCTATCCGCAGCATCGCGATCCGGTTGAACAGGCCGAGGAAAAGGCCCAGCGGGCAGAGATAGCGGCAGAAGGGACGCTGTTCGCGCATCGCGTAGAGGAGGATGATCACCAGCAGGATCACCTTCCACGCGAAGGTAAGCCCGACGCCGACGCGGAACGATTCGTTCGCGATGACTATCGGGATGCCGGCCTGCAGGGTCCCGGCGGGGCATATCCACGCGCAGAAGGCGGGGAGTTCTTTCCAATAGGGGATGATGACCACGAACGCGGCGAAGATGACCCATTTAAGCTGGCGCACCCACGGCATCATCCGGACCTGCGCGGAGAAGGGGGAGAACTTGTGCAAAAGGTCCTGCAAAAGCCCGAACGGACAGGCGTAGGCGCAGGGGCCGCGGCCGAAGAGGGTGCCGAACACGGCGAGCGAGCCGATCGCGTAGGTCGGTATCATTTTCGCGTATTCGATGATGTACTGCATCGTCCCGATGGGGCAGGAGAAGGGGGCGGCGGGACAGGAGTAGCAGGTGAGGGTGCCGGTGCAGATCGCCTTGGCGGGGCCGCGGTAGATGGTGCCGGTCAGGAAGTTCTGGATGAAGGGGTTTTGGATGACGAGGAATATGAACTGGATGATCCAGCGCTTCACTTGTAGAGTCCCATGCACGATTGACAGAAGGTCGAACCGTTGACCCGGACCAGCGTTATCTCGCGGGTGCCGTACTGGTCGATGGAGAGGAGGAGCGCCTTGGCGATGAGGAGCGCCGCGACGATAATGATGAGATAGCGGCCCGTTACGATAGCGACCCGTTTAGCGGTGGGCGTCTTGAACAAAGTAGTTTCCTCTTAATCTCTTCGCGGAGCGATTTTCGCGGCAGGCGGGGCTTTTGTCAAGTTTTGCAAAACCCTCACCTCGGTCCTCTCCCTAAAACAGGGCGAGGAAGAATAAGGTATTCAGCTTTTTCTCGCGATGAGGGCGGCACCGTAGGCGCCGAAGAGTTGGGCGTCGTCGCTGGTGGCGATGGGGGCGTCGAAGAGGCGCGCCAGATGTTGGCGGACCGGCAGGATGCGCGAAACGCCGCCGGTCATAAAGAGCGGCGGCCGGGCGTGGACGCGGGCGGCGAGCTGGAAGGTCATCCGGGCCGCCATCGCGGCGACGGCCGAGGCGAGCGCGAGCGGCGCGGCGCCGGAGGCCATGAGCGATATCAATTCCGATTCGGCGAAGACGGTGCAGGTGGCCGACAGGAGCGGCGGCTCCACGGACGACACCTCAAGCCGCGAGAACTCCGCCAGCGGATAGCCGAGCCGCGCGGTCATCACCTCGAGGAATCGTCCCGCCCCGGCGGCGCACTTGTCGTTCATGGCGAAGTCGCGGATGCGGTCGCCGTCGATCGCGATGACCTTGGCGTCCTGCCCGCCGATGTCGATGATGGCGCGGGTGGCGGGGGCGTGGCGCTGGACCGCGAGAAAATGGCAGGTGATCTCGGTCGCGGTGCGGCCGACACGGCTTTCGAGCGCGGCGCGGCCGTAGCCGGTCGCGGCGGTGAGGGTATCGTCACGCAGATAGTCGGCGGGGATGAGGCCGCGCAGTTTCTCGTAGGTGAGAACTGAGTTGCCGAGCGTTTCGGTAAGGGCGGTATGGATGATATTCCCGTCGGGATCGGTCACGACCGCTTTGCCGGTACGCGATCCGATGTCATAGCCGATGGCGTAGGGAGGAATGGTCACCGGTGCCTCATTTCTGCGGCGCCGGGGCGTCCGGCGGTTCTTTTTCTATGATGACCCGTTTCTTGACCTTGCGCGAACTGTCGCCTTCCTCGGTTTCTTCCTGAATGATGTGATATTCGATGGTTCGCTTGCCCTTGGGTGGCGGCGCCTTGAGCACCGTTCCTTTCTGCCGCTTCTCGGCGGCATCGGTGTCGGGCGTCAGGAGGTCGTCGGTCGTTTCGTCCGTTTTTTTCATCGCGCGGAGGCGGTCGCCGAAGAAATTCTGTTCCCAGTTGCGGTTCGATTCGTCGGCGGTGATGCGGACGCGGCTGGTCACCCCGGCGCCGTCGGCCATGAGGAGGAACGATGCGGTCAGTAGGGAGATCGCTATTGCGGTGCGCATCGCGTCAGATCCGGTGTTTGGGCAGTTGGTACATCGCCATGGTCACCATCTTGCCGGCAGAGGTGAGGGTGATGAGGTGTTCATGCCGCCAGCCGCCGAAATCGGCGCGGGTCTTTATCTGCCAGACGCCCGGCTTTTCGACCGTCACCATGAAGGGTATGGAGTTCATCCCTTCGGCGAATCTGCCGGTCCAGGTGTGGGTGCGGGCGGCGGCCACTTCGGCGTAGTCGCTGTGGAACTTCACCCCCTCGTCGAGTTCGATGGTCACCGCCACTTCCCCGATCGAATGAACGGCGAGATATTCAAGATCTATCGACAGCGGCGTTTCGGTCGATACCTCCTTGCTGGTCAGCAGGAGCGGCTGGGGGTGCTCCTCGTTGAAGTAGAAGAAGCCGACGGTTCCCAGCGCGAGCAGGAGCAGGCCCGCCAGCAGGCCCAATTCCATCGGGCGGAAACGGATCGCGGGGAGGTAGCCGTACCAGTTCCGGCATCCGGAGCGGTCCATCAGGCGGTCGCGGAGCCGGTCGCCGAAGCCGAGCGGCGTATCAGCCTCGGCCGGGACCAGCCCTTTGAGCATACCGGTCACCGCGCCGGCCGCCGCGAGGTGTTCGCGGCATTCGGTACAGGCGGCGGCGTGTTCTTTAAGGAACTGCGCCTCGACCGGTTCCAGATCGCGTCCCATCGCCGCGGCGATGAGGCGGGTCATTTTGTCGCATCCATTCATGGAGACCTCTATAAAAAATGACTTCTTCTTTTCCGTATCAGTTCCGACAGTTTTTCGCGGGCCCGCATGGCCCGGGTCTTGAGGGCGCTCATCGACAGGTCGAGCAGTTCGGCCGTCTTTTCGTAGCTCTCTTCGCGGATATCTATCATCACGAGCGTTTCGCGGTATTTCGGCGGGAGGAGCGCGATGATCTCGAGCAGTTTCTCGCGCCTCTCGGCGAGGATGAGCTCTTCGACGGCGGTGGTGCCGCCGGTTTCCGCCAGCCCCGCCACCTCTTCGTCGTCGTGCTGGATCGCCTTGGTGCCCAGGGCTTTGCGGTAGTTGATGAACTCGTTGCGGACGATGCGCCACAGCCAAGTGCCGAACGAACTGTCGCCGCGGAACCGCTTGATGTTGACGAAGGCCTTGACGAACGCCTCCTGCAGGACATCGGACGCGTCGGCGTGATTGCCGCCCGCCATGCCGAGGGCGAAGGAGTAGAGGCGCGACCGCTCGGCGGTGATGAGTTCTTCGAACGCGGCGATGTCGCCGTTCATCGCCTGCTGCGCCAGTTCTTTTTCGTTCAGCCCGCTCATGGGGCATATTCTAGTAGGTACACTGCGCGGAGTAAATAGCGCGGGAAGAAATATAGACAAGAATAAACGGGCGGTTACATCATTCATTGACCGACACCGTCATCGTCAGGTCCTGTTCCGACCGCTGTTCGTCCGCTCCGGCGCTGTCGAGGAACTCCCCCGCGATGAAGTAGACCGCGATGAACAGAATCAGGAATATCATCGCAGGTACCAGCCGTTCGATCTCACCCATGACATCCTCCCTCTCGTCGTTCATGATAATGGACAATAATGTAGGGAAAGATGTCGCAGGAAAAAAAAGAAATTTTGACTCTCTAAAGGCGCGTGGTTATACTCGACCCGTTATTAGGCAGACACGACCGATCGACCGAGGGAGGGGGAATGATGGCCGGCGCTCTTTTTCCGACACGAGCAGGGATTTGGGGCTTCCTTCTGTGGTGTTTTCTCGTTGTTTCCTGTAGCGAGGATGACTGTTATTACTGCGGCAAGGATATAACGGGCGGCGTAACAGCCGATGCTGATGCCAAAGGGATAACGAAAGAGAGTGATATCCCAACTATCGACGACGCCATAGGACCGGATGCGTCGACCGATGACGCCCAACCCGACGATCTGCTCGACATCGAACAACCCGACGCGGACACTATCTACGATGGCATGGTTGAAGTTCCCGCCGGTGAGTTCATGATGGGCTGTAACGAAGCGGTGGATACCGAATGCGATCCTTCGGAAAAGCCCTACCATGCCGTAACGCTTTCGGCGTACAAGATTGACAAGTATGAGGTAACTGCGGGAGAGTATCAGGAATGTGTCGATGCCGGCGCCTGCAACAACGATAGTGAAGCGGAACCGCAATATGCTTCTTCCACCGATGATGCGAATTGTCCTCTTTTCATGCTTGGCAAGGAGGAATTTCCGATGCAGTGCGTGACTTGGTACGGTGCGAAAGCCTATTGCGAATGGGTCGGGCGGCGGCTTCCGAGCGAGGCGGAATGGGAAAAAGCGGCGCGTGGGACCGATGGCCGAAAATATCCATGGGGCAATGATCCGGTCAGTTGTGATTATGCCGTAATAAATGAATGTGGAGGCAGTGCCGGCGAGGTCGGCAGCAAGGAAGCGGGAAGAAGCCCGTACGGGGCTTACGATATGGCGGGGAATGTTCAGGAACATGTGAACGATTGGTACAATGTTGACTATTATGCCTATTCGCCACAGCAGGATCCTCCGGGGCCGGGCAGTGGCAATATGCATGTGCTGCGCGGTGGCGGGTTTGAGTCAAGCGTGGGATCGTATTTCCGTTCATCTTATCGTTTTGCTTCAGAGCCCGACGAGCAGCATAATGGTTTTGGCTTCCGTTGCGCGAAGTGAGCTTCTTGAGCAAATTCGGCACACAAGGTATTTACAAAATATTTTTGCTTGCCGGCGCGCTTTAGGTATAATCCACTGCTATTTTTTATAGGATGAGCATCCCATGTGCGGAATCGTAGCCTATACCGGCCCCGGCGAGGGGATACCGCTGGTCATCGAGGGCCTTTCGCGCCTCGAGTACCGCGGCTACGACTCGGCGGGCCTCGCCTTCTTCCATGACGGCCGCATCGTCATAGAGCGGGCCGCCGGCAAACTCGACAAGCTCAAGGCGAAGGTCTGCGGCGAACCGCCGTCGTCCAACGCCGTCATCGGCCACACCCGCTGGGCGACCCACGGCCGTCCGACCGAGATAAACGCCCATCCCCATGTGTCGGGCAAAACGGCGCTCGTGCACAACGGCATCATCGAGAACTATCTTGAGTTGCGCGACTACCTGACGGCGAAAGGGGCGGGCGACTTCTACTCCGACACCGACAGCGAGGTCATCGCCCACCTCATCAACTATTTCTACAAAGGCTCCCTGCCCGAGGCGCTCGCCGAGGCGCTCGCGATGATCGAGGGGAGTTACGCGCTGGCCATCCTGCATGAGGATCACCCCGACGAGATATATCTGGCGCGCCGTTCGTCGCCGCTCGTTGCCGCCGTATCGGCCGAGGGCGGGTTCGCCGCCTCCGACATCCCGGCGGTACTCAAGCACACCCGCGACTTCGTGTTCCTCGAGGACGACGACATCGCGGTCCTTACCAGGGGGGCGGTCACCGTCATGGACCGGTCGCTCAAAAAGGTCGAGCGCAAACTGCACCACATCGACTGGAGCGCCGGAGCGGCCGAGAAGGGTGGCTACCGCCACTTCATGCTCAAAGAGATCAACGAGCAGGACCGGGCGGTGATGGATACCCTGCGCGGGCGGCTCAACCGGGCGCAGGCCGACATCATGCTCTTCGACGGCGACACGCAGTTCTTCAAGGGGCGCAAGAAGATATTCATCGTCGCCTGCGGCACGTCGTGGCATGCGGCGCTGGTGGGCAAATACTACATCGAAGGGCTTGCCCGCGTTCCGGTCGAGGTCGATCTGGCGAGCGAATTCCGTTACCGCGACCCGATCATCACCCCCGACGATCTGGTCATCGTGATCAGCCAGAGCGGCGAGACGGCCGACACGCTGGCCGCCCTGCGCGCCGCCAAGGAGCCTAAGGTGCCGGTGCTGGCGGTCTGCAATGTGGTCGGTTCGACCATCGCGCGCGAGGCCGATACGACGCTGTTCACCTACGCCGGGCCCGAGATCGGGGTCGCCTCGACCAAGGCCTTCACCACACAGCTGGTGACGCTCTACCTCATCGCCCTCAAGGTCGGCATCGCGAAGGGACACCTGCCCAAAAGCGCGGTCCATGTCCACATTCGCGGGCTTTCCGAACTGCCCGAGATCATCGAATCGGTGCTCAAGGACAGCGGTCGCATCGAAAAGATAGCCCATGACTTCTACCGGTCGAACGACTTCCTGTTCCTCGGCCGTGGCATGAACTACCCCATAGCGCTCGAAGGGGCGCTCAAGCTCAAGGAGATATCCTACATCCACGCCGAAGGTTACCCGGCGGGCGAACTCAAACACGGGCCACTGGCGCTGGTTGACCGCAATATGCCGGTCGTGGCGGTGATGCCCTCCAACGCGATGGCGGGGAAGATGTTCAGCAATCTGAAGGAGGTCGCGGCACGCGACGGTCGTATCGTGGCGCTCACCACCGAAGGCTCCAACGATGTGGAGGAGATCGCCGAGGCGGTCATCCCGATGCCGCCGATGTCGGAGTGGCAGGAGCCGATCGTCTACATCGTGCCGCTGCAACTGCTCAGTTACCATGTCGCGGTCAATAAGGGGACCGATGTCGATCAGCCGCGCAACCTCGCCAAAAGCGTGACGGTGGAATGATGTTCAATATGGTGCTGGTCAGTCCCGAGATACCGCCGAACACCGGCAATGTGGGGCGCAGTGTACTTGCCACCGGCGGGAAACTGCACCTTGTCCGGCCGCTCGGCTTCTCGATCGACGACAGGAACCTGCGCCGCGCCGGGCTCGACTACTGGGAGGACATCGATCTGACGGTCTGGGAGAGTCTGGACGATATCGTCGCGCAGGTCCCGGCCGAACAGCTCCATTTCTTCTCGACCCGCGGCAAATACCGCTACGATCAGCACAATTACCGTCCCGGCGACTGGTTCATACTCGGCAGTGAGTCGCGCGGGCTCGATCCCGACCTGCTCGCGCGGCATGAGGAGCGGACCTTTCATATCCCGATGAGTAATCTGTCGGTGCGGAGCCTCAACCTGTCGAGTTCCGCCGCGGTGGTGCTCTATGAGGCGCTCCGCCAGAACGGCTTTGGCGGTCGGGGAGGGGCGGCATGAGGTTCGTCTTCCGGCTGTTCAACATCCGCGAAGAGGAGCAGACGCGCGCCGGACTGCTGTTCCTCTACAACTTCCTCGTGGTCGCCACCTATGTGCAGGGCCGCATCGTCCGCGATACCCTGTTCCTGAAACGCTACGACATCTCGCAACTGCCGCTCATGTACATCTTCGTGGCGGCATCGGTGTCGATACTGACGTGGCTCTACACGCGCAAAAGTTCGCTCTACCGGCTCGACACCCTCATCAACGGTGTCCTGTTCGCCTCCATAACTCTGACACTCGCCTTTATGACCTTCATCAACCTCGGCTACCGCTTCAGTTACCCGGGGCTCTATATCCTCGTCGAGGTCACCGGCGCCTTCATGACCTTCCAGTTCTGGTCCTTCACCAACGAACTGCTCGATTCGCGCGAGGCGAAACGGACGCTCGGTTTCATCGGCATCGGCGGTATCATCGCGAGTCTCGTGGCCGGTTACTCGGTGAAGTGGCTGGTCCACGTGGTGCAGGTCGAGAATCTGCTCGTGATCAACGCGATGTTCATGGGACTGTGTATGTACCTCGTCCGCCGGATGGGAGAGACCTATAAATCGAAACTCCAGCGCAGCGTCGTGGTCCGGTCGGTCCAGAAGAGCGCCAAGCATGCGCCGGTGAGCCTCTTCAGCCAGCCCTATTTCCGTTATATCGCCCTCATCACGCTCATCACCTTCGTCATCGTGAACTTCGTCGATTACCAGTTCAAGATGGAGGCGCGGGAGAATTTCAGCGAAAAGGAACTGGCCGGTTTCTTCGGTATGGTCTACGCCTTCGCGAGCGGTTTCTTCTCGCTGTTCTTCCAACTTATCGCCACCTCGTGGCTCCTGCGGTGGAGCATCTTCCTGAGTCTCCTTATCCTGCCGGCGATGATCACCGGCTTCTCGGCGATGTTCTTCCTGATCCCGGGCATCTGGTTCATCACCATGGCGCGCGCCTCCGATTTCGCCTTCCGCTACACGGTCAACGACGCGGCGGTCCAACTCCTCTACATTCCGGTCGATCCGAAATTCCGCAGTCGCGCCAAGGCGGTCATCGACGGGATACTCAAACCGCTGGTGGCGGGGCTGGCCGGCGTGGCCATCTACCTGATGACCTACCTCGGGGTCGATCACCGCTTCATTAGTGTGCTGGTCGTAGTCTGCGGCGCCGCGTGGATAGCGGCCATCTTCATGCTCCGCAAGGAATATCTCACGGTCCTGCAGGACAACATCAAGAAGAAACGGCTCGGCAACGAGGATGTCGGCGTCCGGCAGGCGATGATAGAGTCGATCATCGTCGAGGCGATGACCTCCGAGAGCGAGGACGAGATACTCATGGCGCTCGACATGATCGAGAAGGGGCGCTACTTCTATCTCGGGCGCTACTTCCTGCCGCTCCTGTCGGAGGATGTGTCGTCGAAGATAAAGACCAAGATACTGCGCATCCTGCGGACGATGGAGTCGCGTTTCTACACCTACGAGATACTCAAACTGATGAAGAGCGACAACGAAGAGGTTGTCCGGGACGCGATACTGACCTACGGCTACATGCAGATGGAGAAGTCGCACCGTTTCATCGCGACCTTCCTCGAAAGCAAGAGCCTGCCGCTCCAGTCGTCGGCGATCATATCGCTGATCAAATACTGCGGCATTTCAGGGGTCATGACCGCCGCGCCGTATCTCAAACAGCTCGCCGAGGCGCCCGAGGCGGAGAAACGGACCGCAGCCGCCTACATACTGGGCGAGATCGGCCAGCAGAACATGCAGCAGCAGGTCTTCGAATTCCTCAGCGACAAGGACCCGCAGGTGCGCCGCGAGGCGGTCAAGGCGGCCACCAAGATGCATACCGAGGCGGTCATCCCGAAACTCTTCTTCATGCTGCTGGACAAGTCGGTCGGTCTGGACGCGGCCCGCGCGCTGGCCAGTTTCGGCGACCGCATCATCGAGCCGTCGCGCAGCGTACTGGAGAACAATCTGGAGAATTTCGAACTCAAGGTGGCGGTGGCCAAGATGCTCGGCGATATCTCGTCGCGCGAGGTCATCCTGATGCTGATGCATAATCTCAACAATAAATCCGACGAGTTGCGCAATGCCCTGCTGGAAAGCCTCAAACGGATCATGACCCGCACCGAATACAACGTGCTGCTCGATCAGGCGACCCTGCGGCGCTACCTGTTCAAGGAGTTCTATCTCTATTTCCAGCACCTCTACTACAAGGACCGTCTGTCGGACAAGACGCAACTGCCCTACATCGCCGATGTCATCGACACAAAACTTCTCTCCTGCTTCCAGCGCATCTTCTCGATACTTTCGATCATGTACGGCCAGAAACTGTTCGATTCCATATTCTTCAACATAGCGCAGAAGAATGTTTCGAAGGAACAGCGCTCCTCGGCGGTCGAACTGATCGACAATATCGTCGATAAGGATATCCGCCGCGTGCTGGTGCCGCTCATCGAGGCGACCGACGAGAAGGAGAAACTGGCGCAGGGGTTCGCCGCCTTCAAACTCAAGACCGCCGACTACCATGAGATACTCGAGATATTCCTGACCGACGACAACGACTGGGTGCGCGCCGTGACGCTCCATCTCATCGCCGCCGAAGAGGTCGCGGAGATGGCCGAAAAGGTGAACATCTTCATGTACGATCCGTCGCCGCTGGTGCGCGAGACGGCGCTGTGCACCGCCGCTACGCTCAAGGTGCAGGTAGCCGACGACGATCTTTATTTCCTGCTCAGCGACGGCTCGAAGAATGTCTCCGGCTATGCGGCGTGGTATATGGCCACGACGCGCCGGAAATACGAAACGGGGGAACAGAATGCTTACAACGGTTGAAAAGGTCCTCGCGCTCAAGAATGTCGAGCTGTTCAGCGAGATACCGGGCGAGGTGCTGGCCGACATCGCCTTCGTCATCGAAGAGGTGACGATGGACCGCGGCACCTACATCGTCCACGAGGGGGAACTGGGGCGCGAACTGTACATCATTGTGAAGGGGGAGGTCGATGTCGTCTCGGGCGAACGGAAGATAGACACCTTCAAGCAGGGGGCCTACTTCGGCGAGATGGCGATACTCGATTCCCAGCCCCGCTCGGCCGATGTGGTGGCCATCACCGATGTGACGCTCCTCAAGATAGAACGCGACGATTTCCACGAGATCATGAAACAGCGCGACGAGGTGGCCATCGGCGTCATCAAGGTGCTCAACAAACGCATTCGCAACCTCACCAAAAAACTGGTCGATGTCAACGAAAAAAAATAACAAAGACCTCACCCCGGTCCCTCTCCTTGTCAAGGAGAGGGTGTCGAAGACCGGTGAGGTGTTGGAGGTGTTATGAACCGCTATCTTATCCTTTCCCTTCTCGCGGCGTTCATCCTGACCGGCTGTTTCCCGCAGGTGCGGCTGTTCACGGATGCGGCCGATCCGTTCCAGGAGTTCACCATCGAAGGCGACGGCAAGGGGAAACTCGCCCTCATTCGCGTGCAGGGGCTGATCACCGACCAGCCCGAGGAGCGGTTCATCCGTTCCGTGCCGAGCGTCGTGCAGGATACGGTCTCCCAGTTGGCGCTCGCCGAGGCGGATCCTGCGGTCAAAGGGGTCCTGCTGGTGGTCGATACCCCCGGCGGCACTGTGACGGCCAGCGATATCCTCTACCACGAGATACTGCGCTTCAAGGAACGGTCGGGGAAGAAGGTGGTCGTGTCGATGGTCAATATGGCGACCTCCGGCGGCTACTTCATATCGCTCCCGGCCGACAAGATCGTGGCGCACCCGTCGACCATCACCGGATCGGTCGGCGTCATCTTCATGCGGCCCAAGATCAACGGCCTGATGGATAAGATCGGGGTCTCGGTCGAGGTCGACAAATCGGGCGAGGCGAAGGACATAGGCTCTCCCTTCAAGCCCGGGACGCCCGAGGAAAAGGCCTTTTTCCAGAACATCGTCGACGAGATGGCGCTTGATTTCTACGCGAAGGTGCAGACGCACCGGAAACTGACCGCAGAGGCGATGAACGAGGTGAAGACCGCGGCGGTCTTCCTGCCGGGCAAGGCCAAGGCGCTCGGACTCATCGACGAGATCGGCTATCTCGACCAGACCACCGCGATCGCCAAGACGGTGGCGGGGCTCGAGAACAACGCGCGGGTGGTGGTCTACCGGCGCGAATACTACGCGAACGATTCCTACTATAACAACAGCGCCAGTCAAGAAGGGATGAAGGTCCCGCAGCTCATCAATGTGTCGATAGCGGGCCGCAGTTCCATCCCGGCCGGTTTCTACTACCTCTGCGCGCTCTTCTCGGCGGAGTAGGGGGGATTCACTTCGGGATCGGCTTCGAGTCGGAGCCCTTCACCTCGTAGACATGACGGCGGTCGGGCCGGATGAGGAATACCGCGACGCGGGCGGTGAACCAGCCCCGTTTCATGCAGTAGCCGCCGCCGACCGGTTCGTAGAGGTATTTCACCGAGAATTCCTTCATCGCCCAGTGCGGTTTTGCCGGCTTGCCCTCTATCATCAGGAGTTCGTTGGTATCGGCCGTGATGTAGGCGTTCCCCTTGAAGTGGCGGTAGTCGTTCCCCTTGGGCGTCACCTCAAGCATGATGCAGGGGCGGTTCTCGACCGTCGCGGTGCCCGAGACGCGGAAATCGTAGTGTTCCGCGCTTTTGTCGTCGAACAGCGGCCAGAACGGTTCTATCTCGGTGGTGTCGTAGTCGTCGGGATCGAGTTTCTTACCGTTCTCCTCGTGGCTGATGACGGTGCTGTCGGGTTCCTTGTAGAAGTATTCCTTCTTGCGGACGACGGTGCGGGCGGTCGAAAGCAGTTTGCCCGTGTCGGGGTCGTAGGTCTTGGTGGTGAAATCGCGCGTCGTCTCGATACCGGCGTATTTCCGGTAGACCGGAGCGTACTTCGCCCGTAGTTTTGCGACGAGCGCCGCGGTATCGGGCAGTTCGCCCGGTTCCTGCGCCGCGAGCGGCAGCATGATGAGTGAGAGCATGAGGATAAGCAAGGTCTTCACGGTCTTCCTCCGTACAACCGCCGCGACTATAGCGGTTCCGGTTGCCGGAGGCAAGAAAAGCGACCATTCTATTGACAATGAACGGCGGCGGCCGTATCTTTCTAGCGGTATCGGGAGAAAAGGAATGCGCCGGTGGATGATCATCATATCTATCCTGTTGTTCGTAGCCTGCGGCGGCGGTACGAGTGGGGAAACGGACGACGATGGCATGGTGAACGACGATCAGGCCGATCAGACGGATCAGACGGATCAGACGGATCAGACGGATCAGACGGATCAGGCCGATCAGGCCGATCAGTCGGACGACCTGCTCCCTGATCTGAGCGAAGTCGAAGATAGCGATGCCGACACCGTGACGGGTCTGCAGGTGCTCGAAGGGCCGACGATAGTACTGAACGACGATCCCAAGGTGCCGCTGGCGGCGAAGGGGACGCTGAAGACGAATATCCCGACGCTCCTGCGCCTGACCATCGCCTCGACCGAAGGGATGCGGGTGGCTGAGGTGCCGGGCTTGACCGCCGACCATGTGTTCCCGGTGCTGGGGCTTTTCCCCGGCCTGCCCAATACCGTCACCGTCGAAATGAAAGAAGAGGCGGGAAGCTACATCGCCGCCGGAGAGCCGGTCGTGATCGATGTCCCGGCGCTACCCGGCGACTTTCCCCCGCTGACCCTTCTTTCAGCGAAGCCCGAGGCGATGGAGCCGGGGTGGACCCTGCTCAATATCTCCCGCTCGGACGGTACGGCGGAGACCGATGACCTGTACGGCTGCCTTATCGCGGCGGTCGATGGCGCCGGTCGGGTCGGCTGGTATTTCCGGGATACGGCCAACGACTGTTACGATTTCGGCCCGATCTCCGACGGCTGGCTGATGATACAGTTCCTCGGTCGGCTCATCGTGACCGACCCGCTCGGCGCGATCTCCGTCGCGTGGCATCCGGAGAAACGGACGCCGCTCTATGATTTCAGCGTGCCGGTGGCGGTCGATGTCTTTCACCACGCGGTCACCGAGATGCCGTCGGGCAATTTCTTGGCCCTCGATACCGAGCGCCGGACACTCGCCGGTTGGCCGTCGAGCGAGACCGACCCGTCCAAACCGCCGCAGGATGCCGTCGTGACCGGCGACGAGGCGGTGGAGTTCACCCGCGCGGGAGCGGTCGTGAACCGCTGGAAACTGTTCGATCTGCTCGATCCCTACCGGATCGGCTATACCTCGATACGGATGTTCAAACAGTGGAGCCACGCCAACGCGGTCTATTACGATGAAAGCGACGATACGGTGGTCATATCGAGCCGCAATCAGTCGGTCGTGGTCAAGATAGGGTATGCCGACGGCCTCATCAAATGGATGCTCGGGCCGCACGACAATTGGGGCGAGCCGTGGGCCCCGTACCTGCTCGAACCGCTGGGGGAGCCCTTCGCATGGAATTATTACCAGCATGCCGCGAAACGGCTGGACGACGGCAGGTGGCTCATGTTCGACAACGGCGCCTACCGCGCCTTCCCGTATGAGGCGATGTATCCGGCGGCCGACAATTGGAGCCGCGCCGTCATTTTCGCTATCGATCCGTTCGCGATGACCGTTTCGCAGGTATGGGAGTGGGGGAGCGATGCCGGCGAGAAGATATATTCGCCCTATTTGAGCGATGCCGACCTGTTGCCGCAGACCGGCAATGTGCTCATCACCTTCGGCGGTATCACCACCGACGCGGCGGGCGTTCCGACCGACGACCTGCTGAACTGCGCGGTGTCGGCCCGCATCATCGAGGTGACGCGCGGCGATGGGCCGTCGGAAAAAGTGTTCGACCTGCTGATAGACGATCCGGCCGCCGATCTCAACGGGTGGCGGGTCTACCGGAGCGCCCGGTGGAACTCGCTGTACCCCACACCGGAGGAGTGACGATGCGCGTACTGCTCTCCTTTTCGCTGCTCTTGACGCTGTTGAGTTGTACCCCGCAGGATACCAAACTGCTCGTCGGCGACGGCGCGGGGGCCTTCATGGAGGGGAACGACATCCTCCTGTTCGGCGCCGATCATGAGGGAACGGGGACCGACGGCGGTTCTTTTCCCTGCCCCGAGGAGATGACGCAGTGTCGCCGCCTTTTTCTGGCGCGCTACGACAAGAACCTCAAGCAGACCGCCCTTTACACCGCCGATCATGCCGGACAGGAACTCATCCCGACGCTTTATCCGCGGGCGGCGGGCGGTTACTATCTGATCGCCGCGACCGGGAACTGGAGCACCTCCGGGGAGGGGACGAGCACCCCCGAATTCGATGTGGTGGTGACCCGACTTTCCGCCGCTCTGGAGGCGACCGATGAGTTCGTCATTCTTTCCGAGGCGACGGCGAAGATCCACGCCGCGTTCCTCTCCGGGACGACGGGCGTCGTCGCCGGCATGGGGGACGACGGGCTTTTTCTGGACCACTACGACGCCGAAACGGGGGAAAAGACGGGGGCGGCGGTCTACGGCGACGAGAAGGAGGGGCGGGTGGTTTTTCTGGGCGGGAAGGATGAAGAACTCCATATCATGCGCTGGCTGCCGTCGACCGGCTTCCGCTATCTGGTCGTCGGTGCCGATGACGCGGTCGTCAATTTCCTGACCTTGAACGGTGACTCCATCGATCCCGATCCGACCGTCGGCGCGCGCGGCATCGCGGCGGCACTGTCGGGCGATACCCTCTACTGGCTCGGCGAGGACAATGGCTTTTACCGTTTCGCCCGCGCCTCAACGGTGACCATCGAGACGGCGGCCATGCTCGATGCGGGAGACCTGACCTACCAGCGCGATTTCCGTTTCATCGGTTCGAATCTGTATGTTCTGGGAGCCAACGACCGGATCCAGCGTTTCGAGGCCTGCGCCTACGGCGGCGACGATACCACCATCAAGACCCACGAGACCGAGCTGGTGCTGGTGAAATTCGACGCTTCCTATGTGCAACTCTGGTCGGACCGCGATACCGAGGACGCCACCTACCGGGCGATCGAACTGCTGACGCGGGGAAAGGAGCGATTCTTCCTGTTCCAGAAAGGGGCGACGATCTATCTGCGGCCCACCGAATAGGCTACGCGAACACCTTCCGGCCCATGAAACGAAGCTTCCAGACGCCGATGAGCGCCTCTTTGAATATCTTGCCGCTCATCTTGGAAACGCCCTTTTCGCGGTCGGGGAAGACGATGGGATACTCTTTGATGTTCGCACCGACCAGTTTGGTGCGGAACGACATCTCGATCTGAAAACCGAAGCCGGAAAGTTTGAGGTCGCCGACGATCACTTTCTTCAGCATATCGGCGCGCCAGCACTTGTAGCCGGCGGTCACATCGTTCTGCCGGAGGCAGAGGATGGTGCGGGCGTAGAGACTGCCGCCGCGCGATATGAGGCGGCGCGTCAGGTTCCAGTTCTCGGTGCCGCCCCCCTTCACATAGCGCGACCCGATGACCACATCGGCCCCCGCGTCGATCGCCTCGATGAAGCGGGGAAGATACTTCGGCTGATGCGAAAAGTCGGCGTCCATCTGAATAATGATGTCATAACCCCCTTCGATGAGCCGCCGGAAACCGTCGATATAGGCGGCGCCGAGCCCCTTTTTCTCCTTGCGGACATGGAGTTTCAGCCACGGGTTCTCCAACTGGGCGCCGCGCACGATGTCGGCGGTGCCGTCGGGCGAGCTGTCGTCCACCACGAGTATGTCGGCCGTCGGAAGTGAACCGCGTACCGCCTGCGCGATGGCGAGGATGTTCTCCTTTTCGTTGTAGGTCGGGATGCACACCGCGATCTTGTGGTCGGTCATGTTATCTCTCCAACAGTTTGTGAGCCGCTTTGATGTTCTCTTTCGAGCCCGAATCGCCCATCATCCGGGCCAGTTCACGCACCCGCTGAGCGCCTTGGATGGTGTGGAGCGTCGATTCCATCGCCTCGCCGTCGGCCGATTTTTCGACCACCAGATGGGCATCGGCCCACGCCGCCGTCTGCGGGAAGTGGGTGACCACCAGTATCTGGTTGAACTTCGAGTTCTCCTTGAGTTCCGCGGCGGCACGCGCCGCTATCTCGCCGCCGATGTTCGAATCTATCTCGTCGAACAGGATGAAGCGTCCCGCGTCGTTGTCGACCAGTTTGAGGGCGAGCAGCAGACGCGACAGTTCGCCGCCCGAAAGGTTCTTGATGGGGTAGAGTTCGCCCGATCCGATGGTGTTCATCATGAAGCGGACGGTGTCGAGTCCGGCGGGAGAAAGTTCCTCGTTCTGCGTGACGACCACCTTGAAGACGATACGCTCCATGCCGAACTTGAGCAGATAGCCGGTCAGTTCCTTTTCGAGCGGCGCGATGGTCTTGAGCCGCGCCTTGCGCATCTTGTGAGCCGTTTTCTCGGCTTCGCTTTTGAGGGCGAAGAACTCGCGGTTCAGTTCGCGCACCCGGTCGGGGATACGGATGAGTTCCGCCAGTTCCTTTTTCATAGCGAGGTGTCGTTCGATCAAGCCTTCCGCGTTCCTGACGCCGTGCTTCATGAGCAGGGCGCCCAGTTTGTCGTAGCGTCCCTTCAGTTCCTCGTCGGCGTCGTCGAGGTCCATCCGTCCGGTGGCGGCGCGGAGGGTGCGCTGTATGTCGCGGCATTCGATGAGCGCCGATGAGGCGCGCGCCGGAAGGTCGCCGATGTCGGTTATCCGCGACATCTCGGCGAGTGCGCGGTCGGCGGTGTGGAGCGCCTCGGTGACCGTCTGGAGGCTCTCGTCGCTCTTTGTTATGAGTCCTTCAAGTTTCTTGCGGTTCTCCGAGAGCAGTATCTTCTGTTTGAGCCGTTCATCCTCGCCCGCCTTGGGACGGAATTCGTCGAGTTCCTTTATCTGGAACTCCAGATAGTCGCGTCGCGCCGGTTCGTCCTGTTTCTTCAGAAGTTCGATCTCGCCTCTGAGCGCCTGCAGTTTCCGCCACTGCGCCGCATATTCGGCTTTCAGTTTATCGGAGAGCGCGAAGGCGTCGAGTACCGCGAGTTGGTATTCCGGCCGGAACAGTTCGCGGTTCTCGAACTGAGACGATATCTCCATCCATTCGCCGAATAGGCCCGACAGACTCTGCGCCGAAACGGGGCTGTCGTTGAGGTAGGTAAGGCTCTTTTCGCCGATGACGCGCCGCACCGTGACGCAGCGTTCCTCGTCCGGTTCGATGGCGATTTCCGCGAGGTGTTCGGCGAGAGCCGCATCCTTTTCGCCGATCTCGATGATCGCCGCCAGTTCGCCCGTTTTCCCCCACGGGCCGACCATCCCTTTGTGCGACTTGCCGCCGAGGAGCAGTTTGACCGCCTCGACAAAGAGACTTTTGCCGCTACCGGTCTCGCCGGTGACGGCGGTCAAGCCGTTGTCGAGATCGATATCGGCCTTCTGTATGATGAGGAAATTGCGCAGGACTATAGAACGGATCTTCACCGCACACCTCTCGAACAGGGTTGCAAATGCGGCAGGAGTTCCTTTCCTTTCGGAGAGTTGAGAAAGCCGAGGAACCGCTCCAGCAGGAAGAAACTCCCGGTGACCAGAAGGGTCGCGCGGGGGTCACGGAGCGTCGCGAGGGCGGCGATCATGGTGGCATCATTATCGCCCTCGTACCGGAATCGATCGCGCAGGGGCGCGGAGGCGCGACCGGTCAGTTCTTCCACCGAAGCGCCGCGGTCGCCGCCGGTATCGAGTCCGACGACGAATATCTCGCCGACCGCCGGGGCGAGCAGGTCGAGCATCGCGCCGATGTCCTTGTCCTTCATCGCGCCGAAAAGAAGCGATGGCCGCAGCCGTTGGGCCGTCAGATGCTTCACCAGCGCCTGCATGGCGGGGGGATTGTGGGCGACATCGAGTATGATGCGGTCGTGAAGCCGCTGGAACCGGCCCGGTATGAAAAGCCCCGAGAAGTCGGGGGCGATCTCGCGTCCTTCGGTCAGCGCGACCGCGCGGTGGGCGAGGTGAAGATTGGCCCGCTGTTCGGCCGACAGCGACATCTGCGTCGGCGGCATGAAGCGGTCGGGCGCATTCACCGGTCCCCGTTCCACCGACCGGGCGCCCGCCGTGAGCGCGTCCTGCTCCATCCGGGCGGCGAGGTCGGCCGGGATGGTGGGGCCGAGCAGAAGCCGGTCGCCGCGGTGGACGATGCCGAGTTTTTCCGCCGCTATCTCTTCGGCGGTCCGGCCGAGTATCTGCGTGTGGTCGAGTCCGATGGAGGTGATGAGGTCGGTCTTGGGCCAGTCGATGGCGTTGGTGGCGTCAAGCCGGCCGCCGAGTCCCACCTCGACCACCGCCCGCTCGATGCCGCATTCCTCCCACCAGCGCCACGCCAGCAGGAACGTTATCTCGAAAAAGGAGAGTTCGGGGAATATCGTCAGTTCCCGCTCCAGTTCGCGGAAGAGCCGTTCGACCGTCGCGTCGGGTATCGGTTTCCCGTCGACCAGTATCCGTTCGTTGAAGTCGGTGATGTGGGGCGACACGAAACAGCCGGTCTTGAGCCCCGCGCCGCGCAGAAGGTGGTCGAGTGCGTAGACGGCGGTCCCTTTGCCGTTGGTCCCGGCGACATGGTAGACCGGGATCGCGCGCCGTTTGACGGCCGGGAACGCCTCGGCGACGCGGCCGAGTCCCAGTTTTATGCCGCCGCGGCGTTTGTAGAGGTCTTCGAGGAACGATATGTTCATGCGTGCCGATCGGCGATCGCGCCGAGCGTTTCGAAGGTGAAGCCGCGTTCCTTGAAGCGTTGTATCGTGCGGCGGATCCGTTTCAGCTTCCGGTCGATGCCGTGGGCAAGGTCGGGCTGTCGGTCGGAAAGCGGCCGCAGTTCGATGCCGTCGGCCGTTTCGGCGAAATCTATCGCATGCATTTCGATGACGGCGAAGTCGCGTTTGAGCGCCTGTGAGACCATCAGGTGGACCAGCGGCGCCGGGAAGGTGATGAGCGCCGTACCGATGAGCGGCAGACCGACCGGCGGGAAAAGTGTCGTGATGGGCAGTTCCACCAGTCCCGGTTCGGTCCCGGCGGTATGGACCGCCGTGCCGGGGGTGAAGGGTTCCTGCGGGCCGAAGGCGTCGCGGAACGATCCGACGAACGACACCGACCGTTTCCCCATGAGCCGTTTCAGCCAGATTAGCATCTGTTTCGCGCTATGGTAGAACGGGGAGGGGAAAAGCGACGAATCGTAGCGGTAGCCCATCTCGCGCAGGGCGGCCAGCATCGCGGGCGAGGTGTTATAGCCCGGCGCCCGGAAACCGCGCGGCGCGGTGCCGGTATTCTCCCGCAGGGCGAAGGAATTCCGTTTCAGATCGGTCACGATATCCTCCTGCGGCCGCAGCGACAGGCGGTAATCGTGGGAAAAACTGTGGTCGGCCAGTTCACAGCCGGCGGCGGCCGCGTCGCGCAGAAGCGCCCATTCGGCGGGGCCCAGCGTTCCGCCGGTGACAAAGAGCGTCGCCGGGATACCTTCCTCTTTCAAAAGGTCGATGAGTCGCTTGAGACCGCTCTGGAATATCGGATCGGCGCCGCCGTTCCACTGCAGGCCGTGTATCGCGTAATAGGCCGGTGTAGGGTCGAGATCGACCGTGAAGGCTACGGTAGGCATCGTTTTATATTCTTTTGATGCGTATGGCCCAGAAGAGGTAGGCGAGGTTGGAGATGACGCGGGGGACCCGCTTGAGGAGCCGTATCGAGGGGGCGCGCTTCTCGTCGAGCGATATCGGTATCTCGTGGATGTCGATGCCGGCCCGCTCGGCGCGTATCACGAATTCGGAGGCGAAGATGTCCTTGCCGACCAGACAGCGGTCGAGCACCGGCATGAGCGGTGCTTTCAGAAAGGCCTTGACGCCGTGGGTGTCGGTACCCTTGAAGCCGAGGATGATCTTGAGGAGGAGATTCAGCACGAAGGTGGCGAATTTGCGCTTGAAGGGGCGTTCGTCCTTGGCACCCTTCATCGCCTTGGAGCCGACGATCATCTGCGCCCCGTTCGCCTTGAAGATGGCGAGGGCTTTCTCATAGAACTCGGGGAGGCAGAGGTCTATCTCGTCGCAGACGATGATCTCCCCTTTGGCGCGGCGGATGCCCGCCTTGAGGGCGTTGCCGTAGTCCGGTTCGGGGTGGTGGAATATCGACATGCCGGGGAACCGTTTGGCGATCTCCTGGCCTTTGGCGATGGTGTTGTCCTTGGAGCCGTTCTCGGCGAGTATCAGTTCGAAGTCGAAGTCGGCGCGGTACTGCTCCAGTTCGGCGTAGAGGCCGGTGACCGCCTGTTCGAGTATCTGTTCCTCGTTGTAGACCGGAATGACTATCGTGACGAGTCGCTTATCCATGGTGTCTCCGTCGTTTCGGGTACGGGTTGCCGTGTTGGCGGTACAATACCGGGAGGGTTGGAATGAGTCAACTTTTTACCTCAACCCCTCGAAGGGGCACACTCCTTCCTTCTCGCAGTAGCAGACCATGTCGCGATAGTAGGTGGCATAGTCTCTTGGATCTTGCCAGACCAGATGCTGATCCTCGAATTCTGAATATAGGTAATAGTATTTTATGGGCATAAGATTCCCATCATAGTCGTAATGATCCAAAGCCTTCATGCAATAACTCTTGTTTTCGTCAATGCGGTAGTAGCATAATTTCATGTCGCGGGAATAACTTGTTTCATTAGGAGGCAGGTCGAAGATGTCAAGATACAATAGCGCAGACCCTTTCACTTGCATGATTGAAAGCATCATGGTTTGTGTTTCCAGTTGTTGTAACGGCAGTTCCTCATAGGTCAACGGCGACTGCGATAAGTCTACACGGTACAGGCGGTCATGGATATCTTTATTCTCAAAATAGAGGAGGTTGCCGTTCTCCATGTCGGGGGCGGTGGTTCTGATGTATTCATTCTCCCGGTTGATACGCAGGCAGTCGCCGAGCGATTGAGGTGAAAGAGAAAGATCGCAGACATAGGAACTCATGTCGTTGGTGTAGAAGACGAGACGATCACCGACCAGCCACGGTTCGTTGGCGGTGTCGTCCCCCAAACTGGTCCATTGCCATTCGCCGATCTTTGCGTACATCATGTGGTCGGTATCGCCGGTGTATTTTTGGATATTTGCGAAGGCCCAAGTCTCGTTCAGGGCGGGAGTGTAGGTGACCAAACGAATCTTTTCATTCATAACTATAGAAATGGCATCATCTCTGATATAAGCCAGATAGGACATAGTCTTGTTATGGGTATCTTCTATTGGTAAAAAGAAAGCCCCTTTGTAATAAGAGAGGGTGTTTTCCGCCAAGCCCGAGACAACAGTGTATTTTCTTGATGCCACATCATATGTTATTGCCTTTCGGAATGTGTCGTAAGTGTTATAGCTGGTATTGATATTATCGATATAGGTTCCCACCTTCCCCTCGCTCAGATTGAAGTGCTTGAAGGTAGCAATGCCAGTGAGCCAACCGTTTGGGTTCTGCGGGTTGAGTTGCAAATCGCATTCGTGCATCGGTGCAACAAGAGGCGCCGGTTGTTCCCCCGGTTCGGTAGGGCGGAGCCACGGCATCTCACAGGGATAATCGTAGCAGTCATACTGCGGCTTCTCGGTGCAGAGTTGCTCGTTCGCGTCTATCCACAGGTTCCGCACGCACTGCGGGTCGTTCTCCCGGACCTCGTCGCACTGACGACAGAAGTGTATCGTACCATCGGTGTCATAGTAAGGAAACTCGGCAATCGCGAGATCGGGACATAGCTCGTTACCGGTGTGGGTGTTCGGAATGTACACGATGTCGGCATCGGGATTCTCGTCCACGACGCAGTATTCCCAATCGACATCGGGCGTCGTTTCCACATCGACGATAAGGGTGTCGCCGTCGGAAAGTATCTCGTCGGCCTCGACCAGCACCACATCCTCATCGGCGACCACCGGCGTATCGTCATCAACGACAACCGCATCATCCACCACAACGGCATCATCGCCGTCGGGCGTTACCGTGTCGTTATCGGTCTTGGCGGTGGGGGAGGTGCAGGCGGCGAGGAGGAAAAGGAATGCCACGCCCAGCCACTTCGGCATCATTCCCTCACAAAGAAGACTGTCAGAGATCGCCCGGCACGACAGAGGTGATATCCTTGAACGATTTGAAATCGGAAGTGTTGTAGGTCATCAAATGCGTGACGCCGTGCCGGATCGCGGTCGCCGCGATGGCGGCATCGTGCACCAGCGCGCCGGTGACGCCGTGTTCGGCGACGAGCCGTAAACAGACATCCAGCGCTTCGCCGTCGCTCTCCCTGACCGTGAATGTGTCGCGAAAGATGTTTACCTGCGACACCGCCTCGGTCGATGAGAGTGGCTTTTTCAGGAATCGGGCGTTGGTGACGACCGCCATGAATTCGCGGAGCACCTGATCGGAGATCGAGAGCCGCACCTTCTGGGCGAACAGCCGAGAAACGACCCCGCTCGCCTCACGGTGTTTCTTTGCGTCGAAATCGGTGAGCGTCAGGTGGACCAGTATGTTCGTGTCGAGAAAAAGTTCAGATATGTTCTTCATAAAGCTCGGCCCGGGTGAAGTCGCGCACTTTCCCTTTGCAAGAGTAGGTCGGCAGCTGTAAGGTCTTCTTGGGCCGATCCCGGCGCATCACCTTGGCGAAAAGTTGATCGATGATGCCGGAAAGTTCGCGCCGTTTGTCCGGCGGCATTTTTTTGATCTTTTCCACCATGTCGTCTATCAGCATCTCACGCCCTCCCGTGTCGGTGCAGAAGCTATTCTATTCAACCGGCATCCTGTGTCAACGAGTTTTTTTACGAGAAATCTTCCCAGCTGGTCCGTTTCTGCTTGAGCATCTTGCGGAGTTTCATCACCGCCTTCGCCTCGATCTGGCGGATGCGTTCGCGGGTGACGCCCATATCCTTGCCGATC
>CALMRE010000048.1 GCA_937871295.1 uncultured bacterium | reverse complement strand
TCGCCGATTTCCTCCGGTCGAACAAGAAACTGAACGCGGGCTACAGCATCATCTCCTCCAACGAGGCGCGCATCGATCCCGCCTTCGTACGGGTCATCGAGAAGAAGGTCATGGGGCGGAAGGCGTTCGTGCGCGAAAAGATAACCGCGATGATGGGCCTTCCCGCCGACGATCCGGAGGTCGAACGGATACTGCTCGGCCTCGACATGATGCGCGAAGGGGTCATCGTCTATATCGCCGAAACCGGCATGGATACGGCGCGCTGTCTGGAGGTGTGGAACACTACGGTCGATATCCTGCTGGAACGACTCGAAAAATTGCGCCGCTAGTTTTCCCGCTGAAACTATTCCCGACCCCGCGAGGTCTATGTTGACAGTTCACACCGTTCAATAAAAACCGGCGCCCACGGGTACCAAACGGACGGTAATGCTCACTGGTTTTTGGGAGGATCGTCATGCGAAACAATGTCCTGTTCCTGTTCTCGATCACGCTTTTATTGGGTATCGCGTGCGAAAAGAGCGCCGACAAGATCGTCGCCGACAACATCCCGTGGGGTGAAGGCACTATCTCGGTCGAACCGCGCGCGGCGCTCGGCGAGGAGATGGAGGAACCCGATCCGGTCTCCCCCAAGGTCCCCTCGTATCCGCTCCCCATCACCGATATCGCCCAGATACTCAATTTCGAACGCGACATCGCCGGGACCGCGAAGGTGACGCTCTCGGACGACCAGCAGGCGCTTCTGCTCGCCAACGGGTTCGTCGTCCTGCCGGGGAACGCCACCACCTTCGACGCCGACTACATCGCACTACAGGGCGATTCGTGGGATGCCGAAAGTTATGTGCCGATCTTCGTCTCGACCGGTTCGGTGATCCACCTCTACCATCTCTATTTCGAGCAGATGCTCAAGTACCTCGAGGTCAAGTACCTCATCGGCGATCTCAAGGCGCTGTCGCTCGCCCTCATGGCCGAAAGCGATAAACTGGCGTGGGACGACCCGCAGATGGAGGAGGCGGCGAAATTGCTGAAGGGCTATCTGTCGGTGGTCGTATCGCTGATCGACGACGATTTCAAGCCCGGCGCCGCCGTCGAGAAGATGGTGAAAAAGGAGTTGGCGCTTATCGATGGGCACGAAAAGATATCGCCCAGCGAGGTCTTCACCAACAACTGTCCGCTCTATGCCACCACCCCGAACTTCTGCGACGGCACCATCGGGCCGGAAGAGTGGGCCGCTCTGACGCGAAAACAGGAATGCTACTGCGAGGACTTCTCCCAGTACATCCCGCGCGGCCACTACACCCAGAGCGAGGAACTGACCCGTTACTTCAAGGCGATGATGTACTTCGGCCGGATGGCGTTCCTCATCAAGAACGACCGGCCGACGCTCGCGGCGCTCCTGCTCACCTCGCTGCTGCGCGACGCCCCCACCGCCGACGGCCGCACCGCGCAGGAGGCGTGGGGTCGGATATACCGCACCACCGCCTTCTTCGCCGGGAACGCCGACGACCTGCTGCCGACCGAATACGACAACGCCTTCCGTTCGCTCTTCGGCGCCGAAGGGACCATCGCGGCGCTCTCCGACGCGGCCGAGATGGAGAAGTTCGTCGAGAAGGTGATGACCCTGCGCGCCCCCGGCATACTCGGCGGCTTCAAGAACGGCCTGCTCGATTCGCGCACCGAAACGACCGGCCTGCGGATCATGGGTCAGCGGTTCGCCCCCGACAGTTATGTGCTCGGCGAGACGGTCGGCGACAACGCCGGCATCGACACGACCGATCCCGACAAGGAAGAGATCCTGAAAAAGGCGGCCGGGCAATTACCGGAATGCAACGACATTGAGACGAAGGACCCTACGCTGTTCGACAACAGTGAGATGTACTGCGCCTGCGGCGCTGCCATCTATTTCGGCAACAAGACCTTCTGCCGCCTCCTTCCGTCGGGACTCGATGTGATGACGGCGATGGGTTCGTCGGCCGCCCTGCGGATACAGACCGCACGCGACTACAAATACGCGAAACTGGCGGCGACCCATGAGCGGCTCATCACCGAGTTCGCCGCATATACCGCGAAAGATTATTCGCAGAACGCCTACTGGGGCTGGCTGTCGATCCTGCGACCGCTCATCGCCGACCGCAGCGAGGGGTGGCCGACGGCGATGCGGACCGACGCGTGGCACGATTTTTCGCTCAACACCGCCCTTTCGGGCTGGTCGGAACTGCGGCACGACACCATCCTTTATGTCAAACAGAGTTACACCGAACAGTATGATGTAACGGTCGCCGACGACGGCGGCGGCCCGCAGGCGAAACAGTTCTACGGCTATATCGAACCCGAACCGCTCTTCTACGGCCGGGTAGCCCGGATGACCGAAATGCTCAAGGTCGGACTGCGCGGCATGGGCTTCACCGACAAGGAATTCCTGAACGCGCTCGATGCGGGCATCACCTTCATGGAAAAACTGGAAACGATGGCGCGCACCGAACTGAACAACGACGATCTGACCGAGAACGATCTTTTCTACATCCGCAACATCGGCACCGTCTTCAACGCACTGATCAAGCAACTCGCCGCCGCGATAACGGTGGAAACGAACGAATGCAAGGACCGCTACTGCTCTTCGGAAACCAACCTCGCCTACGATCCCGACAAGAACCCCTACGATGTGCGGCTGGTGGCCGATGTCCACACCGATGTCAACTTCCAAGAGGTGCTCGAAACGGCGACCGCGAAACTCGACCGCATCATCGTCGTGCGGCGGATGACCGACGGGACGCTCGGCGCATCGGTCGGCCCCGTTTTCAGTTACCGCGAATTCCCGTGGGAGATGAACGACCGGCTGACCGACGAGAAGTGGCGCGGCACGGTGCTCGCCGGCGACGCCGCCGCCGGTCTGCCCGACTGGAGCGCCTCCTTTAGGAAATAATTGGCCTTTTCGAACCTCTTTTCCCTCTTGACTTCATTTTTTTATGTTCTACAATCGCTCTGGACCGATTCTTTAACCTGTGGGAGGCATCCATGAAAGGCTTGACGGCAATGTTCCTGTGCATCGTGGCGCTTTTCGTTCTCGCGTCGTGCGAGAACACGACCCGCGTCCTGACCGATAAGGATACGGCGGTGACCGACATCCCGCTGTCCGACAACGACACCGTCGCGCAGAACGACGAGGTGACGACCGACGACATCGTCACCGACGATCCGCAGAGCGACGACATCGTCACCGACGATCCGGCGATCGACGATCCGCAGGGCGACACGGCCCAGAACGACAACACGGTGAACCCCGACAACACCCCGAACGATACGGTCGTCACCCCCGATAACGATGTGGTGACCGCCACCTGCGACGGCTTCACCTGCGACGACCCGAACAGCCACTGCGAGGTGGTGGGGAACGAACCGACCTGCGTCTGCGACGAGGGCTACCACTGGAACACCGGCGTCTGCGTGGAGGATACCCTCACCGTGACCGGCACCTTCACCTTCGACTTCACCGGCGCGGTCAACGCCGAAGGGACCGATTTCCAGCAGATGCAGGGCGGCGAGGGCGACGCGACCTTCTCGCACCTCGGCGACGACCTCACCTACGGCACCGTCACCCTGTACGGCGACCTCCACTTTCCTATGGCCAACGCCAACGGCGCCAACATCATCACGATGTGGATAGATTCCTTCTCGATGGGCGGAGCGAAGTTCTTCATGTTCTCGATGCCCGCGGCCCAGAACACCGCCGGGGCGCACACCCTGTCGGCGGCATCGGCGGTGGTCACCTACGGCGATGTCTCCTTCTCGCGCAGCGGCATGTCGATAGACTGCATCCGGGCGATGTCCAACGACGGCAACTTCACCATCGGCACCGTCGCGGCGGGGCAACTCAATGTCACCGGCGCCAGCGGGAACCTCTATGACCCCGCCGTCCTCGGGACCAGCCTTCCCTATCCCATCTGCGAAGAATAGGTCTCGCATGGGGGTAGATAACCAGAACGACATGCTGGAGACGATACTCCGGTACATCGGCAAGGTGGAGGGGGTCCGCAAGATAGACGCGGCGTTGATACTGCTGGCCGAGATGGGGCGCGATCTGGTCAACGCCGACCGCTGCACCCTCTGGCTTTTCGACAAACAGAAGGACGAACTGTGGACCAAGGTGGCCCACGGCATCGACCGGATCAACATGCCGGCGACCACCGGTATCGCCGGAGTGGCGGTGCAGAGCGGCGATACGGTCATCGTCAACGATCCTTACCGCGACGCCCGCTTCAATCAGGAGATCGACCGTCAGACCGGCTACACCACCCGCAGCATACTCGCGGTGCCGATAAAGAACAGCCGCGGCGAGGTGCTCGGCGTGTTCCAGACCATCAACAAAAAGAGCGCCGCGGGCAAGTTCGAGGAGAGCGACATCAAGTTCCTCAAACTCGCCTCCACCTACGCCGGCGAGGCGATAGAGGCGGCGAAACTCAACGAAGAGATCGAGGAAACCCAGCGCGACATCATCTTCGCGCTGGCCGAGGCCGGGGAAACGCGTTCGAAGGAGACCGGCAACCATGTCAAACGGGTCTCGGAGTACTGCAAACTGCTCGCGCTCCGCTCCTGCCTGCCCAAACGGGAGGCCGAACTGCTCCGGCTCGCCGCCCCGATGCACGACATCGGCAAGATAGCGATACCCGACGCGGTGCTCCTCAAGCCCGGGCGGCTCGACCCCGCCGAGTTCGATATCATGAAGACCCACGCCGAGAACGGCTACGCGATACTGAAGAACTCGGCGCGCCCCATACTGAAAGCGGCGGCGACCGTGGCCCGCGAACACCACGAGCGGTACGACGGCAAGGGCTATCCGCGCGGCCTCAAGGGCGACGATATCCATATCTTCGGCCGTATCTGCGCCATCGCCGATGTGTTCGACGCGCTCGGCAGCGACCGTGTCTACAAGAAGGCGTGGCCGCTGGAGAAGATAGTGGAAGAATTCAAGGCGCAGAGCGGCGCCCAGTTCGACCCGAAACTGATGGAGACCTTCCTCACCCACCTCGACGAATTCGTCGCCATCCGCGAACAGTTCAGGGACGAGGTCTGA
>CALMRE010000047.1 GCA_937871295.1 uncultured bacterium | reverse complement strand
ATCGGGTGGAACCACGATACCCGCCTATCGGGGAAGGACCCGATGCGGCGCGTTGGATTCGGATGGAGGTCCAGATTCCGGGCCGTCGCCCACCGAGACTCGCCGCTCGGGATCGGATGGAGGTCCGGCATCGGTCCCCCACCTCCAGAACAGTCCCGACCCCGCCGGCCGCGAGTTGCAGCGGTCGGCGCATCGGGTGGAACCACGGTATCGTGGCCAATCGCTCCGCCTCGTCGTTCAGCGGAGTCAAGGCTGTTTTTTCCCTTTTTGTGATAATTATTTTTGTGGGCCCTTTGAAGCTGAAGGTAATTTATTGATGATAGTGCCTTGAGCCGAGCGAAGCGAGGCCAAGGTGTGTTGGGTATGGGAGCGCCGGAGGCGCGATCCCATCCGAGTTGGTTGAATGATATCGGTTCATGGGATTGCTGAGAAGATATATGCCTGCTGGAGCTTTAGCGTAAGCAGGTGGGTTGGGGATAGGAGCGGCGTAGCCGCGATCCTATCCGAATTAGGGGGGTTTCTGTTTTCGCGCGAAATCGCGCCATCGCTACGCTCTGGCGCGGATGCTGTTGGTCTTCGTATTTCCCCGCTACGCGACGAATGCCACGCATCTATACCCTTGCCATGGGAGGTGGGAGAACTATCTCCTGGCGCCTGCGGCGCCGAGCGCGATTCTCGCGCTGGGTCGGCCGCCGGCTCCGCCGGCATTGAGTTAATTTCGCGCGCGCCAGAGAAGGGTCCTTGTTGTAGTTGTTCTTTCTTCTTTAGATTGTTAATGTAGTTACTATATAGTAGGAAAGCATCGGATGGACCCCCGATATTTTATCGGGACGAACCACGATACTTCATCTGCTGGATCCCCGACATAGTTTCTGGTGGAACCCCGATGCTTTTCGTATGGATCCCCGATAGCCGCCGGGTGGGACCACGATATTTATCGGGTGGAACCACGATACTCTCGCGCGGATCGGCTAAAAACACGATAGTGTTTCTGTTGGAGACCCGATACTTTCGGCTCGAACCACGGTATCCTTCCCCTCTTTTCTGATAGAACCCCGACCTTTTCTGCTGGATACCCGACAAAAAACTTGCAATTCGGATGGAACCCCGATAGAGTGCATTGAAGAACGGGGAACGCATTTCATGCCTTGCAGAACTCTCCATCTTATAACTGCTTGTTATTTAACGGTTCTCTCGCCGTATCGGCTGGAACCCCGATATCCCGTGAGTTGAGGAAACCGATGGCTAAGAAAAAAGAGCCCGCGTCGAAACTGCCTGTCACCAAGCCGGATGAGGGCTACAAGGCCGAGTCAATCAAGCTTCCCAAGATCGTCGTCGAAGAGGAGCGCTACAATCTTGAGAAGGACGATTCGCTCATCAAGTATGAGTTCAACTTTATCGAGCTCCCCTTCTTCACTAAGGACGACCGCATCGGGAAGAATGTCTCCAAGAAGTACTCGTTCTCCGGAACAAGCTACATGCAGGTGACTCCCTCCCAGGAAGAGGAGTCAGGCCACAAGATACCGCAGGACTTTGACGAGAAGATATTTTACGCCATCCTGCGCCTTTATCGCCGTTATGACCGCAAACGCATCGTAACGACCATCTATGAACTGCTGGAGCTGGCTGGCGCCGGCGTTTCCACCAAGGATTACGATCGCGTCAAGGAAAGCATCTTCCGGTTGCAGGGTACGAGCATCAAGTGCAGCAACATCCTCTACAATGCCGAGGACCGGAAAAGGATGAGTGACACTCAACTCATAAAGATACTGCAGTATGCCCGTATCGTGAAGGTTGAGGACATCAGCGCGAGGGACCGCGCAGACTACAAGGAACGCATCAAGGCAAATATGAAAGAGGTGGTCATCGTTGAACTGTCCGACTTCATCGAGCGGAACATCCTCTCCAAAGGCTACCTCAACTACGACGCCGAGAAACTCATAGATATCGCGAACGCGACGGCCCGCAAGATGTACCTTCTCATCGAGAAGTGGCGCGGCTGGGAAAAGAGCGACACCATCCGACGCTCCTGCCGATTCATCGCAAGCCGGATCCCCCTCTCCTGGGAGGACAAGAATGTCTCCGGTTCCATCAAGTCCATCGAGAAGGCGGCACAGGAACTGAAGACAAAAGGGCTCATTGGCGATTTCCAGTTGAGCCGTAGCGGAGGCGTTAAAGATACCGACATCATATTCTTCTTTGAAGGCGCGACCGCATCGGCCCGGGCACAGGCCATACGAAAACGGAATGAAGAGCAGATACAAGAAACGGGGCATGAGGGCATACAGATCCTCGATGTGACTTATGACGACCGGCAAGCAACGATATTCGATGCCAAGGCAGAGCCGAAGGACTCCCCTCCCCTCGATGGACCGGCAGAATTGACGGGACTTATGGATCTCATTCCGGCGGTCAGCCGGACCAAGTCGATACAGGCACTCGTCGCCCGTTACCTGAAAGAGAAAGGGGCCGAGTATGTTTCTTCCAATATCGAATACTGCCGAAAGAATGCCCGTGACTTCGGTGGAATGCTGCCTAGTGCCCTCCTGAAGGACTTTGGTGAGGGTATTCGTCTTTCTCGGACGGCCGACGAACAGGCCAAAGAACTGCTTCGGGCAAAAAAGCTGAAGGAGAAAGAGAAAGAGTCGACCGCCGATCGCGAGCGTCAGGCTTTTGATGAATGGTGGAAAAAACTTTCCGAAAAAGAGAAAGCTGCGGTAGATGCACGGGCCGCCGAGATGGCTGAGGCCGCAGGGCTATCCCAAAAGGTCATGGGTGTAGCTATCGTGGCCAACCGGGTCAAGGTGTTTGAGGAAAGACGAAGAACCGTTTAGCTGTAAGCTCCCCCGGATATTATACATACATATGTATGTACATATAATCAGGCGCCGAGATAATCTGTCATGAATTTATTGATAAGGTCCGACGGCGTCTTTCCTTGTTCCTGACAGCGTGATTTGAAACTCTTGAAAAGATTATGGTAGAGGTTCAAGGTGACGCCGTTCTTGATATCGTTCTGAAGGATGAGCGGGTTTTCGGAAGGAACTGGCACGGGAGCGTGCGCTACCGGCGGGATCACGGCGACGGGAGGTTTTGGCGGTTCGGCCGGTTTGGGCGCCGGCATTGTCTTCGCTTCGGGCTTTACTACCACCGGTGTCTTTTTAGGGGCCGGTTTGGGCGCCGGGAGCGGCTTCACTGTCGGCTTAGCTTTAGCAGGAGCTTTCGGCGCGACCGGTTTCTTCTTGGCCTTTACCTTCTTCCCCTCTCCTTTCTTTGGTTTCACAACGGCATCGGCTGTGGCATTGTGTATGAACTTCTCCAAGGCCTTGTCCACATGAGGCCGTTTTAACTTACTCTTATCGAACGGCATGGCTCACCTCCTTGTAAAATTCATTTATTTCCGCTGCAGCCTTTACAAATTTCTCCCCTTTCATCTCGGTCACTGAGCACCCTTCGGCGAAAGCCTCCTTGAACCCGATGCGGAAGTAGATCATGGACATGAAGAGGAAAAGCGAGTACTTGTCGGCGTATTCGCCAAGTATCTCAAGAACATCATTTGTTATGCTGACGCCCGGCTGTACCATGTTGAGAAGTATCCCCGCCTTTATGTCCTTGGCAGTTCGCAGCTCTTCGAGCATCTTGAATACATCCTCGGTGCTCCAGAGATCAATCGGACTGGGAGTGACCGGGATTATAAGCAGGTCGGAAGCGATGAGGGCACTTCTGAAGGGCTGGCTGTCACGGCCGCCCGCATCGATGATGATGACATCGTGATCGAAGGACGCGATGGCCTTGTGGATCTTGTTGGTCGTGTTAGCCATTGTGGAAAAGGCCGGGAGGTCTTCCGCGCGCGCTTCCGAAAAGAACATGCTGGAACCCTGCACATCGGCATCGATGAGCAACGTCTTTTTCTTTTTCCCCGCATAGAGGGCTGCAAGCGTGGTGGCAATAGTGCTTTTGCCTGTTCCGCCCTTGGTGTTGCCTACGGTGATGATCATCCGCCTACCTCCTATAGCTGTGTATGTAAATATGTATGTACGCACATACTCATGTACATAAGTAAATACCCAAACAAACAAATGTCAAGAAATCTAGGAAAATATTTATGTAGGTATGTGTGTATGTAAATATGTATGCATGTATGTAAATATGCTCGTTCACAACATAATGATCGTCATTTTATAGAGCGGCTTGCGACAAACATTAGCGCGCAATATATATGTACATACATATTTACATGCTTATGTATGTATGTCCTGAGTGGAGAACAGGAGCGGGGCGTTATGGGCCGGCGTCTTTATTATTTTGGCCAGTTCTCTTCGGAGAGCTTGTTGAAGCCCTCCAAGGACTTCTTGTTCTTCTGAAGATGATCGCAATACTCTTCGGCCTGCCGGTTGTGTTCCAATCCGGATTCTTCTGTAGCGGGGTCAAGACTGGGTCTGCTTTGGTTCTCCGGCTGAATCCGTTGGGACATAAAGTCTTCGGAAGCAGTTATCTGTGACTGCCACCAAGTCTCTTTGTCGGTTTTGTTTGGTTCGTGGCCGTTATTGGCGCAGAATTCAAGGTAGTCGTCTATCGACTCTTGGAATGCCTTCTCCATGTCTTTTTCTCCGTCAGCCTGAAAGGTAATTGAATCCCGGATGCCGATCACTTCGCCGTGAAATATATTGGCCTTCCTATCTTGCTTGTAGGTGGCGAGATATCCTTTGTAAATCATGGGAAGCAGGGGCTTCTTTTTCATGGTGTTCCTTTCTCCTTACTGATCTTCGTGGCCTTCGCCCGGCGCTGGTTGGTAAGTTCGTGGTTGACGAAGAGGGTCATCCGGGAAACATCCTTTCCCTCAAGGACCGCTTCGTAGATCCGTTCCCGGTACTTCTCGAAGTTGCCCTTGCGAAGAGCCGCTTCGGCTTGCGCCAGTGCACGGAGTTCCTTCGCGCTGAAGGTTTTGCCGGTTTTTTCGCCGTACTGTTTCACGGTGTACTGGCCGTCCAGAAGCAATACCTTCTTATGGAAGTCGGGGACCTGCTTCTCGATGATGGAGAAAAACTTCTTCTTCCATGCGTAGGGGATGACCTCGGTATCGTTGAGTATCACGACGAGGCGGCTCATCCGTTCCTCGGATGCGGCGACGAACAGCGCCATTGACTGCGCGGTGTCGAGGTCCTTCATCTTCTTCTCGATGCTTCGTCTCTGCTGACTCGTAATGTACTTCACGAAGAGGAACGCCTCGGGCTCCGGTATGAAGAACCGGACATCGCGGTAGGTGACCTCCATCCGGTACTTGCTGTAGCCCTGATGGTAGTTCAGCGCCACCGCGTTGATGCCGAGCGACGGGATCGGTTCAGTGCGGCCGTGGCTTTCCTTGAAAGCGGGATAGATGAACTCGACATCGAATTTGTCCTTCTCATACGAAAGTATTCGATGGTGCCAGTCGGTCTTTCTTTCCGAGAAACCCATGCCGGTCAGGATATCGTGAATGTTGACATGTCCGCGGATCTTTCGATGCGGATGCGGAATTAAGAAATCGGCATCGGTGGTGCTCTTCGGTCTCAGCGTACTTTCCTTAAAAGTATAATAGTAGCAATTGAACGCCTGTCCACCGATGAGGACGAGGTGTTCGAGCGCCTTCCGGTCCTGAAGTTCCTTGAGGACCGGGTAGAGGTCTTTATCAAGCTGCGCGTTCTGTTGCATGGCGTCCCCATCGTGTCAAGAGATGTTTTTCGTATTCGCTCATAGAGCGGTCTTTCCGGCGGGCGATGCGTTTCTCTATTCGAGCCACGACGGTTTGGATGATCTTGCGGAGTATCGCAACCTCGCGGTCGAGCTCGCGGTATGCCGTTTCCCATTCCTTGCGCTGTTCGATCGCGCGACGGATATCAAGCACCTTTTTATCTCCCTGCATGCCGAGGTAGAAAGAGACGATCCTGTCGCCGTCCCGTCTTTGCAGGTAGCAGTAGATATGCCCGTTACGCCGTTTGTAGGACACATATCCCTGAACGGCTTTCTGGAGACGACGCTCGTAGAGGTCGAGTGTTTCGGCCCACTGATCGTGTTGTACTGTGAGCCAGGTGAGGGATGAGTATCTAAGCATGGCGCATTCTCCGGTAGATGCGGAGAGCCGTTTCGAGAACGGCGATATCCTCCTTCAATATGCGCAGTTCTTTTCTCTTGGTCCGTTCCTCGGCCCAGTTCAAACCGCTTTTGGAGCGGTCATGCAGGAGCTTTTCCAGCGCTTTCGCTTCTTCCCGCTCCTGTTCCGCGATCTGTGCGATCTGTTCGTACATGGTGTTCCTCATCATGTTCATTTTGGATATTACTTGTAGGGCACGCCCTTGTCAAGACAAATCTTCATTCTGTTCTGTTTTTGTCTTTTTTGTAGGGCACAGCGCCCGCCGCCATCGATTCATGTTGCTCCGAGTTAAGACGACCGGCAGTAGGGGAGTAGGGGAGGCTTATCCCCCCGCCCCCAGGAAGAACTTTCCCACGATCCGGTTCAGCTTCTGCACGATGTCGACCCGCTTGAGGAGGATGAAATGGCCCCCATTGTCAAGACACATTTTTTCTCTCCAAGTGTAAAAGTGGT
>CALMRE010000046.1 GCA_937871295.1 uncultured bacterium | reverse complement strand
CGGAACTCATCTGCTCCCATGTCTCTCCATCCCGAGACCGCCAGCAGTCGTTCATGTATTCGATAGGTGGCGCAGACTCGTTGCGTCCACCGACCACATAGATATAAGCCCCTGCCTTTACGCAACCGAAAGCGCAACGCGGCGGGAGGTCGCTGTCTTTTTTGGTCCATATCTTGCCGAGCGCGACGGTGATGGGGTAATCATCCTCTTCGGCGGCCCCGGCAACAAAATCGACATGACCTTCGATTGATGCATCCGTAACGGTAGGAGCCTGCGTGCCGGTTGACGAGATTTCAATATCGACCGTCTTTGTCTCGCCGATCTTGACGGTTCCGAAATCGACGGACGCCGGATTTGCGGTCAGTATCTTTGTCATGCGCTGAATGTCACCCCCGCCATATAGAGTACCGTACCCTCGGGAAGTTCCCAATTATTGCGCTGGATGCCGTTCACGAATATCGTCAGATCGGTTATCGTGGCGGGCGCTATCTGTGCGACAATCGCCGCCATAAGGCCGCCTTTTGAGAGTTTGTCATTCCGGTCTGTGTCAAGGTCAACGCCGGAAATAAACGGCTCAAGGCCATAGACATACTCGTCAATGACATCCTCAATGTCGCCTTCAAGGGAACTGTCTGAAAGGCCATAGACAACCACCGTCGTTCCGAGTTTCAGCATCGCAAGGACAAGGAGATCGCCCGCCGTTTCCGGTTGCCCGGTCAACGGGTCTTCAATCTTTGCCAGCACTTCGGCAATGAGCGCGGACCCCGGCGCGCCGTCCGGGTTCGCCTGCGTCTTTGTCGCCTGCACATAGACCTTCATGTCTCCGAGATATTCCCCGCTGTAGGGATAGACTTTATGAAGCCCGTCAATGCCGAGGCACCAATCCCGGTAGTCGCCTTTCCCGCCGCCGCGTGGCTTATTGCGGAGCGCGGTAACTATCGCGTCAAGATATTCGGCGTCAGTCTCTTTGTCGGTCGGAGCCGTGACGATAGTGTTGACATCGGCTTCGGAGCCTACACCGGCAACCTCTATGTCCATCGTGAGCGTGTCGCCCACCTCAAGTGCTACTTCTACACCGGCACCGGACGATTGAACCTCTGCGGTCGCTGTGGGTGCAGTCGCGTCGGCGGTCAACAGATAAACAAGGTTCGTCTCGGTGTTTGTGAATACCGCACCGGCGCGGACAATACCGGACCCCGTAAGCGTAATTTTATATTTGCCCTCTGTTGCGCGAAACGGGACGCGCCCTAGTATCGCTATTCCCCAGTTTTCAAGTTGCCCCAGATCGTTCTTCTCTTTCGACGAGGCGGTAAGCGGGCAGGCTTCCCGCGTTGCCTGCTCCCCGTATTTCTGGAGGAGCCGGATTTCGGCTCCGTTCGCAACACCGACCGCGCCCTCAAAGGTCTTTGTGACATCGGTATTCTCACCGAACGCCGGGAACACCGAACGAAGCGCCTGCGCGATTGCCCCGCGTATCCGCGAAATGATTGTCGCCGTCGAATATATCACCGTTTCCTCCACAAGAATTGATAGGTTGACGGCAAGCCGTTCGGCTTTTCGGCCGTTATGGTGGTCTCTATCTGTATCGCCGACTTGATTGAGAAAGTCACCTCAATGCTCCCGAGTATCTTTGCCCGGACGAGCCAGTCAAGATCGGCAAGCACCGCCCGCTCATATTCAGCGAATCCGGCAGAGGTAAACGGCGTGCTCGTCAACACGCGCTCGAAAGACGAGTTGAACTTTTCCGACCCGATACCGGCAAGGTAGAGGTTGCCGAACCAATCCTTATTCTCTACCCCGATCGGTTGCCGGTCCTGCCCGCTGTCGGCTTCGATGTTGCCGCCGAAGAGAGACAGGAGAATAGGGGTCCACAGGGTATCATCGTTTTCGATCTTGCCGGTGTCGATGCACAGTTCGCCAAAACGGGTATCGGTGAAAGCCAGTTTTATCATCGTGCGCCTGCCGGACTCATGGTGTTCGTGATATTGAATATGCCGCCGGTCGCTGTTTCCACTTCGGCCGCCGCGCCCTTATCGGTCTTTATGCGGAGGTCTATCTGTTGCCGGTCCTTCTTCTCGATGATTCGCTCAACGAAGTTTTCGTAGTGATCCCGGCGAATGGTTTCCGGGGTGATGAGTTCGGCCGGAGTTTCCATTGCGGCACCGACCGGGAAGTCTGCCGAACTGCTCTGCGGAATGCCGATATTCGCGTCGCCACGCCCACCGAGAGACCAGAGATATTGTTTTTCCCAAGCGGCCGTTTCTCGGAAGCGACGTCCCTGCTCTTTGAGTTTCTCGTTTCTTTCGGAAAGCGGCGTTGATAATGCCTCTCCGATGTAATCGGTCATTTCACCGAAAGAGGTTTTGAGATTGTCCCAATTGCTGTAGAGTTGATATGCCGCAGTTCCTACCGCCGCAAGCGCGATAGGAATGAGAAGCGCGGTGCCAAGCACGGCTCCCAGCGGGACGGCAAGAGTCCCGGCAAGAGCCGCCGCACGGCCGACGATACCGAGGCCGACAGCGACAGCGCCGAGGCCGGTCCCTACACCGACCATGCCAAGCGCGATTTTCCCGATCCCCTCGATTTTTTCTTGATCGACAAGGACCGAGAACTTGTCAACTATTTCAACGAATTTCGGCGCTACTTTCTCAAGGGTCGGGAGCAGTTTTTCGCCGACGCTGATTTTCAGGTTATCCATCTTCGCGTTGAGTTGTTCTATGCGGAAGGCCGCAGAGGTTGACATCTTTTCAAAAGCCACATCAGCGGCACCGACTGAATCGGCGGCACCCGATATGTTCTTTGAAAAAACCTGCGCTCCCGCTCCCGTCAACTGCATCGCCGCGTTTCCCGCTTCAACCGACCCGAACATATCGATCATACGCTTGCCGGACTTTTGGGAAGCCTTCTCCATGATGCCGAGCACATCGGCGAGGCTGTTTCCTTTCTTCATGAAGTCGATGAAGGAAACGCCTGCGGTTTGTCGGAATATCTTTGAAGTTGCAGTTGTTGACTTTGAGAGTTCGACAATCGCTTGCCGAAGTTGCGTTGTCGCAACACTTGTTGGAGTGCCCTGCGCGGTCATTGATGCTATCGCCGCCGTCACATCGCGGAACGATACTCCCGTTGCCGCCGCCAGCGGGATGACTTGGAACAGCGATTTAGACAACTCCTGAAAGGTAGTTTTACCCGCTACAACCGCTTGGAACATCATGTCGGCCGCCGTCTTTGCCGACATATTCTGCTTGCCGTAAGCGTTGATGACGGAGGTGAGGCCGTTGATGGAGGTCTCGACATCCGACACGCCCGCGATTGCCGCACGGGACGCGACATCAAGGGTCTCTTTTACCGTTGCAAGCGTGGGGTCCACCCCGGCGCTTATCGCCTGATATGCCGCCTTTGTCATCACTTCGGCAGACTGTCCGTATGCTTCAGACATTTTCAACAGCATCGGCCCGAACTGCTGTTCAACCTCTTTGACGGACATCCCCTTTATGAGCGTTGAAACCTCGTCAACCCGCTTGTAGAACGCGGCCGCTTGTTTCGTCGCGTCGGCAAGGCCATAAAGGATAGCGCCGCCTCCCGCCGCAAGCCCCGCACCGACCGTGCCGATGCCGGATGCCGCGAAGGAGGCGGTCGCTCTGAATTTTTCGCTTGCCCGCTTTGCCGAAGTTTCCATGTTTTTGAATGACTTGTCGGCGTTCTGTGACATGGCGGAGAACATCGGCGACATCTGATCGACGCCTTTGAATACTGTCGATACCGCGAAAGTAGTCACTTTTAGTTCTCCGGGTTCGCCGTTTTCTTCATTTCAAGAATCCCGTTATACCACCAGAAAAGTCCCATGTAGTCGATATCGTCAAGGTAGAGATGCCCGATCCGTGCCGGTAGGTGGTGATATGTCGCTGACACCGACCAGAGTACACCGCTGATATCTCCTACATGATGAAGAAAAAACCGAAAACCGCTTGCGCTACCGCCCAATCAACCGAGTCCATCCCGCGTATCTCGGCCGGGGCAACGTTGGTGAGTTTCGCTATCGCCTGCCGCTGATACTCGTACTCGTTCTTTTTCGACAGAGCGCGGCACTGTTCGATCTCGTCCACGCGGAGCCGTGACTTGTAGGTAAGCGCTTCGATGCCGTTCACCGCCTCCGGGAACAGGAGCCGTTGCACCATTTCGCCGTCAGCGTTCAGCGAAAGGCGGCCTTCCATGAACAGTTCGACAAGGCCGGTTATGGCTTCGCCGATGTTCGCCCGCTGTTTTTCCGTGACGCGACGGATGTCGAGCCATTTCTCGACATCCTGCCGCGCCGTCTCTTGATCTACCGTGTTGAACTTCTTCAGAGTCATTGCGTTGGCCTCCGAAAAAAGGTTTGTCTTAACTCAACTTGTCGAGACTGCCGGGACCCGACATGGTTAGCGCCGTGTAACCGCTTCCCTCGTTGTGTTTGACGTCGCCGGTGATCTGGCCCGTCCCTTTGTAGGCGACGCCGTTCACGAAAACGATGGTGAAAATGCAGTCGTCGAGGCTGTTGGCCGCGCCCTGAAGGAACTCTTCCGCTCCGTCCGACAGTTCGATGTTGACCGACTCTATCATCCAGCCCTTGCGGGTCTTTTTGATATGGCCGGTCCCGTTGCCGTTCATCGAATTTTCATTCGAGAACCCGCCGAGGTCGAGCGTTATTTCGTCGTCCGACTTGCAGGGGAAGGACCGGGAAGCCCCGGTCTCTTTCACCATGATCGTCAGGCTGTCGGGCGATCCGCTTGTTCTTGCCATTTCTTCCCTCCCTTATCCGAAGTAGTACGAGGCATAAGCGGTGGTGGCGAACTGGTTCGCGCACTGCGTCCGCTCATACCGGAACGAAGCGTTGAGACGCCGGGGGTTGCTCCCCGATATCGACACATCGGCCGTGTCCTTGACCGTCTGCGGGTCCGCGACGAGGGCGAGGTCAATGGTGAGTGCGTCGGCAAGGTCGAATATCGCCGCCTTGACATCTTTCGGATGAATGCAGTTCTCCGCGTTCGTGGTGACATCATCGGGGATGATGGTTTTGTCCATCGTCAGCGGGATAACTTTCATCAGATAGTTGTAGTAGACGTTCATGTCGAGGAAAATGTCGCGTTCCCATTTCCAGTCGATGTTCAGGGGGTCTTGCGATTCCGGCCGACGGAACATACAGGTGTCCTCGACATGGTACGCGCCCGCCGTGAAACTGACCGTCGAGACGCCCGCCTTTATCAGTTCGTCGCGGCTCGAATAGTCGGCCATGTCGCCGATTATCTCATCGTCCGGGGCGATGATGTCGGGCAGTTCGTAGGTCGCGGTGGTGCGGTGCGGCGCGTTATTGTAGACGGTAGCCGACAGACGCGCGTGAGAGGCCGCGATTTCCCACGAGGCGCTCGGGCTATTCGGCGCGGTGCCTATGCGGTTCGTCATGTCGTTTTCACGCGACGCGGCAAAGGCTTTCAGCGTGACTTTCGACGCGCTGTTCGAGCCGAAGACCGCAACGAACGGCTTCATCACCAGAGAACTCCAACGGCCGGTGCCGCCGGTTGTCTCGTCGGGAGCGCCGTTGAAATCTTCCAGCGAATCGAAACACTCCGAGCCGAACGGGTTGACGACGATGGTGTCCCAGACGTTGCCGAAGTTGGCAAGAGCGGTCTGAACATTCGCGTCATGGGTGCCGGTGCCGCCGGTGGGCTGAACGAGCGTGTAGGTCATACCGGCGTCGATATCGTCCACTTCCTCAACGGAAATGGTGATCTGGTCGCCGGTGGTGCCTTTCCACTTCGCGGTGAGGTTGACGAGAGCAGAGCCGTCCACGCCGTCGGACATACCGGCAATGGTCCAATCGGCCGCGCCGGTGCCCGTTTTGGTGATGGACACGTTCCCCGCGATACCGTAGGCATCGTTGGTGAGCGCGATACTCGCCGTCGATTTGACCGCCGTGATGTCGAGGTCGCCCGCCGCTTTCGCCGCTACGATCTGGTTGTAGAGGTTGGTGATGGTGGTCGCATTGTCGCCGCCTACCGCGAAGGCATACGAGCCGGAGCCGTCGGCCTCGAAGCCGATGGGGGTGTTCACGCCGTCGCTGATGGTGATGATGTCGCCAGCGTCACAGTTCGCGGACCCGAGGGCCACGCTGCCGGTCGCTTTTACGCCGTCATAGTCCACCGCCGAAAGAGGCGCATTGTACATTCCGTTGATAGCCGCGACGATCTTTTCGGCAACGTCTTCGGCCGTGTCGCCGGTCAGTACGGAGAAGGACGCCTGCCGCCCGTCAATGGTCGAACGGCCATTGAACTTGACGATATGCGTCGCGTTCGCCGTTGCGGTGCCGACGGGGGTTATGCTCCCGGCCGCCGCCGTAGCTCCCGCCGCGTCTTTGATGGGGAACACGTCGAGCGGTATGGTGCCGAGACCGCCGCCCGAAAGCGGAATGAGAATGCGGGTCATGAAGTAGCCGGGACACACGCCGTACAGATCATGGAACGCCTTGAGACTGGTGATCTCCTTGCGCTTGTGATAGTCGGCTTCGGTGAATCCGGCAACCTTCGAGGTGGCAATGGGGGTGAACAGCGCCACACGCTGGGGAAGGTATTTGCCCGCTTTGGACACATCCTTAAACCCCGTGATGTAGCCGAACGCCCGCGCTATCGCCGTGTTCTGGATAGCGTTGCTGGTAGCCATGCTTTTTATTCCTCCTTTTAGGGTTCAACAGGTGGTACTTCCGGGACATCATCAACGACGCCGTTGAGCACCTGATATATCCCGGTGTTCGGCTCTATGGTGCAGACGATTGTTTCGAGCGTAACGGGAGCCGCCGTTATCGCCGCATCGTCAAAATAGACTTCCACTTCAAAGCGGGTAACGACGATGTTTGATATCTCATCATTCGCCGCTTTCGGGACGAAGGTTTCAAGGTCTTTCACTTTGCGCCAACCGATATAGTCCACATCGAATCCAAGGCGCACATAGTATCCGCTGTTGAGTATCTTGTGGGCTATCTTTGCGATGCGCTGGACGGTACGGCGGGCGATAGTATCGCCATGCTCCGAGTCCGTTGCAGGCGCACCGCCGATAACGAGCACTTCGTAAACGGCGTTGACCTTCTTTTTTACATTCGACCCGTCCTCATACCGTTCAGAGGTGTTGCGTATCACGATGCCGTTGAGTTCTTCTTCCTGCAACGGATCGTCGCGGTCAAGGTAGATTTTCGGTGTACTGCCCGACATGAATGTTGCCAGCATCGCTTTCGTTGCAGTGTCCGAGGTGATCGTGTGCTGTTGCGCTATTTCAAGAGACAGTATCAAGGCGATACGCTCCTTAACCGCTTCCTGCTTTTGTGAGCCTATCGCGGTGGTGATGGAGGCGGTCATCGTCATACTTTATCCCCGAGCGCACAGGTAACGGCCCCAAGTGTCGCCGACGGCCGCGCATCGGTGACTACGAACGATTGCGATTTCCCGAACGCATCGACGAAAGACACCTTGAATCCGCGCAGGACCGGAAGGTCAGGCTTCAGCGTGTCGGTGAACACGGAAAGCCCTGCCTCGACAAGCGCGGCTATCGTGATGATAGCGTGCGCCTGCCGCCCCGATACCGGGAGTCCGGTCTGCGCGTCAATTGAGGTGTGGTGCATGGTGGCGATACCGTTTACCGTTGCGGTATTGCTCGACTTATCGGTGACGGTCAGAGCGGCTTCAAAACCTTCCGACTCTATCACTTCGCGGGCCGTGTCGCGCAGTTCGGTAAGCAGTTCGCCGGTCATGCTACTTCTTTTTCGCCCCTCTGCGTTTTTCCGATTTCTTTTCTTCCGGGACTTCTATCGCCGGTTCTTCGGCGACAGGCGCGGCCTCCGGGATCGGGGTTTCGGTTTCTATCGTCTCTTCCTCATACGCGACGGCGCGGCCGTCCGCGATATGTCCGGCGGCGCAACCCTCGGGGAGGTCAACGACCTCCCCCGCGAGTTTCACACCGTCAAAGAACGACAGGGGCTTGAGCAGTTTTACCTTCATCTTTTCCTCCGCTTACGCAAGCACCGTCAGGCGGCCAAAGGTGTCTTCGGTCTTCGGGACATAGAGCGGCGCTTTCTGGACGTTCAGGAGCACCGTATTGTCCTTGACCGAGGTGAACACATAAATCATTGCCGCCGTGGTGCCGCTGATCATGCGAACCGCACCTTTGGCGTCGCCCACGATATTTGACAGGTCAACACCGGGCACGTCGCGCACGGTGTCGATGCCAGCGTGGAACACTTCGTATTCGCCGTCGCCGATGAAGTAGCAGGACTTCGCATTGAGGAACGGGGTCAGAGCGGCACCGCCGATGCTGTATTCCTCATCGAAGGTGAGAATATCGACCATCGCGCCGTCAAGGAAGAAGGTGCCGATATAGCCGATGCCGGAACCTTCATCGAAGGTGCGGGGGTCAACCAGTCCGCGATTGAGGCGCAGATTGTCGAGAGCGGCCTGCACGCTGGCATTCGCAAGGAACCAATAGAGGGCGGTCTTGCCGAGGAATATCTTGCGAATACGGGTACGGCCCGCGCTGTTGGTGCGGATGGTCTGGCAATGCGTTTCGAGCATGACGAGCGGGAGGGCGGCGGTGTTGTCCCAGTAGTAGGTAGCGGCGGCGGCGTTCGCGACGGTCGCAAAGTTACCGGCAGGCGCAGAGAAAGAGATGTCTTCCAGACCCTTGCCGAACGAGCCGGTAAGGAACGGGATGGTGCCGCTGTTCAGGATGCTGGCAACCTGAAGGGTTTCGGCACGCTGAATCTTTTTCAGGAGCATACCGACTTTCTGCGCGGTGAACTCGGAAAGAGCGGTGATCTGTTCGGGCGAACCGACGGCATACTTCGTGTAACCGGGTTGCCGTTTTTCCAGTTCGGTCATCGAGAAAACGCATGATTCCTTGTAAACCGGCGGTTTCACGGTGACGTTGACGAACTGATTGTCGCCGTTCATGGTCGTTTCGCCGGTGCGGTTCTTCGCATAGGCGGTCGCGGCCTTTTCCTTGATGCGGTCGTATTCTATCTCGGTCGCTTCGGTCACATTGCCGGGGCGCGACTCGAACAGAGAGACGAGGCCATTGCGGGCCGGGGACATGACCCGGACCAGCGAGGCGAAAAGGGTCTTGGTGTCATAAGCCATTGTATTCCTCCCTTACTCGGTGATGCTTTCGCGGTCGATGAGATTGAACTTGCCGTCTTCGGCGAGTTTGTCGGCGATGGTCTTCACGCTCTCGCTGTACGCGATAACGAGGTCCATGCGCGGGGTAGCGGCGGTAGTGCCGTTGGTGATGGCGATGGTGACGCATTCCCCGGCCGTAAGCACCTTGTGGGTCGCCGACAGGGAGCCGAGGTCGTTGATGTCGTTCGCCGTCGGGGGCGTGGTGCTGTAGGTCTTGGAAACGATGGCGTTCGTCGAAGCGTCCGCAAGAGCGACGGCGCAAGTGTTCGAGCCGTCGATACCGGCCGACGCGCCATGAAGGAGCAGGCCAGCGGAAATGAGCGAACAGGCTTTCGCGTTGTAGAAAGCGGTGCGGGCCGCGATGTCAACACCGGCCGCGAGTGCTTCGATGGGGATAAAGCGGGTGAACAGGTCAAGGAACCCGTCGGTCACCGCCACGCCGGACGGAAGAACGATCATGTTCTTGTCGATGTCGCCGCTGACGATAACGCCCACGTTGGCGCGCGAGGTTTCGGCCGCGCCGAAGGTGATCCCGCAGTTCGGAGCGATGAAGCCGAAGATGGGCTTCCCGGAAGCGAGGGTCCACTTGACGAGTTGCTTGCTGTCGTTCAGCATGAGCGCCTCGCCTTCCGCGAACACGTCGAGCGCGGAGCCGTACAGGGTCTTGTACACGGTGACATTGTTCCCGAGAACGAAGCACCGATTGTCGTAAGAAGTGACGGTCATCTTTTCCTCCCTATCACTTGTTGTTGGTGTCGATGTCGTAACCGAGCGCCTTCAGTCCATCGGCGACTTTGGCGGCGGTGTCGGCTTTCTTCTTTTCCTCTTCGGAAAGAGCCGTTACCGAGTCTTTCTTCGGCAGGGCGACCGGAGGCGTTTCCTCTTTCTGCCGCGCCAGTTCTTTCGCCGCGATGGACTGGTCCGCGTACTCGCTGACACAGGCATCGAACGGCTTGTCGGCCTTGATGTTCTCAATGACCGTCTCGATCTTCGCGCCTTTGGGCACCCACCCGAGGTGCGCGAGGATGTTGGCTTTCACCTTGGCAACCGCCTCGGCAATAGCCGCGTCCATCTTTTCTTTCAGCAGTTTCTCGTCCATTTCTGAACCCTCCTGTGATATGGTTGCTATGGTCTGGATTCGGTCTATCATTCCGGCCGACATCGCTTTCCGCGCTATCATAACCGCGCCTTCACCGTACTTTTCCTCAACGGTATCGACGGTGGTTCCCCTGCCCGTCGCAACGGCCTGCGCGAATATGGCGTAAAGGTCATCAAGTCGCTCGGTTATCTGTGCGCGGCCCTCTTCGGTCGAGACATCGGCAACCTTTTTCGGGGATTTCGTAGAGACGATATAGTGCCGCTCAAAGCCAAAATCTTTAAGGAATTTTTTGTCATCATACGCGACGACCACAACGCCGATACTGCCTATCATCGCGGTTTCGGCAGTCGCTACGATCTCGTCGCATTGTGACGCAAGCCAGTACGCGGCAGACGCGCAAAGGTAGGATACCCGCGCCTCGGTTTCCTTCTTCGCGGTGCGTATCACTTCGGCGGTCTGGAATACGCCGTCAACTGTGCCGCCCGGGGAGTTGATGTCGAACACGATCTTATTGACCTCTGGCGACGCTTCCGCAATGGCGACGCTTGCAACGATCTCCGCGTAATAGTCCGGGTCAAGTTCATCGTCTATGCGGATATGCGCTTCGTTGCCAGACACCGAGTAAATAGGCGGGCGCGGCGATTCTTCAATAAGGAACATGAAGGCCCCGGCCGCACGCGCTTTCTCTTCACGCGGGACAATGTTCCCGTCATAGTAGTCGAGGTGGAGCGCATAGGCGGGGTAAGGCTTGCGTATCGTCATGCCCTTTTATCCTCCATCATCTTGATGAGCGTGTCTATCTTTGCGGAAAGTTCTTCGGGAGCCGGGGCTTTCGCCGGATTGTCGGCACGCGATGCGCGGTACTTGTTATTGATGCGGATGTTCGTCTCTACATCGGTCCCGAAATACTGTTTTGCAATATCCTTATCGTTCGCCCAATTCCGGTCAACAGCGGTCGAAAGGGCATTTACCATGCGCTCGACAGAGAGTTCCGATTTCGGGAGTCCTATCCATTGCGCCGAACGCCATGCGCCTATCACGTCGAAATAGCGCGGGTCATACATGGTGGCAAGGTAGTTTTCCGCTTTGATCTTGCCGGTCAGTATCATGCCGGTAAGCCATTGGTCATAAATCGGTTGCAGGAACGAAGCGACGAAAATTGACTGCGCCTGCTTCGTATGGTTCTGCATCTCGTTTATTGCCTGCGCGGAGGCCGAATAATTCGAGTTGAACGAGAGCATGAGCAGTTCGGGCGGTATCCCGAGGCCAAAAGATATGGTCTTCAGACAGGTCTCGACGAACGGGCTGAAGGATATCGTCGGCCGCTTCGTATCGTATGGCTCTATTTTTTCGCCGTCATTCAGGTTCGTCATGAAGAAGCCGGGTTGCATCCTGCGGAAAGTGGCGGTCCCGTTATCGTCGGTGACGCTCGTTTCGCCGACTATCGCGCCCTTGAGAACATTCCCGACCGGTGCCTGTTTCGGGGCGCGTGTGTGAATCATTGCGATGTAGGAGTTGACGAGCGCGGCCCGCTGTTCGCTGTCGAGGTATTTCCCGAGTTCGTTGATGTTCTGCATGACAACGGACAGGATCGGCAGTCCGCGATTCTCTCCTATGCGCCCGTCGGATATCTTGACGAGCCATGCGGTGCGGATACCGCCGCGATAGACCGGCACGCGGATCGGAGTTTTCATCATGTCGAGTTCGTTTTCGACATAGTAGGCCACTACTTGACCGGTCGCTTTGTCGGTTTCAACGCCGTTCGTTATCGGGTTGCCGTTTTCCGCGAACGGCGCCCAATCGTTGCGGACATTGATTCCGTCCACTACTTCGATCACCGGGAGGCCGGTCACTTCGGACACGCCGAAAACCACAAGGCAGTCGCCGGAACACATCGCGGCGCGGAATACTTTGCGCTGTAACTGGTTGAATGTGGCATCGCGTGAAACGGTCACAAGCCGTTTGTCCTCGCCCCATATCCTAAACAGTTCCGCTGTCCGCGTAGCCCAATTTTGTAGGGCTTCTTCGTCGGTATATGGGGCAAGGACATCGTAAGAGGGTGACGGCGACAGTTGCATACCCGCGTTAATGACATGCGTTTCAAGCCGCCCAAAGACGGCAGACGCATAGGGATTCTCGCGCATGAGTTGTAGCGAGCGGAGTTGTAAATCGTCGAGACTGACGAATCGAAGATCGCGGGTTAGACCGAAGCCGTCAAAGAAATTCGTCTTGGAGCCTGTATATCGGGAATATATCTGGTCTGCCATATCAAAGAAAGTGATTCGCCCGGCCGCGAAATCGTCGGCAACAGAGCGAACTTCGGACGGAGCGCCGGAGGGCATTGCCGGAGGAACATTCCCTCCGAGAACTTTTATCGCCCAAGTCCTAACTGACATAGAACCCCCGCGAACCGGTCAAAGAAGCGTATTCGTCCGCATCGGCGGCGCGAAGTTCCCGAAGTTCGGCAAGTGAAAGGTTGTCAAACGAAGTTGACATTTGACCGTCTGACATCGACGCCGACTTTTTGCCGGATGTAAGAATCCTGCGTATCGCCGCGTCAATCAGCGCGATTTCAGCGACTAGATCGTCCGCTCTCGACATAGCGTGTCACCTCAAGGTTACACTTTGAGGTTGACACAAATAAAAATGCTGTCAACTTTTTTTTACAGAGGATGAATCAGCGGAATGCTATTTGGATTTTTTCGGCCTGCCGCCTTTCTTGCCATTTTCGCGGCTCGACGCGGCTTTCTTTGCGCTCTTTACCGCGCCACCTGCCTTACCCATGACAGCGGCCGGGTTGATCTTTGCGCCGCATTTAGGACACTTCATTTTGCGCC
>CALMRE010000045.1 GCA_937871295.1 uncultured bacterium | reverse complement strand
ACCACGCCTGCGGTCCCCTTCACGATGCCGCTGCGCGCTCCTCCCGTTGCGGGGGAAGCGAGATTATCGAGCACCTTGCCGGCCGCATCGGTGACGCCCGAGGTGAAGGTGATCTTCGCGTTGTCCTCTATCTCGATGACCTCGCTCGCTATGCCGGGGTCCTTCCCCGACACGGCATAGGCCTTGATGCTGTATTCGCGGTCGCCAGACCTAACTTTGTTGAATTGTACATATGTTCTTTTGTTGGAGAAGTTCCCGGACCCGTAGAATATCGCTCCCGCCGGCAGGCCGTCGAGATCCACATCGCTGACCGCCGTTATCTGATTCGAGGCGCTCGACCGGATGGAGAATTTCAACCGCGACCTGACCTGAACATCGTGGAGCGGAAGCGCTCCGGTATCCCCTCCCCCTTTCGCTTCGGTCCGACTCGTGTAATACACGCCTCCCTTGGTGTCGCCGGTAGAACCGGCGGCGAAAGGCCGCGGCCGGTACCGGAGCGAATTGCCTCCTTCCGTGCCGCCCGCCGCCGCCGCTGCGGGATCGATGTTCTCGTACTGCTTTATGATGTCGCGGTCCTTCTCGAAATTCTTAGAGGTCCCGCCGCCCTTCGCATGTCGCTCCCCTCCTCCGGCGTTCCTTGTCGGTCCGAAGGTCGGCTTATCGCTCCCCTCCTTCGTCGGTTCGGGTTTCGCCTCCCCCGGCATATCATAGTTCTGCTGGTCGGTCTGTTTGTTGCGCTCCTTCAGTGACCTCAGATCGCTCGGAGCGACCTTCCGCATCTCCTTCATCATCTCCTGCGTCTCGTCTACCGCCGGGTCGGGCGCCTGCTTCTTCTCTCCGCCGCCGAAGAACTGGAATCCGAGGAACACCGCGAACACCAGCGCCCCCGCCACCGATATCCCGATGCCGAGCATCCGGCTCTTCGCGTCGACCGCCTTCTGCCGGTTCTTGCTGTTCTCCCTGCCGACACCCTTATCGTTCTCCTTCTCCGCGATTTTCGCCGCCTGCTCCGCCTGTTCCTTCTGCGCTTTCCCCATGGCAAGGAACTCGTCGGTCGGCGCGTTATTCTCTTCGCGCCGGTCCTCCTGCGTCACGGTGCGCGGATCCTCGCCTTTCGGCGGCACCTTCTCCGCTATGTGAGGCATCCCGTTCAGCCTCGTCTCTTCATGGGTCCGATCAATAATATTGTCACCAAGCCCCAGCGGTTTGCCGACCGCGTCGGCATCCTTGTTCCTCCGCTCAAGATTCTCTATTTCTTCATCGCTCCGCTCGACGGCTGCCGCGCCGTGTGCCTGTTCCCGCTCCTCATCCTCCTCTCTGTCGGCCTCCTCCTTCAACCGCCGGAGATTCTCCAGCATCTCCTCTTTTTCTTTTCCCTCCAGCGCCGCGGGGTCCTCCATGGTCGGAGGGGTCATCGCAAGCCGCATCCCGCCCGGTGTGTTCGCAAGACCTCGCGTTTCGATCTCCAGTTGTTCCTCGGCCGTCGAGGCCGCCCTGAAGTCTTCTTCCAGCTTCTTGTACCGTTCTTCGTCGTCCCTGATGCTCTCGTCGCTGGGCCCCGTATCATCTTCCAATTCATGATCCTCGGTCTGGGCTTCGCACTTTTTGAGATAAGAGGCGCGAGCAGCCTCTTCCCTGTCATCCGAGGGCCGGAAGGGGTCCGATGTCATCTTCTCTACTCCATATCTATCTTGCGTTCGAGCAGGTAGGCCTTGAGTAGTTCATCGTCGGCGAAGTAATCTATCGTGTAGTGGTCCACCATAAGCCCCCACGGCGTCTTCTCGGTGACCGGCACCACCATGACCGCCATCTGAAGGAACGCCCGCACCCTGCTGTCGCGGTAGGTGTCCTCGTTGCCGTCC
>CALMRE010000044.1 GCA_937871295.1 uncultured bacterium | reverse complement strand
GCCGACCGGCTCTCACCGGCCCGGAGCACCAGCTCCACCTTACAAAAAACAGGGAAACTCTGGCAGAGAGGGCAGGAATCGAACCTGCCACAGACGGTGTTATCCGCCCGCTACTGGTTTTGAAGACCAGCTGAGCCACCAGGCCCATCCTCTCCAATCGTTCATGAAAGTAGTGTCGGGGATGGGAACTGTCAAGTTTTATGGGGAATTGCGAGAAAGGTCAGCGGCGCGCTACCACGCCTCGACGAAGGCGGTGTCGGTGTAGAGCGTTTCAAGGCGGGCCTTGTGCCCCTGCTCCATCCGGGCGAGTTGGGTGAACATCTCCTTCTGCTCGGCGGAAGAACTGGCGTCGGCGAAGTTGCGGTACATCTTCATCGCCTCTTCCTCTTTCTTCATGGCCAGCGCGATGGCATCCACGAAACTCATCCCGACGGTCAGTTTCGGCAGCTCCACCGTTTCCGCGATCTTGTAGTCGGTCGTTTCGGCAAAGTGCAGTTTCTTTCCGCCGTCGGCAAGGAATGATTCGAGCAGGAGTTTATGCTTCAGCTCCTCGCCCGCCAGTTCCACGAAGATCGACTTCAGCGACTTGTTGGTGGTCTTGGCCGCCGCGCCATCGTAGAAATCGTGCGCCTCGACCTCGTTGTTCACCGCCATCCGCAGTATCTTGATCATATCCATGGACATACTCCCTTATCGGTTGATGTTCTCCGCTACGCCTTTTCTATCTTGCAGGCGCAGACCTTGTATTCCGGTATCTTCGCGATCGGATCGAGCGCGTTGATGGTCAGTTTGTTCGCCGCCGCTTCGGCGAAGTGGAAGGGCATGAACACCGTTCCCTTCGGACAGCGCTTGGTCACAAAGGCGTTGGTGATCAGCGAACCGCGCCGCGTCGAGACCTTGACCTTGCCGCTGTTGGATATGCCGAGCGCCTCGGCGTCCTCCACCGATATCATGACATGGGGACCGGCGAGGTTGTTGAGCCCCGGGGTCTTGCGCGACATGGTGCCGGTGTGGTACTGCTGAAGGACGCGCCCGGTGGTGAAATACCACGGATAGTCCTTGTCGGGCATCTCGGCCGGTTCCTTGAACGGGATGGCCGTGAACAGCCCGAGCCCGCGGGAGAACTTGCCGATGTGAAGGACCGGCGTACCGGGATGCTCCTCGTTCGGGCAGGGCCAGTGCATACCGGCGAAACCGAGCCGCTTGTAGGTCAGCCCCGCGTAGGAGGGGGTGCACTTCCGCATCTCATCGAAGATCTCTTCGGCCTTCGTGTAGTTCCAGTTGAGTCCCATCTTATTGGCGATCATCTGGTGGATCTCCCAGTCGTGCTTCGCCTGACCGGGGGCGTTCACCGCCTTGAACAGAAGCTGAACGCGCCGTTCGGTGTTGCTGAAGGTGCCGTCCTTCTCGGCGGGCGACGAGGCCGGGAGAACGACATGGGCCATCTGCGCCGTTTCGGTCATGAAGATATCCTCCACGACGAGGAACTCAAGTCTCTTCAGCGATTCTTCGGCGTGATGGAGGTCGGGGTCCGATACCATCGGGTTCTCGCCCATGATGTAGAACGCCTTCATCTCACCCGCGTGGGCCTTGTCGAAGGCGACCGTCATGGTCATGCCCGGTTTGTCGCTCAGTTTCACGCCCCAGAATTTCTCGAACTTTTCCTGCACCGCGGCATCGCCGATCTTCTGATAGGCGGGGAATACATTGGGAAGGCCGCCCATGTCGCAGGCGCCCTGCACATTGGACTGGCCGCGCAGAGGATTGACGCCGCCGCCCACCTTGCCCATGTTGCCGCAGAGCATCTGAAGGTTCGCGGTCGACTTGACATTGTCGACGCCGGTGGTGTGCTGGGTGATCCCCATCGCGTAGTAGAGCGCCGCCGTCGGGGCCTTGCCGAACAACTCGGCGATCTCCTCAAGCGTCTTGGCGGGGATGCCCGATATCTTCTCGACATACTCGGGGGTGAACTTGGCGACCTCTTCCTTGAGCGCCTCGTACCCCTCGGTACGCTCTTCGATGAACTTCTTGTCCTCCCAGCCGTTCTTGATGATGAGATGCATCATGCCGTTGAGGACCGCGACATCGGTGCCGGGCCGCTGGCAAGCGTAGATGGTCGCGAAATCGGCCATCTTGATCCGCTTGGGATCGATGACGATGATCTTCACCTTGCCGTCCATCGCCGCTTTTTTGAGACGCGCGGCGATGACCGGATGACATTCGGAGGTATCGGAACCGATGATGAGAGCCACATCGCTCTTGTCCAGACCGGCGATGTCGTTGGTCATTGCGCCCGAACCGAAGGAGGCAGCCAGACCGGCCACCGTGGAGGAGTGTCAGAGTCGTGCGCAGTGGTCAATGTTGTTGGTGCCGATCCCCGTGCGGAACAGTTTCTGGAAGGTGTAGTTCTCTTCGTTGGTCACCTTCGCCGAGCAGAGCCCCATGATGGTGTCGGCGCCGTGCTTCTGCTTTATCTCGGCGAATTTGGTCGCGACCAGCGTTATCGCCTCGTCCCACGACGCTTCGCGGAACTTGCCGTTCTCCTTGATGAGCGGGGTGGTCAGGCGGTCGGGATGACCGACGAAATCGTAGCCGTAGCGACCCTTGACGCAGAGCATCCCGTTATTGGTCGGGGCACCCTCGGCGCCGGTGACGCGGACGATCCGGTCGGTCTTGCGGTCGACATGGAGTTCCAGTTTGCAGCCGACGCCGCAGTAGGGACAGACCGAATAGACCTTCTCGACATCCCAGCGACGCGCCCTGCCTTTGGAAAGTTTGTCGGTAAGCGCCCCCACCGGACAGATCTGGGCGCATTCGCCGCACTGCACGCAGGAGGATTCGCCCATCGGCTTGTCGTCGTCGAAGGCGATGTCGGCCTTGTGACCGCGGTATTTGAAATCAAGCACGCGGTTGGTCACCGTGTTGTTGCACGCCGCGACGCAGCGGCCGCAGGAAATGCATTTACTCCGCTCGACCGAAATAAATTCGGAACTGTCGTCTTTCACGCTCTCGACATCGGCGTACTTGAACGATCCGCGCTCCATGCCCAGATAGTAGGCGACATCCTGCAGTTCGCAGGAGCCGTTCTGGTCGCAGGCGAGGCAGTCGTGGGTGCCGGTCGAAAGGAGCAGGTCGACGATCAGTTTCTGTGAGTTGAGTACCCGCTCGGTCCGCGTCTGGATCTTCATTCCCTCGCGCACCTCGACCGAACAGGCGGTCTGGAGCGCGGGGCTTCCTTCGATCTCGACGACGCAGACGCGGCATTTGCCGGCCGCGCCGACCTTTTCATGGTAACACAGCGTCGGGATGTAGATACCGGCCGCCTTGGCCGCCCGATGGATGGTCTGCCCCGCTTGGGCCTCGACGATCTTTCCGTTGATCGTGATCTGCATGAGGTCGCCTCCGTTCTGAAACTAGTGACCTACATCACCACCTTTCCGAACGGGAGGCCGTAACCTTTCGGTAGCGACCCATTGGCCTTCGACCATAGCGCCCTGCCGTAGGTCGAAAGGCTCGGGGGATGAAAAACAAAGCAAAAGGAGTATATACGGAGGCTCTGTAAGAGGCAAATATTTTCAAAGATACCGAATTTATTGGATCATCACCACGCCTCGGCGTATGCGGTGTCGGTATAGAGCGCCTCCAGCCGGGCCTTATGTCCCTGCTCCATCCGGGCGAGTTGGAGGAAGGTCTCCTTCTGCTCGGGGGAAGAACTGGCGTCGGCGAATTTGCGGTACATCTTCATCGCCTCTTCCTCTTTCTTCATGGCCAGCGCAATGGCCTCCACGAAACTCATCCCGACGGTCAGTTTCGGCAGTTCCACCGTCTCGGAGATCTTGTAGTCGGCCGTTTCGGCGAACTGCAGTTTTTTGCCGCCGTCGGCAAGGAACGATTCGAGCAGGAGTTTGTGCTTCAACTCCTCGCCCGCCAGTTCCACGAAGATCGACTTCAGCGCCTTGTTGGCGGTCTTGGCCGCCGCCGCCTCGTAGAAATCGTGGGCCTCGATCTCGTTGCTCACCGCCATCACCAGTGTTTTTCTGTAGACCGATCCGTTCATCCGCGCCTCCTTCTTTCTGTTAGTTCTTATTCGGGTCCGACATCCGAAAAACCTCTTCGATACGCTCTTTCCCGGCATATATCACCCCGCGCCCTTCACGGACATACCCGAGCAGCGTGATACCGTACTGCTCCGCGAGTTTGAGCGCGGGAATGGTCGGCGTGGAGCGGGAAGCGATCAGGGGAACGCCCATCCGCACGATCTTGGTAACGATCTCGGAAGATATCCTGCCGCTCACCAGCATCATCCCCCCCGACCTCCCCTTCCCTTCCGACAGCAGAATACCCGCGATCTTGTCTATGCAATTATGCCTGCCGATATCTTCGACCAGCACGCTGAAACCCTCCCCGACATATTTGGCCGCATGCACCCCGCCGAACGCATTAAAGATAGGCGGCTCCCGATTGAATTCTTTCATCAGGTCCGTTATCCTCTTCAATTCATAACGGCTATCGGAGGTGTTCGCGACATACAGATCGCGATAGGTCGGCTTGATGTAGGTGTAACATTTCCCGCAGCCCGATGTCACGCTCCTGAAACTATCGCCCACAGTGAGATTCAGCCGTTCGTTCAGTTCGACCGCGACCGTAAAGTGACCTTCGTTGAAATCGATGTTCTTGACATCGGACCAACCGTTTATGACCCCTTCATTGTAGAGAAAACCAAGCGCCATCTCTTTCTGGAACTGATTGACACACAACAGAGAAGCATAATCGACGCCGTTGATCATGATCTTCAGAGATATCTCGCCGACCACCGACTTGGTCTCTTCCCACAATTTCACCTCGACCCCGCCGGTATCGAACTGCACGACGGGAAAATCTTCCTTTATCGCGGCGCTCTTCATCATGAGCTCTTCATCAGATAGTTTATCTCTCCGCTGCAAATGCGGCATTTTTCACCGTGCTTCGCCGGGTAGCCTTCGTTGCAGACCGGACAGACGGCGATCTTGGAGCCCTTTTCTTTTTTGGATATCTCGGGATCGACCTTCACTTTCTCTACGGACAGGATCGCCGCCCCCGCCGACCTGATCTGTCTCATCAGCGCCTCTCCGTCCTGTTCATGCTTCGGGGTCACCTTGAAGAACCAGTTGTATATCTCGGGATAGTTCTTCATCTTATCGGTATCGAGATAGACCCGCACCCCGTCGCCGGTATGTTTGTCGAAGAAGGTGCACGCAAATCTGCCGATCTTGAGTATCTTGAGCCAGCCGTTGCCGATGGAACAGGGGGTAAGCACCTGCACCGCATCGGGCAGGCATTTCATCGATTCGCAGATCACATCGAACAGTTCCCCTTTCGGCAGATTCTTCTGCGCCAGATCGACCATGAAACCGCCGATGATCAAGCCGGGCGCCCGGTTGCCGTGGAACTTTTCGATCATCGCCTCGTACTCTTCAAGCGGATGGCCGCAAATGAGCGTTTCATTCAAATTCGCACTCATGACACTACTCCCTCGTGGTTATTTTTCGCCGGTGAACGGATTGTCGAAGCGCAACGGCCCCAGCATCTCGGCGAGCAGAGGCTTCAGTTCTTTCGGCGGGCCGCTTTTGACGATCCGCCCGTTTGAAAAGACAAAGAGCTGGTCGAAATCGAGCGTCTCGGTCGCATCGTGGGTCACCATGATGATCGGTATGCCGAGTTTTTCGTACACCGAATGGGTTATGCAGCGGCACATCTTCCGCCGGATGAGGCTGTCGAGGGAACTGAACGGTTCGTCGAGCAGGAGATAGGCCGGCTTCGAAGCCACCGCCCGCGCCACCGCCGCCCGCTGTTTCTGACCGCCCGAAAGTTGATGGGGAAAACGGCTCCGCAGCTCTTTCAATCTGAATATCTCGAGCAGGTGTTCCAGCGTTTCCTTCCGCTCCTCCGGGGACAAAGCGTCCGCGGCGTACCGGATGTTGCGCTCGACGCTCATATGCGGAAAGAGCGACGGCTGCTGCGGCACATAGCCGATGCGCCGATGCTGCGGCCGGACATCTATCTTTTGCGCGCTGTCGAAGATCGTCTTCCCGCCGGTCTTTATCTGACCGCTGTCGGGCCGGTCCAGACCGGCGAGCATCCGCAGGGTGATCGTCTTGCCGCATCCCGAGAAACCGAAAAAGATGTTCACCCCTTTTCCCACCTTGAAATCGACATCCAGAGAAAAATTCTTAAAGGTGCGGACCAGTTTCGCCTCAAGCATGCCGGTGCCCCAGTTTTTTCACCGTATAGAGAAACACAAAGGAGAAAACCGTGAAGATCAGGGCGAGGATATGGGCCTCGTATTCTTTTCCCGATGTCGCCAGAGAATAAATCGTGAGCGGCACGGTGTTCGTTTTCCCCTCAATATTTCCCGCCAGCATCAAGGTCGCGCCGAATTCGCCCAGCGCCCGCGCGAAGGCAAGCACGAGGCCCGACGCGATACCTTTCCACGCGAGGGGAAAAATGATGGTGAAAAAGGTCTTGCTCTCGCTCTTCCCCAACACATAAGATATCTCTATGAGATTCTTGTCGACCGCCTCGAAGGCGGTCCGGGTGGTCTTGAAGGTTATCGGTACGGCGACGACGAAGGAGGCCAATACGGCGGCCTGCCACGAGAACATGATCGACATGCCGGTGAGGTCGTAGATAAAAGACCCGATAAGCCCGTTCCTGCCGAACACATACATCAGGTACAAGCCGGTCACGGTAGGCGGCAGTACGAGCGGAACGGTGATCAGCGTATCCAGTATCTCCTTCCCGGCGAAGTGCCGCGCATAGATGAAATAGCCGACCGCGATACCGAAAAGAGCGGCCAGAAAGGTGGCGCACAGGGCGACCTTGAGCGAAAGGATCAAGGGAAAGGAGATCGCGCCCATCAACCGTTCCTCGCATACGGACAGATACGGTCGAGTCCCCTGAGCCGGGCGACGCCGGCAATGGTCGTGCCGTACAGCAGATAGTTCTTCCCGTAGCGGGCGACAAGATCCAAAATACCGTCGAGGGTGCCGTTCACCAGCGTGGTCCCGGTGATCAGAAGGATATCCGATGAACGGACCATATCCTCGGTCCGTTCGCGACCGTCCCCTATCTCGACGCCGTATTTGACGGTTCCGATGTTCTTCCGGTTGAGATCGGTTGCGCGGACCCGTTCCGCGCCGAAGGTGTTCGCGAGCGCTTCCAACAGCGCCGGATTCAGACCGATCAATCCCACCGTGACACGGCCGAATTTCTCGAAAATATGGAGGGCTATCTCTTTCGAACATTTTTCCGGGTCTTCATTTCTGCAATGAACGGTGCCGTCGACCAGTCCGCGATGACCAAGCAGGGCGTTCATCGCGGCGATGACGATGGCGCGGTTCCGGTTGGACGAGAGATCGAGATCGAATATCTCCTGCACGGTGCCGGTGAACTCGCCGGGGTCATCGGTGAACGCCTGTCCCTTGCTGTGCAGTACGGTAGCCTCAATGACCCGCTCTTTCCCCTCGATGATCGGATAATCCCTCCGCATCGGATTTCCTATCGCCTCCTCCGGGGTCAGACAGACGGCCCGTACCGATATGCGCAGGTCGAGGAGCGGTTGATCGGCCGTCAGCATCTTTTTCAGCCTGACGACCGCTTCGGTCAGTATCGCATTGTCGCGCATCTTACCTTCCCTCGAAAGCATCACAGGAACCGGTAGCCGTATCGTGTAAATATCCCCTTTGCCTTTTCCGAGGAAAGGAACTCTACGAATTCCAGCGCCTTTTGCTCGTTCGGACGGCCTGTAACGGCAAGGACCGGATAGATGATCGGCCGATGGGACTCTTTTGAAAAGGTGTAGGCGAGATCCACCTTTTCTTTCGCTATCAGATAATCGGTATAAAACACTATCCCCGCGTCGGCCTCGCCGCGAACGACATAATCGAGGACCTGCCGCACCGTTTCCCCGTAGGCGGCTTTCTCCGCGACCTTCTCATGAATACCGTGAAAGGCCAACGCCTCCTTCGCGGCGATACCCGCGGCGAGATTCTCCGGACTGCCCAACGCAACGATCTTGACCGCGTCGGCAAGAAGTCCCGCCGGGTCGGACAGCGTGTGTCGCAGACCTTTTCTCGTTATCACGACTATCTCGTTGGAAAGGAAGGTCCTCCGCGAGCCTTCGACGGCCAGCCCTTTGGCGGCGACCATCTCCGCGTGTTTCTCCGTCGCGGAGAAAAAGACATCGACCGGCGCCCCGGCGATGATCTGCTGGGCAACGACCCCGGTCGAGGCAAAATTCAGCACGATCTTCGCGCCGGGATGCTCCGCCTCGTACAGCGCGGCGCACTCTTTCAGCACATCGGTGAAGTTCGCGCCGGCCGACACGGCCAGTTCGGCGGCAGTTCCTTTGTTCGCACAGGAAAATCCCGGCAGTAAAGAAAGGAACGCGAGAGCAAGAAGCATAAAACGATATTTCATGACTTTTTCCTCGTGTTGTGCACGCATAGCATCACTCAAAACTTATAGTTCATATCGAGCATGAAGATGATATCGCTGTCCGTCTCGCCGGCGTTGAATTCGGCATTCTTGGTCCAGAAGTAGTTGAATGTCACGGCGGCCGACAGTCCTTTGTAAAAACCGACCTGCCCGTTGAAGTCGATCCCTTCTCCGTTTAATTTTCCGTTGAAAACGACCGGCTCGCTGAAAAGCGGTAGCCACGAAGCGATACCGGCCTGACGATAGCCGAGCGTCAATTGAAAATCGCCGAGATCCTTGAGCGCCTTGGTGCCTCCCTTCGCCCCGACGAGCCATGCCAATGTTTCGTCGGCCTTTTCACCCAACGGAGCCTCTTCGTTGAACTCGTAAAGATTTGCCGTCATCTCACCGAAAAGGCCGATCTGGTATTTCTTTTCCAAGGTATAGGCGACATTGAAAAGCGCCTGAATATTTTTCCAATAATAGCCTTCCCGGATAAGTTTTTTTATCTCCAGTGCATGCGCGGTGTTGCTGTCGGCGTTGTATAGATACATGGGGTCGTAGTATCCGATCACGAATTTCCCGTCGAAATCGTCCACCGTGACCGCCGCCCCCACCTGCGCCACCGCCAGCAGAGGGTCGTCAAGCGCCTTTATCTCGTCAAGAACAAGAATGGCGGCATCGGCAAGGATCGTCAATTCGTCGATGATCGGGTAGGCGAAGGTGACGGCGGCCCCCTCCGGATTAACCTCGGCGCTCCACAGCAACTGCGAAGCGGTATGCAGGGGATTCTTCATCTTGCCCCCCATGATGGTCAGCCAACTCCACGGCGATATCTCCCCGTAGGCATGATCGATCCAGAGCGGTTTGCGACTGAAGAAATCGTCGAAGGGTTGATTGGAGGTGCGGGCATCCTGTCCGAGCGCCTGTGTCGGCATATTCTCCGATATCTTCGTTTCGGCCGAACCGGATGCGATGCCGAAATGAACCTTCGCCCAGTCGTTGACCTCCGCGTCGAGGCCGATCCGGGCGCGGTAGAGAAGGCGATTGCGCTCCAGCGTGTCGTCCTGTACCGCATCCTCGAAATTCTGGTACTGGTAACGGAATCGAAAGTCCCCTTTGATCTCCAACTTTTTAACCCAATCGGGCACCGACGACTCCTCTTTCCGCGACTCTTTCTTAACCTCTTCCTTGACCGGTGTCTCCTGCGCCCCGAGGGCGAGCGCGCCGAACACCACGACGGAAGCCAACAGCTTCCGTGATACCGTGATCATGAGAATCCTCCTTTCCAAAAGGGAGGCATGGGCCTTTCGCCCCATACCCTATCGCCCCGGTATCCATACCGATATTGGCTACAGGAACCCGGGATCGGAGTTGTCAATGTCAAAGAACGATGTAAACCTTTATATCATGACCGGGTGAATAGGATCACAACTTGACGACATTGACGGCGCAGGCCTTGTATTCGGCCGTCCGGGTCTCGGGATCGTAGGCGGTGTTGGTGAGCCAGTTGGCGTTCCCTTCCCGGAAATGGAAGGTCATCCACACCATTCCCTTGGGCACCTCTTCGGTCACGCGGGCCGGGACCCTGACCTCGCCGCGGCGCGATTTGACCAGCACGATCTCGCCGTTCTTGATACCGAGCCGCTCGGCGTCGGCGGGCGACATATCGGCGGTCTCCCGCTTGTAGATCGCATCCATGCCGGCCCTGCCGGTCTGCGTTCTGGTGTGGTACTGCGAAAGGCGTCTGCCGGTGCTGAGCACGAACGGATATTCGGCATCCTCCACCTCGGCGGGCGGCGTCCACTCGACCGCCTTGAATATACCCTTTCCGTGCGTGAACTTCCCCTCCTTGTGCAGGAAGGTGGTGCCGGGATGCTCGGCGGTCGGACAGGGCCACTGCAGGCCGTCTTTCTCTATCCTCACGTACTTTATGCCGCCGAGCGCCGGGGCCAGTTTCGAAACCTCGTTGTCCCATATCTCCGGGCCGCTGTTCGACGGCCATTCCTGACCGAACGCCTTGGCCACCTGCTGGAACACCCACCAGTTCGGCTTCGCCTCGCCGGGCGCATCCTTGATCTTACGCACCCGGTTGACGCGGCGTTCGCTGCTGGTGAAGGTCCCCTCATCCTCGCACCATGCGGCGGCGGGGAAGATGACATCGGCGAACTTCGTCGTCTCGTTGGGGAAAATGTCGTTCACCACGATGAATTCGGCCGATTCGAGTTCATGCTCGACATGGCGGATGTCCGGTTCCGAATTGGCGAGATTCTCGCCGAATATCCAGAAGGCACGGACCTTCTTGGAGGCGAGACCAGCCATCATGTCGGGGATCATGAGCCCGTTCTTATCGGGAAGGCCGGTAACGCCCCACGCCTTCTCGAATTTCTCGCGCGCGGCGGGATCGACGACCTTCTGATAGCCGGGGAACACATTGGGCAGAGCGCCCATGTCGCACGCACCCTGCACATTGTTCTGGCCACGGAGCGGATTGACGCCGCCGCATTCGACGCCGAGGTTGCCCAGCAGCATCTGCAGGTTGGCGACGCTCATGACATTGTTCTTGCCGCAGGTGTGTTCGGTGATGCCGAGCGTGTAGCACACCGCCCCCGGCTTCACGCTCGCCATCTTTCGGGCGATCTTCCTGATGATCTCCGGTTCGACGCCGCATATCTTCGCCGCGTATTCCGGGGTATATTTCAGGACGGTCTCTTTCAGTTTGTCGAAGTCGGAGCAGTTCTTTTCCACGAATTCCTTATCGTAGAGGTCTTCGGTGATAAGGACATTCATGAGCCCGTTGAGGAAGGCGACATCGGTGCCGACCTTGAGTTGCGCGAACAGCTCCGCGTACTTCACCAGCCGCTGTTTACGCGGATCGGCGACGATGAGGGTCATGCCGTTCTTCACCGCCTGCTTGACATAATAGGAGGCGACCGGATGCGCCTCGGTCATGTTGGTCCCGATGCAGAGCATCAGTTTCGCCTTTGCGAACTCGCCGAACGAGTTGGTCATCGCGCCCGAGCCGAAGGAGGCAGCCAGACCGGCCACCGTGGGGGCGTGTCAAGTTCGTGCGCAGTGGTCTATGTTGTTGGTCTTGAACACCCCACGGAACAGTTTCTGCATATTGTAGGAGTCTTCATTGATACTGCGGGCGCAACTCACGCCGGCGACCGAATCGGGACCGTACTTGTCGATGGCCTCCTTGAATTTCGACGCGACGAGGTTGATCGCCTCGTCCCACGACGCCTTTCTGAACTCGCCGTTCTCTTTGATGAGCGGATGGGTCAGACGGTCCTCGGCATAGATGAAATCGTAGCCGTAACGGCCCTTGACGCACAACTTACCTTTGTTCGGGCTCCCCTCTTCGGTGCCGGTGACCTGCACGATCTGATCGCCTTTCATATGGAGATCCAACTGACAGCCGACGCCGCAGTACGGACAGGTGGTGCGGACGACCTTTGTTTCCCATGAACGGGCCTTGCCGACCGATTTCACATCGACGATAGCGCCGACCGGACAGACCTGCGAACATTCGCCGCACTGGACGCAGGACGAATCGCCCATCGGCTTGTCGTCGTCGCAGACGATCTCGGTCCGGTATCCGCGTTGGGCAAAATCAAGCACCTCGTTGACCACCTGATTATTGCAGGCCACCACACAACGGCCGCAGGAGATGCATTTGTCCTTGTCGAGCCGGACGAAGGGAGCGCTCTTGTCCCCTTCCGCGTAATGGATGTCGTCATACTTGAAAGGAGCGCGTTCGATGCCCAGATAATAGGCGGCATCCTGCAGTTCGCACTTGCCGTTGCTTTCGCAGGCGATACAGTCATGTTTGCCCGTCGCGAGCAGAAGGTCGACCACCAGTTTCTGCGCCGCAAGCACCTGCGGGGTCTTGGTCTTCACCGACATTCCGTCCTGCACTTTCAAATTGCAAGACACCTGAAGTCCGCGCATCCCTTCGACCTCCACGACACAGACGCGGCATTTGCCGGCCTGTCCGGTGCGGGGATGATAACAGAGCGACGGGATGTAGATCCCGCCGGCCTTCGCCGCCTCCAGCACGGTCATGCCGGGCTGGGCAACGATCTCTTTTCCGTTAATGATAAGCTTCATGCGCTCCTCCGATGAAATAATGTATGACCACTTGACGATGATTTCGAGAGTACAGGGGAAAAGACCGGAACCACAGGCACCTCCTTTCCAAAGCGGGAGGCCGTAACCTTTCGGTATCGGCCCATTGGCCTTCGACCGTGGCATAACGCTGTAGGATCGAAGGCTCGGGGGTTTAATTATTTAAGGAACGGGAACATCGCGAACTATATTAAAAACAAAGCCCGTGTCAAAGAAAATGGAGCGTTATGGATATTCCCTTATTCCTCGCCGAGGAAGGGGTAGCCGTACACCCGGGGCGGCGTGAAGCATTCCTTGATCGTGCGCGGACTGGTCCAGCGGATAAGGTTGAGAAAACTGCCCGCCTTATCGTTGGTGCCCGAGGCGCGGGCGCCGCCGAACGGCTGATGCCCCACCATCGCGCCGGTCGGCTTGTTGTTGATGTAGAAGTTGCCCGCCGCGTTGGGAAGCGCGTCGCTTAATTTGTTGATCACATGACGATCCGTCGCGAAGATCGCCCCCGTCAGCGCATAGGGCGAGGTCGAATCGACCAGTTTCAGGGTTTCGTCCAGCTTGTCGTCATCGTACACGAATATCGTCACCACCGGCGCGAATATCTCCTCCTCCATCGTGATGAAGCGCGGCGTCTTCGCCTCGATGATCGTGGGCTGAATGAAATAGCCTTTCGATTTATCGCCGGTGCCGCCGGTGACGATCTCCGCGTCGGGCGACTTGCGGGCGATATCGATATACCGCATGGTGTTGTCGAAACTCGCCTCGTCGATGACCGCGTTCATGTAGTTCCTGAAATCGAGCACATCTCCCACTTTGATGGTCGCGACCAGAACGATCAGCCTTTCTCTCATTTCTTTCCATCGGGAGCGCGGCACATAGACCCGGGAACAGGCGGAACATTTCTGCCCCTGATATTCGAACCCCGAACGAAGAATGGCGCTCGTCACCTCTTCGACATCGGCCGAGTTGTGCATAAAGATGAAGTCCTTGCCGCCCGTTTCGCCGACGAGTCGCGGATAGATGCGGTATTTCGCAAGATTCGCGCCGACCGTCTGCCACATCGATCTGAACACGCCGGTCGAGCCGGTGAAGTGTATCCCGGCGAGCGCCGGATCGTCGAGCACGATGCCCGATATCATCGCGCCGCTTCCCGGTACGAAGTTGATGACGCCGTCGGGAAGCCCCGCCTCCTTGTAGAGTTGCATGAGATAGTAATTGGACAGGAGCGAAGTGGATGCCGGTTTCCACACGACGGTGTTGCCCATGATGGCGGGCGCGGCGGGGAGATTCGCCCCGATGGCGGTAAAATTGAACGGCGTCACGGCATAAACGAACCCCTCCAGCGCCCGGTAGTGGACCCGGTTCCACACATGGTGGTCCGATATCGGCTGGTTGCGGTAGATCTGCTCCATGAACTTGACATTGTAGCGGTAGAAATCGGCCGTCTCGCAGGTCGCGTCTATCTCGGCCTGATAACAGCTCTTCGACTGGCCGAGCATCGTCGCCGCGTTGAGGATGTAGCGGTACTTTACCGAGATGAGGCTTGCCGCCCGATGGAACACCGCCGCGCGGTCCTCCCACGGCGTGTTCTCCCATTGTTGCTTGGCGGCCAGCGCCGTTTCGATCGCCCTGCGCACTTCGCTCTCTCCGGCCTCGTGGCAGACCGCGAGAACATGCCGGTGGTCGTGGGGACAGACGACATTCCGGGTCTTTCCGGTGCGGAGCTCTTTGCCGCCAATGATAAGCGGGATGTCGATGCACTCTTCGAACTGTTTTTTCAGTTCCGCTTTCAGCAGTGCCTTTTCTTTCGTGCCGGGGGCATAGCCGTAGGTCGGTTCATTGTAGGATTCCGGCAGGTTGAAGATAGCATTGGTCATGAATTCCTCCTTTCCAAAAGGGGGCATGGGCCTTTCGCCCCATACCTTATCGTCCCGGTATCCATACCGACAGCGGCTACAGGAACCCGGGCTCGGAGAGTTGATGTAAAAGAACGACGGCCATCCTCATATCACGGGAACGGTCACCTTGCAACTATTTGTCGGGAGGAATGAAAAAGAGAGAGAGGAATTTACGGTTCGGCCGGACTTCAGTGTTTTATCAGCGCCTCGAATTCGGGGCGGAACTTCTCGACCATCGCGCGGATCGGCACCGAGAAGGCCTCGCCGACCGGGCAGAGGGTGAGCCCTTTGATGGTCCCCACGAGCCGCTCGACATTGGCGAGATCCTCTGTGGTCCCCTGCCCCGACACGATCTTCTGGAGCGCGCGGACCGTCATTTTCGACCCTTCTTTGCACGGCGTACACTTGCCGCACGATTCGTGGGCGTAGAACTTCATCGCGCGCAGGGCCAACTCCGGTATCGACCAGGTATCGTTGATGACCATGACGCCGCCGGAACCCAGCGCGGTCCCCTTCGCAGCGCACGAGGCGTAGTCCATATTGAGGTCTTTCAGTTCGTCCGCCTTGAGGATGGCCACCGACAGGCCGCCGACGATGGCCGCCTTGAGATCGCCGTCAACGCCGCCCGCCGCCGCGATGAGGTCGTTGAAGGAAACCCCCATCGGGTATTCGTAGGCGCCCGGCTTCTTGACATTGCCGCTGATGCCGAAGATACGGAACCCGGCGCTTTCGGCGGGACCGAACTTCTTGAACTCGGCCGCCCCCTTCTCGATGATGAACGGAACGCTCGCGAAGGTCTCGACATTGTTGACGATGGTCGGACAGCCGTAGAGCCCCTGCGCCGCCGGGAAGGGCGGTTTCATGCGCGGCTGGCCCCGTTTGCCCTCTATCGATTCGATGAGCGCCGTCTCCTCGCCGCAGACATAGGCGCCCGCGCCGCGGTGGACGATGATGTCGAACTCTTTGAGCTGACCGCCCTTCTTCGCCTCTTCTATCGCCGTCTCGAGGATATCGGCTATCCAGTCGAATTCGCCGCGGATATAGATGAAGCCCAGTTTCGAACCGAGCGCGCGCGCCGCTATCGCCATCCCCTCGATGAGCAGATGCGGGTCGTATTCCATGATCTGGCGGTCTTTGTAGGTCCCCGGCTCCCCCTCGTCGGCGTTGCAGATGAGATAGACCGGATTGGTGTTGTTCTTCGGCAGGAAACCCCACTTGGTGCCGGTCGGGAAACCGGCGCCGCCGCGCCCCTTGAGCCCCGACTCCTTGACCTCGGCGACGATCGCCTCGGGGGCCATCGTCAGCGCCTTTTCAAGCGCCTTGTAACCGCCTTTTCTTTTATAGACCGAGAGTTTCGCCGCATCCTTCACGCCGCGGTTCTTGAGGAGCACATTGCAGGCGCTCCCCCAGTTCGATCTGGCCTTATTGTCGGGCATCTCGCCCTTTTTCAGCGATTCGATGAGGAGGTCGACCTTCTTGACGGTCAGATTCTCGTAGTAGGTGTCGTTGACCTGAATGACCGGGCAGGTGCCGCAGGAGGCGAGACACTCGACCTCGTGAAGCGTGAAGAGCCCGTCGGCGGTCGTCTGCCCCGCCTTAATGCCCAGTTTCTTCTCGATGTATGCCAGTATCTTCTTCGCCCCCGCGAGGGTCGCCGGGATGTTGGTGTCGACCTGCAGGTGGTACTTGCCGATCTTCTCCTTCACATTGTACATGGTGTAAAAGGTCGCGACGCCGAAGGCCTTCGCGTCGGTCACGCCGATCAGCTTCGCCGTCTCCTCGATATCGCCCTTTGAAAGAACATTCCCGTTCTCCTTCTGGACGATCATCAGGGCGGGCATCAAAGCCGATTCCTTTTTGGGGTACCGTGCCATCAGGCTTTCGATCTTCTTCGTAGCGCCGGTGCTGATCATGCGTCACCTCGTTCAAATATAAAAATAAAAGGAACTGGAAAACTCGCCGCCCGACTATACCGAGGCAAAAGAATGTTTTCAATTTTTTTCGGATGATTTCAAAAGAATTCTCGATGGGGCAACTTTACGGAAGATTAGAGAACGACGACATTATCCGACCGTGACGCGGTTCTTGCCGCCCCGCTTACTTTCATACATCAGCGAATCGGCCCGCGCGACGACCGATTCGGCCGTATCGCCCGGCAGGATAAGCGTCGCGCCGACCGAAACGGTGGCCGCGAGCACCATCTCGCCTTCGTGAAGGACCGACGACCCGACGAGCCGCCACAGTTTCGACGCAAGTTTCCGCAGACTCTCGGCGTCGCTGGCGCGCACCGCCACGACGAACTCCTCGCCACCCCAGCGCCCCACCAGATCGAACGACCGGACATTGTAGAGAAGCGTCCGCGCCGTCATCGCCAGCACCTTGTCGCCCGCCGCGTGGCCGTAAGTATCGTTGAGCCGCTTGAAATTGTCGATGTCGAAAAAGAGGATGCCGAACGACCAGCCGTAGCGCCGGTATTCCTCCAGCCGCTGACGGATGACCGTCTCGGTGTAGCCGCGGGTGGCGGTCTTGGTCAGGCCGTCCATCATCGCCCGCCGCTCCAGTTCCTCGACACGGTTGCGCATCTCGTCGTGCGAGAAACGGTCGCTGAAGATCTCGACCGCACCGAGCAAGTTCCCCTTCGCGTCATGGACCGGGGCGACGCGGACCAGCACCGGGATGCGGTGGCCGTCCTTGTGGTGCAGATATATCTCCCGTTCGCGGAGTTGGTTGTCGCGCATGCAGTTGGCGAGCGGACAGGGACCGAAACAGAGCTGTGTGCCGTCCTCGTCGACATGGTTGAGGATATTGTCGTGGCAGTGACGGCCCATCACCTCGGCGGCGGTGAAGCCGGTGATCCGTTCGGCCGCCTTGTTCCAGTAAGTGATGCGGCGGTCGGTGTCGGTGAAGTAGACGCCGTCGTAGAGGTTGTCGAGCACCAATTTGTGGATATCGTCGCCGAAATGCATCGCGCCCTCCGTGGTCCGCACGGACTATAGCGGATAGTGAAGAAGGAGGCAAATAAATACCTCGGCCCCTCTCTCAACCTCATCCACCGCATCCACCGCACGCGGTCCCCCTTCCCCGTCGTGCGGGGAAGGTTAAAAAGAAAATTCCGCAAGAGCCCTCTATGCTCGACGGAGAGGGCGGCTGCGCCAGCAGCGGGTGAGGTAGAAGGTTGGTATGCGGTATTGCTTTCCCCGCCCATGTTGCTACGATGGATCAAGTTTGACGGAGGTACCGATGGCCGGTTGCTCTTGCGACAACTGCGATCTGAGCGCCCTGCGCGAACGGCAGAGCGCGACGCTCAAAATAGTGCTCATCATCAACGCGGTGATGTTCTTCGTCATCGTCGCGGCGGCGTTGTACGCCGGATCGACCGCGCTTTTGTCCGACAGCCTCGACAACCTCGGCGACGCCCTCACCTACGCCCTCAGTCTCTACGCCGTGGCGCTCGGCACCCGCATGAAGGCGAAAGTGGCGCTGTTCAAGGGACTGCTCATCCTCCTCGCGGCGCTGGTGGTCGCGGGACAGCTCACCTACAAACTCATCAACCCGGCGGTACCGATCTTCGAGACGATGGGGATATTCAGCCTCGTCGGGCTCGCGGCGAACGGGACCTGCCTGTTCCTCCTGTGGCGGCATCGGAAGGAAGATATCAACATGAGTTCGGTCTGGGAGTGTTCGCGCAACGATATCGCGTCGAACCTGTCGGTCTTCGTCGCGGCGGGCGGCGTCTGGGCGACCGGCGCGGGTTGGCCCGATCTTGTGGTCGCCGCCGGACTACTCCTGCTTTTCCTCCGTTCCGCCTTCCGCGTCCTCTCGGCGGCGCTCCGCGAACTCAAGCAGGCGCCGCTGTAGCGGGCCAGCTAAAGCTAATCCTCTTCAGCGTCACCATCATTCTGTGGCAAAGTATTTCCAGTCGCCCAACCGTACCGTAAGTCATACGGCGAGTTATAATCACTGCAAGAAAATCCAGTTCCCATGGCTAATGGTGTGGCCTGAATTAAAAGCAATCCATTTTCTGTAACAATGTTTCTCACTATCATCAATACAGCAACTACGCTATTGCCAGTAAAATGCAAATATAGCGAAGAGTCGCCATACATATGTCTTGTATTTACTAGGAATTCTATTCTGATACCCTTGGATTGAGCATAAGCCAATCGGTTTTCTTCTTTGTTTTCTCTCCGCCCTATTCTTTTGAATCTAAAACCTCTTATGCAGAAACACAAAGCTCCTGGATTCAAAACTGAACGCATTTCTGATTTCTTCCAAATTGCTCCAAGTTCAATGGGATTTGAGTTTAAAATGAGCTTATCAACAGCATCTATATACATAAGATGGAGATGTCGAGCATCCGCGCAATCAAAATGGTCATAAACGGTGGCTAGAACTCTACCTCTAGGTTCTGTTTGAAATATCGGAAAACCATCTTCATCAATTAAATTTTCTGCTCTTAACAACGAGAATCTTTCCGGATCAAAGCTAACATGTTTAGCCCTCATGATTTCCGGCAACCATTGATGATTTACATAGGTCCACATTGCTTGTGATATCCCATCCGAATGCGGGAGCATTGCTTCCGATGCTCTTTCGGCTATTTCCTCTTCCCATCTGTTTTTAAAAGCTATCAATCGTTCTTCCGTAAGGTTTTGGGACAATCTATGATTTGTATGTGCCTCGTCATGGCAGTCTTGGCAAAGAGCTACCAAATTCTCTTCGACATTGTTTTCTGTGTTTTCATCTATGTGATGAATTTGCAATGCCTTTTGGGGAATTTTGCAAACGCAACAGGTTTTAGCACATCTATATAATATGGAGGTTGCCAACGCATTGCTGATTCTTTTTCTTACCTTAGCCATACAGACCTCCAACAGGAAGCGATGATGCTGTGGGAATTCACCATTATAACAAATTTTTTACTTCAGACCAAGGAACCATTTCTCGCAACTTGTCTGCCTGCCATTTTCTCGCAGCAATAGACGCGTCTGAATCTTCAGATGCGAGATATGCCTCACTATAAGCACTCGTATCACTGGGACGGCTAGTTGCGGCCCAATATGCAAGCATAGCAACAATGTCTTCAGAATAGGGGTGTCGAGCAGATGCCGCAGAAGCCCAGCTTGCAGCGCACTCTGCATATATCTCATAAGTGCTTGCCGCAGCGGCGGCGGCGGCGCTGGCATAGGCCACAAGATTGGCGTACCTTCCGAGGCTCGCGGGGCTTGTATAAATGGGAGCTTGTTGTGTGCTATAGGCCCCACATTCAGCAGCTAGAAGTTCGGCAGATGTCGCTATTCCATGTGCAAATTTTTCTGCAACATCAACGGCTTTTTTACTGCGGACATCATCCAATAAATCCCAAACTACCCGTCCGTCACCCAGAGGCGTTTGTCGCACACACATACAGGCAAACAACCTTATGCCTTTTTCATTCTTATACCCGATCTGACGCATTTCGCTTAACATCCAATCGACACGGTCGCACTGATGCCATGCCTCTTCAGAAGAACGCATACCCAGCCATGCCAGTGCAACTTTGCAGGTAAGTGCGTTTTTGAAAAGCTCTTTCATACATCCTCCGCTTCAGAATCTTCAATTAATCTAACATGGAAAAGACTAAAATCAACTTATAGCATTAGGAATTCAAAGAATCTCTTGCCATCGTCTATCAGAGAAATAAGCTCTTTTGCCAACATACTGAACTTTGCCTGCGGAGTTAAGACCATGTCCACCGAAAAGAGTTTCATAGACTATGTGACCGGCCAGATGAAAACCGCCGGAGAGATCACCGCGCGGAAGATGTTCGGTGAATACGCCGTCTATCTCGACGGCAAAGTGATCGCCCTCGTCTGCGACAACCAACTCTTCGTGAAACCGACCGCCGCCGGCCGCGCCTTCATCGGCGACCCGACCGAAGCGCCCCCCTACTCCGGCGCCAAACCGCACTTCCTCATCGACGAACAACTCGACGATCAGGAATGGCTCGCGGAACTCGCCCGCCTCACCGCCGACGCCCTCCCCACCCCGAAACCGAAGAAATCGAAGAAATAACGAACACACTCCACTTCAACCTCCTCTTCCGTCTCCTCCGTAGTGCGGAGGAGAGACCTTTTTACCTTCTCTGCTCTACGGAGAAGGTGGCCGCAGGCCGGATGAGGTTGCAGAAGGTCTCCGTATCTTCATCTTCACGAACTGCACTAGGAACATGAGGCCGAAAAGTATGTAGAGGAGCGGCCCGGAGATGAAGCCCCAGGCCGCCGAGGTCGCATAGACCGCCGCCCACGCGGTGAGCGCCCCGTGAAATAAAAATAAGAAAAACAGCACCGTTAGCATCTTGATGATCGCCGGGTTATCGGGGGCCACGGCCAACCCCGTGCCGCGCATCTGCCTCTGCATCATCATCTGGATGAGCGGCACCCTGCCCCAGAGTGACAGCGCCATCATACCGCAGAAGAAGAACTCGAATAGGGCCGGTTTGAGTTTGAAGAATATCTCGTTGGCGAACAGCAGCGATATGCCGCCCAGCGCGGCGACAAGCCCGATATCGAACAGCACCAGCCGGTCGAACCGCTTTTCTTTGAGGTAGATGACGGCGATCTCGACGATGCCCAGCGCGATGGCGGCGACGATGCCGGCGACGGTGCCGTAGATTTCTTCGACGACGATGAATATCAGTATCGGCAAAAAGCCGAGGAGAAGAGAGCGGGCGAGCGTCGAAGTTTTCATGGGTGCAAGCCTAGCAAAGAGGAACAGATTGTCAATATACCTCATCCACCGCAAGCGGTCCCCCTTCCCCGTCGTGCAGGGAAGGTAAAAATAAAATTCCGCAAGAGCCCTCTCTGCTCTACGGAGAGGGCGGCCACGAAAAGTGGCGGGTGAGGTTGAAAAGGTCGAGGTGAGGTATTTTTTCCTCTTGATTTCGGCGCGCGCATCGGTATATTGGGAAAGGTTTTTGTGAATGGAGACGCCCATGTACAAATGCTTCAACTGCAGCAAGTCCCTTGAGGAACTCGAAGATATCCGCGGCAAAGTGGGCCGTCAGGATGTCTGCCCGCACTGTTACGCCGATCTGCACTGCTGTATGAACTGCCGTTTCCACGAACCGGGCTACCCGAACGAATGTCGCGAGACCTCGACCGCCTTCGTCCGCGAACGCAATACGCAGAACTTCTGTGCCGCCTTCGAATTCAAGCAGGCCGAGGAGGGCGACGGCGGCGACGAACTCGACGCCAAGGCCAAGCTCAACAGCCTCTTCAAGTTGTAAGGCATCCACACGAAGGAGGTCGTGACTATGAACGCCATCGTGATAACTCCGCGCGATAAAGTTGAAGAGCGTCTCATCACGGCGCTTTTCAAGAAAATGAACTTCGCCTTCCGCAAACTCTCCGCGACGGAAAGGGAAGATATCGGCCTCGCCTCGTTGATGCAGAATTGCGATCGCTCACAGTGCGTCAAGAAAGAGACCATTCTTAAAAAACTGCGCGACTGATGCAGATACGGTTCCTTGCACGCTTCAGCCGTGACATAGACGATATCGGAGACAAGGCAACACGCAAGAAACTGTTTATTCTTATTGAAGAATTCGAATCTGCACCTTCCCTCGCCAAGATAGGCAACCTCAAGAAACTTGCCGGTGCAAAGAATGCATATCGTGTTCGGTTGGGCGATTATCGTGTCGGCTTCTTTTACGAGAACGGCGTAGTCGAGTTCGCGCGGATTTTACATCGCAAGGAAATATATCGGGCTTTCCCCTAACCGGCATCTCTTTTTTACAATTTCCCCCGCTTTTGTTGCTAATCGCACGGTAACCGTGTATTAACGAACCGCGAACCGATTTCTCACAAACGGGGTGATCTTATGGATTGGAAAACGATAGGATTCGAGGTCTTCGGCGGACTCGGCCTGTTCCTCATGGGCATGAAGATCATGTCGGAGGGGATGCAGAAGGTGGCGGGCGACCGGCTCCGCAAGGTACTCGGCTTCCTGACGAAGAACCGCTTCATGGCCATCGGCGTCGGGCTGACGGTGACCGCCCTCATCCAGTCGAGTTCGGCCACCACCGTCATGACGGTCGGTTTCGTCAACGCCCAACTCATGACCCTCACGCAGGCGATCGGCGTCATTCTCGGCGCCAATATCGGCACCACCGTCACCGGCTGGCTGGTATCGCTGTCGGTGGTGAAATACGCGATGGTCATCATCGGCATCGGCGTCCTGCTCCGTTTCGCCGGCCGCAACGAGACGGCTCGCTATAGCGGCGAGGCGGTATTCGGCCTCGGACTCCTCTTCCTCGGCATGAACACCATGAGTGACGGGCTCGGCCCCCTGCGCAACAGCCCCGGCTTCGTCCATTTCTTCACGATGGTCGACGGCGTCGGCTACGGGAGTGTTCTGCTGGGTGTGCTCATCGGCACGGCCACCACCGTGGCGGTCCAGTCGAGTTCGGCCACCATCGGCATCGCCATCGCGCTGGCCACGCAGGGACTGCTCACCTTTCCCGGCGCGGTATCGCTGATACTGGGCGACAACATCGGCACCACCATCACGGCCCTGCTGGCGAGCATCGGGACCAATCACAACGCCAAGCGGGCCGCCTTCGCCCACACCCTGTTCAATGTCTTCGGCGTGATCATCATACTCATCATCTTCTTCCCCTTCGTCAAACTGGTCAACACCTTCATCCCGCAGGACGCCGACCTGACGATAAAGACCGCCGAAGAGGCGGCGCGCTACGGCATGGCCATCGGCGCGAAACCCTTCATCGGCCCGCATGTCGCGATGGCCCACACGCTCTTCAATGTCACCAACGTCATCTTCTTCACCCCGCTCATCGGCTTCCTCGCCTTCGCGGTCAAAAAGATCGTCCCCGAACCGAAGGCGAAACCGTCGAAAGGGATCCGCCAGTTCGTCCACATCCACTACGGGCTGGTAGAAACGCCCGCGATCGGCATCCTCGAATCGGAAAAGGAACTCTTCGCGATGGCCGAACGGGTCAAGAAGAACTCCACGCGGATACGCGATATCCTCGGCGGGAAACGAGACGCGGGGGTGGCGGCCGAGAAGATCGAGAAGAACGAGGAACTCATCGACGAATACCGCAAGGCGATCACCGAGTTCCTGCTGTCCTTGTCACAGCGGTCGCTGTCACGCGAGGATGCGGCGAAGGTCGGCAACTACATCACCTGCGCCCACAACCTCGAGAAGTACGCCGATTATGTGACCAACATGACGCGAAGCTATCTCAAGATGAAGAACGATAATCTGCTCCTGTCCGACGCCGCCCGCGCTTCACTGCACGACATCGTCACCGAAATAGAGGATTTTTACGAGGCGACCATCGTCCCGCTGAGCGGCGTCGAGGTCGACGCGAAGGAGTTCCTCGCCGCCGCCACGATGAAGAAAAAGGAGATCAAGGACAAGGTGCGCGCCGCCAAGATGGGCCATTTCCAGCGGCTTCAGGAAGGGACCTGCAAAGGGGAGGCGTCGATGGCCTACATCGACATACTCGTCAACATCGACGGCATGGTCTCGCAGGTCCACAACATCGCCGAAACACTCACCCTCACCAAGTTCTCGGGCGTCGCGTAGATCTCCGCTTGACAATCGTCCCGTTCTGAATGAAAATGTCCCGGGATCAGGGAGATATGCTCTCGTGTGGTCACGCGTTCTACTTTTCGCCGTTATCGCGGCATTCATGGCCGCCTGCACTAACAATATCACTACGCCGGTAGACCAACAGCCGACGCCCGATGAAACGGCCGACACGGTGCTTCCCGACGAGGACGCCGTCGTGCTTGCCGCGCCCGGGCAGTTCTGTCAATGCAACGGCGACTGCCTTTCGACCGACGACACTCCCGCCCTCTGTCTCTATGGTCTGTGCGTGGTCCGGGCCGACGGACCGTGCGATACGGGCGACGATTGCCCTTCCGGCACCGTCTGCCGGATGATGCCCTTCAACGACACCTACGGCTTCTGCCTCCAGCCGTTCGACGATACCACCTGTGTCGGATCGCCCGACCGCGAAGTGCTTTGCATCCCCTCTTTCGGTTCGGCGTGCGACCCCGCCTGCGGCAGTTGGTGCACGCCGTTCGCCTGCCGGGAAGGTGACCGACGGCCATCGATAGCGGGCGACGGCCCCGAAACGGCAAAAGAGATAGCGCCGACGCTCGGAGTCGTGACGGGACTTACCCGCTGCGCCGGTGAGGATCATTGGTATAAGGTGACGCTCCCGGCCGAAACCATCGTATCGGTCGGTATCACCCACCGGCTCATGGCGGGAAACCTCGATCTGGTGGTCTACGACGAGTCGGGCGGCATCGTCGCCTTCCGCGGTTTCGATCTGACCCCCTACCCGCCGGCCGTGACCTGCTGCGAAAGCGACGAAGAGGCGGTGGGACTCTACAGCCGCGACGGCGGCGCGGTGCGCTACATCCGCGTGACCGGATCGAATGACGCCGCGAACGAATACGACCTGACGGTGACCAGCGCTCCCTACCACGACGGCGTGAACTGCATCGCGGCGGGCTTCACCGACGATGAATGCCGCAAGGAACTGATCCCCTTCCCGGCGGGCGACCTGACCTACCCCGAAGGGCGCTACCTGTTTGACTGTTCGTCGAATTACCGCTTTTCGACCCGCGCGGTCATCATGGCGGTCCGCTACGCGCTCGGCCGGACGATCGAAGCCTTCCCCGACACCGCACCGCTCGGTATCAACGACATGAGCCAGAACAACGGACGGACGCCGGGATACGACATCGGCGGGCTCGAAACGATGCGTCACCGCGAGGCGGACCACCGCAACGGCACCGCGATAGACATCGCCTTTTTCCAGACCGGGCCCGACAACCGGTTCCGTCCCGTCTGCGAATACAATGCATGGACCGGCGTCTGCGTCGAAAGCGACCAGCCGGTGACACTCGACGCCGAACGGCAGGCGTTCTTCATGGTGCGTCTGCTCGAAACGGGGGCGGTCGACGGGGTGATGCTGGTGGACGAGATGCTGATACCGCTCATCGATGCGGCGGCGGGAACGCTGTCGCAACTGCCGACCGACGATCCGCGCTACATCTCACCGGCCGAACGGGCGAACCTCGCCGAATACACCAGTTGGCTCAGTTGGCACTTTCATCACCTGCATTTCGGGATAAATATCTTCTAGTTACGTTCAGTCGTCGACGAGCGCATCGTCGTCGGAAGAAACCTCTTCAAGTTCTATCTTCACCGCGGTATTGGCGCAATGATTGTCTGATGAAATGACATCGTTGCATTCGAGAGAAACGGCGGTCTCCTTCGTAGCGAAATTGCCATTTTGATCCCCGTCAACATCATCCGCTATGATGACGAAAGAGGTCGTCTTGGGATTCCCGCACTCATCCCATGCGGCAAAGGAAAAGTTGCCCGTCGGCCCGCTATATATCTCGGCATAATAACCATCGATCCCGGCCACACCGATTGAATTATTCGAAGGAGTTATCTTTATGCCTTCGATGGGCGTACCCATAGTCGAAAGAATGGTCCCTTCGATACGATATTCCGTAAAAGGACACACATCACTGTCTGTCACGGGCAGTTCGTCAAAATCCCCTTCTATACATCCATACAGCGGCGTGCTCTCGCCGCAACTCGACGCAAGGAACAGGCCGAGCGCCACGACCATGAGCCGGTAGAAGTGTTTGAACATGCGTCCCTCCCCTCGCTTACTCATCCGGGAACAGGATATCGTCGTTGTTGCCGACCTCGTCAAGCGTAATGACAAGGTCCTTATTCTGGTATGTGCAGGGGTTCACCCAAGACTCTATCCACGGTAGCACGGCATCCACCTGCTTACTTTCGAAGTTGCCGCCGTTCGCGGCGCCGTCGGTGTCATTGAAAATTAACGGGATCGTCTCCGGTTCGCCGATCTCGCAGCCGTAGTTGGCCTGCAGATCAAACTTGAAAATGCCGGTCGGCCCCGTTGTCACAATTGTTTCAAAGGAGGTCCCCTCGTACGCGACAACTTCGATACCGGTCAATGTGTCGCCCTGCGCATTCAAGACGGTCCCCTGGATAGCGAATTCGCATCCGACGCAACTGTCCGCGCCGGCGCAGGTCGGGTCGCTCTGACAGAGGAAGGTATCCGCATCACACGAGAAACATTGGGCATTCGGAACGGTGGCGTTGTAGGTCTGGCACTTGATCTCGTCCACCTTGCAGGCGGCCGGGACACATTGTTTACCATCCATGTAGATATCACCCTGCTTGCAGATGCCGCAGGTCTGGAGCGTCGCCGTCGAAAGGCATTTGAGCGACAGGAAACCCTTCGTGGCATAGCAACAACCGGACGGACATTTCGTCTCGCCGCAGGCGCCGTCGGTGGCGGTCGTGTTCAGGCAACGGCTGAAGGCCCTGTTGCATTTCGTTCCGGCGTAGTTCAGGCAATCGGCATCGGACTGGCAACCAATGGCGCACTTCGCGTTCACGCAGATGAGGCAGGAGCCGCACTCGGTGTCGGTCTTGCAGTTCTTGCCGACATTCGGATTGTCGCAGGGATCGCTGTCTATATCGAGATCGACATCGGGTTTCACCACATCGGGATCGTAGTCCGGGATGTCGGCATCGTAGAGGTCGACATCGACCGCGTCGTCGTCCGCGTCGTCGTCCACCGTGTCGTGGTCCTCACCGGTCGCTATAGGCTCTTTCTCGACAACATGCGTCCCCTCGCACCCCACGAAGACAACCATCCCCAGCGCCACGACCATGAGCCGGTAAAAGTGCCTGAGCATCTATTTTCCCTCACTCATCCGGTAGCAAGATATCGTCATCAGAGGTAACCTCTTCGAGTTCTATCTTCACATCGATGTTGGTGCAGGCGTAGTAACCGAAGTCGCTTGGATCATAAGTACACGCTAACGGGACACTGACCTCTTTATCCTGATACCGGCCGTTCGTCGCCCCATCGATGTCCATGACCCCGAGCATCACCGTTTCTTGGGGAGACAAACTACAGGACTCTTGCTCCCAAATGAAGAAAGTTCCGTCGCTACCGCTCAACACCTGAGATGTCGATGAATATTCGCTCAGCTGGTAGGTTATCGCTATTCCCTCTATCGGCGAACCGCCCGCAGCGCTGACCGAACCTTCGACATGGAACTCGACGGTCGGGCATCCGTACAGGGTATCCTCAAACTCCGGTTCGTCGCCGTCCTCGTCGGGCACTTCCGACTCACTGTCGAGACCCTCCGCGTCAACAGCATCCTTATCGGCCGTATCTTCGTCGGGATCAACGGGCACATCGAAATCGTCGTCGGGCGTGATGGTTTCGTTCTCGGCGACATCCTCGTCGGCAACGAGATCCTCGTCGAAATCGACGGGTATATCGCCGTAATCGGTGGCAACGCATCCCGTCACCGCCGTCGCGGTCAATGCCGCCAGTATCACGACCATGAACCGATAGAAGTGTTTGAGCATCCTTCCCTCCCGATGAACGACTGCCGCGATGACCGTCCACATAGTATCAGACCGGAAATGAAAGTCAATCGTTTCTCCTTTTTACCTCTAAAATTGCTTTTTCCCCGTTTTTTGGTTACCTGTGCTGAACATTTTCTTAGGAGTCCGCCATGTTCAAAACCATAGTCAGAAAGATATTCGGGAGCGAGAACGACCGTTTCCTCAAAATGTGCCAGCCCTTCGTCGCCCGGACCAACTATCTGGAGGAGGAGACCGCGAAACTGACCCGCGGCGACATGATCGGCCGGTGCAACGACATCAAACAGCGGCTTGCCAACGGCGAACCGATCGACCATGTCATCCCCGAGGTCTTCGCGATGGTCCGCGAAGCGGGCAAACGGACCCTCAACATGCGCCACTACGATGTCCAGCTCATCGGCGGCATGGTCCTGCACAAAGGAAAGATCGCCGAGATGAAGACGGGCGAAGGAAAAACGCTCGTCGCGACCTTGGCGCTCGTCCTCAACGCCCTCACCGGCAAGGGGTGTCACCTCGTCACGGTAAACGACTACCTCGCCCAGCGCGACGCCGAATGGATGGGCAACATCTACAAATACCTCGGCCTCACCGTGGGCGTGGTGCTCCACGGCCTGTCGAACAAGGAAAAGAAGGATAACTACAACTGCGATATCACCTACGGCACCAACAGCGAGTTCGGCTTCGACTATCTGCGCGACAACATGAAGTACGAACTGGCGAACTATGTCCAGCGAGACCTCAACTTCGGCATCGTCGACGAGGTTGACAGCATCCTCATCGACGAGGCGCGCACCCCGCTGATCATCAGCGGCCCGTCGGAGGATTCGACCGAACTCTACACCGTGGTCAATTCGATCATGTACGGCCTCAAGGATGAGGTCCACTTCAAGCGCGACGAGAAGGCGAAGAGCGTCGTCCTCAACGAGGATGGCGTCCACAAGGTCGAACAACTGCTCAAGATACAGAATCTCTACGCCCCCGAGAACCTGCAGATGGTCCACCATGTTCAGCAGGCGCTCAAGGCGCACTTCATGTTCGTCAAGGAGGTCGACTACATCCTCCGCGACAACCGCGTTATGATCGTCGACGAGTTCACCGGCCGCATCATGGAGGGACGCCGCTGGTCCGACGGCCTCCATCAGGCCATCGAGGCCAAGGAGGGGGTGAAGGTCGAGAGCGAGAACCAGACGCTCGCCACCATCACCTATCAGAACTACTTCCGCATGTACCAGAAACTCGCCGGCATGACCGGCACCGCCGACACCGAGGCGGCCGAATTCGCCGATATCTACAACCTCGGCGTCATCGTGATACCGACCAACCGCCCCGCCATCCGCAAGGACCACGGCGATGTTATCTTCAAGACCCGCCGCTCGAAGGAGGAGGAGGTCATCAAGGAGATCCGCAAACGGCACGAAGCGGGTCAGCCGGTGCTCGTGGGCACCATATCGGTCGACAGTTCCGAGGTCTTCCGCCAACTGCTCGAAAAAGCGCGGATACCGCACAATGTCCTCAACGCGAAGTTCCACCATAAAGAGGCCGACATCATCGCGCAGGCGGGCCGCAAAGGGGCCGTTACCATCGCCACCAACATGGCGGGGCGCGGCACCGATATCGTGCTGGGCGGCAACCCCGAAAAACTCGCGAAGGCCGAACTGAACGGCTGGCTCGCGGGGCGCGAGGCGACCACCGAAGAGGAGCTGAAGGCGAAGTTCGACGAACTGGTCGAGAAATACCGCCCGATCTGCATCCGCGAACGGGACGAGGTGGTCGCGGCGGGCGGCCTGCATATCGTCGGCACCGAACGGCACGAATCGCGCCGCATCGACAACCAGCTCCGCGGCCGGTCGGGCCGTCAGGGCGATCCGGGGTCGTCGCGCTTCTTCCTGTCGCTCGAAGACGATCTCCTGCGCATCTTCGGCGGCGAAAAGGTCTTCAACATCATGGACAAACTCGGGCTCGAAGAGGGACAACCCATCGAGCACCGCTGGATCACCAAGGCGATAGAGAACGCCCAGAAGAAGGTCGAAGGTCACAACTTCAGCATCCGTAAACACGTTCTCGAATACGACGATGTGATGAACCAGCAGAGAAAGGCGGTCTACGCCCTGCGCCGCGATATCCTTACCGGCGGCGAGAAGAACCGCGAGACGGTCCTGTCGATGATCGAAGAGGTGACCAACGCACTGGTCGGCAGTTCCATCCCCGAAGGCCAGTCGCCCGGCGCGTGGGACTGCGACGCGGTCCGCGAACAACTCGCCCGCGTGGTGATGATGGCGCCCGAGAATTTCACCTTCGTCACCCCCGAGGTGGCGGCGAAAGTGGAGCGCGGCAAGGATCCCCGCACCGCGCTGGCGCAGGTCATCTACGATTTCATGGTCGAGCAGTACACCAAGAAGATGTCGCAGTACACCCCGGAACTCACCTTTGAGCTCGAACGGCACGTCATCCTCGAGGTGCTCGATTTCTTCTGGCGGCGCCACCTGCTGACGATGGACCACCTCCGCGAAGGTATCGGCCTGCGCGGCTACGGTCAGAAGAACCCGAAACTCGAATACAAGCGCGAGGGCTTCAGCCTCTTCACCGAGATGATGACCACCATCTACAGCGAATCGGTCAAACGGCTCTTCGCGGTCCAGATCGTGACGCAGGAATCGCTGGAGAAGTTCGAGAAAAAGGAAGAGAAGCGGGAACGCGAGATGCAGGCGGGAAGCGCCCCCAAAACGGCGGCCGTCAAAGAGCCGGCAAAGCGCATCGCGCCGAAGGTCAACCGCAACGACCCGTGTCCCTGCGGCTCGGGCCAGAAGTTCAAAAAATGCTGCATGGGTAAGGGCATCTACGACTGATGGGTGAGGGAACCGCCATCCGCATCAACCGTTTTCTGGCCGAGGCGGGGGTCGCGCCGCGCCGCAAGGCCGATATCCTCGTGGCGGAGGGCCGCGTCGCCATCAACGGCCGCACCGCGGCCACCGGCGACAAGGTCGACCCGGCGCGCGACGCGGTGACGGTCGACGGCACGGCGATCGCCCGCATCGAAGAAAAGGTCTGGTACCTCCTCAACAAACCGGCGGGCTACCTCTCGGCCGTCACCGACGACCGCGGCCGCAGGACGGTCGTCGAACTGCTCCCCCCCACGCCGGGCCTATTCCCGATCGGACGGCTCGACCGCGAGGTCGAGGGGGTGCTGCTGCTCACCACCGACGGCGAGACCGCCCATCGGCTCACCCACCCCAGTTTCGGCATCGCGAAGGTCTACCGCGTCATCGTCGCGGGCAACTTCCCCGACACCATCATCCGCACGCTCAAGAAAGGGATAGAGATCGACGGTCATCTCTGCCGCGTCCTCGATATCGTCGTGGTCGGGCATGATCAGACCACTACGACGCTGGAACTCACCCTCTCCGAAGGACGCAAACACGAGGTCAAGGAACTCATCAAGGGGGTCGACCGGCTCCTCCTGCACCTCGAACGGCTCTCATTCGCCGGACTCACCGCGCACGGCCTCAAACCGGGCCAATTCCGCCGCCTCACCCCCGCCGAGATCGAATTCCTGAAAAAACTAACTTCTTCAAAATAAATATGAGGAAAAATAAAAAAAGAACCCGCCGTGGCCGTGTCACCAACTCGTTTCTTACCTGTGCATCACAGGTGGGGCATGTTCGGCCGCTACCTTTTTACAGTCACGGCACGGTGACGGCCCCAATAAGTAGTCACGGAAGAAACTACTTTCGTCAGCGGATCACGCACCCGGCAGGCAACTCCCATTCTAGCCGCGGTACGGCCATAAGTCAACGGGGAATGTAGATGACCCGCAATCTTTTTGAACTTTTCGCGGAGAATCTGGACCGTTGCCCCGCGCGGACCGCTATCCATACGGTGAAACGCGACGGCGCCGAAGAACTTTCCTACGCCGATATGCACGACCGGGTACTCCGCATCGCCGGATCTCTGGCCGCGGCGGGCATCCAGAAGGGCGACCGCGTCGTCATCATGAGCGAGAACCGCGCCGAGTGGTATATCTGCCTCTACGCCGTGATGCGGGCGGGCTGCGTCGCGGTGCCGCTCTACACCACCGCGAGTCCCGAACAGCAGGACTACATCATCCGCGACTGCGGCGCGCGCTTCGGCTTCGTGTCGAAAGAATGTCTCTACGATATCATCGCGCCGGCGGCCCGCGAACGGTTCGTCGGCGCCGTCATCTTCGACCCCGAAACGGCGCGGACGGAACTCACGCCGCTCGACCGCCTCACGGCGCAGGGCGATCCCGCCTTCGACCCCGACCGGACGCGCCCCGCCGACTGGGACGACACCGCCATCCTCATCTACACCAGCGGCACCACCGGCGAACCGAAAGGGGTGATGCTCTCGCACCGCAACCTCATCAGCAATGTCCTCATGCTCCAGCCGGTCCTCTCTTTCATCACCGACCTGCGCTATCTCTCGATACTGCCGCTCTCGCACGCCTACGAATTCGCCGTCATCCAGACGGTCGTCTCGATGGGGGGCACGATCATCCCGGTCCCGGTCATGGCCAAGACGGTCGAATACATCGAAAAGGGAGGGCCGACCATCGCCTGCGCCGTCCCGCGCCTTTTCGAGAAGATCTACAACACCGTCCTGCGCAATGTCGGCAACGCCCATCCGGCGGTCCGGATGCTCTTCTACCGCGGCCTGCGGCTGGGCGAGCGGATCTACCGTCACCTCGAAAAGAACGAGCCGGTCCCCTTCCCCGCCAACCTGCTTTACCGTTTTTACCGCCGCATCGTCTTCGACAAGATACGCGGAAAGACGGTCCGCACCATACAACTCTTCATATCGGGCGGCGCGGCGATACAGCCCGAGATCGTCCGTTTCTTCAACATCATCGGCACCCCCATCGTCGAAGGCTACGGCATCTCCGAATGTTCCCCGGTGGTGAGCGTCAACATGCCCGACGACCGCGATGTAGGCACCGTCGGCCCGGCGCTGAACGGGCTCGATGTCCGCATCGCTCCCGACGGAGAGGTGCTGGTGCGCGGTCCCATCGTCATGAAAGGGTACTGGAATAAGCCCGACGAGACGCGCGCTGTCATGGACGACGACCGCTTTTTCCATACCGGCGACATTGCCGTGTGGACCGACAACAAGAAACTCAAGATCATCGGCCGGATGAAGGATATCATCGTGATGGCCAGCGGCAAGAATGTCGCTCCCGCAAAGATAGAGAACATGCTCGCCGCCGACCCGTGGATAGATCAGGCGTGCGTCGTGGGCGACGAACAGAAATACCTCGCGGCGCTCATCGTCCCCGACTTCGACCAGTTGAAGGTCTGGGCGCAGGACAACGACATCGCGGCGGCCGACGAACGGGAACTCATCCATCACCCCGCGTACAAAAAACTCATCAGGGCCAGCATCGACCGGGTCAACCGGCAGATAGAAAGCCACGAGGCGCTCAAGCGGTTCCACATCCATGAACGGCGATTCACCGTCGAAGGGGGCGAACTGACCCCGACGCTCAAGCTCAAGCGGCGCGAGATAACGAAGAAATACAAAGAGATATTCGATAGTCTCTACAGTTGACGGAGGGGGTTGTGGAAAACAAAATGAAACTGGTGGCGACCATCTTCGAGGTGAAGATCAAGGTCTACAACGACGGCGACGCGGCGTCCACTTTCTTCGCGTTCTACCGCGAAAAGATGGGACAGTTCGACATGGAGACGCTGGTGATGATCGACGGCAACCTGCCCGAAGCGACCGTGACGCTGGTCGCCGAATGGGCAGAAAATCACCGCGACGAACTCTGGGAAGCGTGGGAATCCTTCTGACGCCGATGCCCCGTTTTTTCTGTTGCCAAAGCAAAATTTAATGCTATTATGACGGTGGGTTATGGATGATGATCTTCTTCAGGGAGGGAGACCGATGCGTATACTGTCTTTCGCGCTTCTCGCCGCCTTCATCGCGACCGCCTGCGCCATTGAGGAAGAACCGCTCTTCATCGCCGGCGGCTGGTGCGACTACGAAGGCGCCACCGTCTGCGACGACGAACTGCTGACGATCCTCGTCTGCAACGGCGAGCTCGTCTGGGAACCGCTGGAGGATTGCCCCAACGGCTGTTCGATGGATAGCGGGTACGCCGAATGTATCGGCGGTGCGCCCGATAACGCCGCGGACAACGACAACCAGTTACCTGACACGAACGACAACCAACTGCCCGACACGGCGGATACGGCGACTGATGAAGATGAGGCCGACATCGAGCAGTCGGATCAGACGGATCAGTCCGATCTTTCGGTTGTTGATGAAGACATCGTCGCCGACGATGCCGTGGCTGATGTGGACGAAATGGACGATACGGACCTAGTGGACACGACGGCTGATGAAGATACCGTTGCCGACGACGCCGCCGAGGTCGAGGACGACACGACCGTGGCCGACGACGCGGCCGAGGTGGACGACGCGACCGTGGCCGACGACACCGTGGACGATGCGACCGTCAGCGACGATGACAGCGCCCCGGCGACGATCGTGGCCTACGACTTCAACAGCGGCGCGCAAGGCTGGGCCCACACCGCCGTCGACGGTTTCGCGGGTCAGACAAACTGGCCTTACGACTTCTGGGAGCAGGGTACGCGGAGCGACGGCGCCAGCTGCCATGAAGGGGCAGGCTGTTGGGGCACCAATCTCGACGGCAATTACATCAACTGTCAGCGCGCCGAACTGCGCTCGCCCGTCATCGACCTGTCGGCCTACGCCGCACAGACGGTGACCCTCTGGGCTTGGCAGTCGCGCGATTTCTGGGACAACGGGACCTACTTCGACGGCGGGATACTCGAATTTTCGGGCAACGGCGGCTCGACATGGGTAAACGGTTGCGCCACCTGTTCAGGGACCGTGAACATCCGCGGCTCGTCGGGACTCAGTTACTCCTGCAACAACAAAGACAGTTTCTATGTCGACGACGAGAAAGGCTTCGTTCAGACCACCAGCGGGTGGGTAAGCACCTACTTCACGATACCGGCGGAAGTGCTTACCGCGAACTTCGTGATGCGCTTCGTCTATTCGACCGGTGTGAGCGAGACCACCACTTCGACCGACCCGACCAATTATAGCCACAAAGGCTGGTATCTCGACGACATCTCAATAGAGGCGCAGTAAGGCGCCCATGGAACTCATCGACACCGGGAAATGCATCGTCTGCGGAAAGGATAATCCGCACGGTTTTCAGCTGAAGATCGCGACCGACCGTGAAAAGGGCCGAGCGTGGTGCACCGTCACGATACCCGAGAAATATATCGGCTGGCAGGATTTCATCCACGGCGGGATCACCTCGATGCTCCTCGACGAGATGATGGCCCATGCCGCCATCGCGCTGGGCGAATACTGCGTCACCGCCGAGATCAAGGTCCGCTTCAAAAAACCGGTTTTCCCGAAGGTTCCGCTCACCGTCGAGGGCGAAGTAGTGTCGAAAAGCGGCCGTATCGTCACCACCAAAGCGCTCCTGCGGGATGGCGACACAGTGCTCGCGGAGGCCGAGGGCCGTATGGTGATCCCCCGCTAGGTACTACAGTTTTTCGCGCAATTCGTTAAGCGTTTCGACCACCGGCACCCCGGCGGCAAGAAGCCGCTCTTTGGATTGGTGGCCTCGCGCGCACAGACAGCAGTCGCACCCGATACGGCGCGCCGCCTCGATATCGTGCAGGGTGTCGCCGACGAACAGAATGTTCTTCGGATCGACGCCGAGCCGCTCCCCCATAGCCTGCGCCAGGTGCCCCTTGCCGTCGGCGTAGTGGTTATCGATACCCTGCACATGGCTGAAATAATCGGCGATGCCGAGCGCCGCGACATGGCGCGTGAGTGTCTTCTGTTCCATCGCCGAAAGGATGATCTGCGTGAGACCCCGTTCCTTCAAGGCCGAGAGTGTCTCTTTGACATCGGCGAAAAGCCGCACCTCGTGCATCCGGCGATGGTAGCCGCCGATGAAATCGTTGGCCACCTCTTCCCACACCGGGTCCTCGTCGATGGAGAAACCGAGCTGGCGGTAGTAGTCGCGCACCGGAAAACCGAAGACGGCGCGGTAATAGTCGACGGTGATGGTCGGGAGTTTCTTCTTTTCGAGCATCTCATTCATCACCGCGACGCCGAGCCACGCGTCGTCGATGAGCGTCCCGTTCCAATCCCAGAGGATATGCGAATAACGTGACATCAGGCCTTGCCGTGCATCCATTTTTTGAGCATCGGGGTAAGGAAGAGGAGCAGTACGCCCGCGCCGATGGAGGTGGCGATGAGCGTCGCCCAGAGGTTGATACCGAAGGCGTGAACGATCGCCTCCATGCGGCCCGACAGGTAGTCGGCGATGGCGGTGCAGGCGAACCAGACCCCCATCATGAGCGATACGCGCCGCGTCGGCGAGAGTTTGGTCACCATCGAAAGCCCTATCGGCGAGAGGCAGAGTTCTCCCATCGTGTGGAGGAAATAGACCGCGACCAACCACCCCATTCCCGCCTTGCCGTACTCGGAGGCGACCCCTTCGCCGAAATACATCACCACGAAGCCGAGGCCGAGAATGATCATGCCGATCCCCATCTTGGCGGGGGTCGAGAGCGGATATTTCGAGCGGTCGAAGCGGCCCCAGAGCATCGAGAAAAGCGGCGCGAGGATGACGATGAAGAGCGGGTTTATCCCCTGGAACCAAGTCGCCGGCATCTCCCAACCGAAGATATGACGGTCGGTCTGCTCAAAGGCGAAGAGGTTCATCGTACCGCCCGCCTGCTCGAAACCGGCCCAGAAGAATATCACGAAGACCGAAAGGATGATTATCGAGATGATCCGCTCCCACTCCTCGCGGGTATTGTCGCGGTTGGTGGAGACAAAGCCGCCGAACGCAACGAAGATGAGTATGATGCCGCCGATGAGCTTCACCATCCCCGGTATCATATCCCAGAGCGGCGAAAGGCCGTGGTTCCACAGAAAGACCACGCCGAGCACCGCCGCCGTCATGCCGACGGCCCAGACGAGGATATCGCGCAGATCGGCCACGGCGAGGCGTGTCTCGGCCGTCACGACGCGATCCGGCGGGAAACCGGCGGTCCCGAGGTGTTTCTGTCCCAAATGGAAGATGATGAGACTGATGATCATGCCGATACCGGCGATGACAAAACCGATATTCCAGTTCTGGATGCTTTCGGCGTAACCCGCGCTGAATATCGCGACGAACGCGCCGATGTTGATCCCCATATAAAAAATGGTGAAGGCGCCGTCGCGCCGCGCATCGTTCTCGGGGTAGAGACCGCTGACGATCGTCGAGATGTTGGGCTTGAAAAAGCCGTTACCGACGATGATGAGGCCGAGTCCGTAGTAGATGAGATCGGGCGAGGCCATGACGAACAGGCCGGTCCCCATAACGAGGCCGCCGACGAATATCGCCTTGCGCGAGCCCAGCACCTTGTCGGCGAAGAAGCCGCCGGCGAGGCCCGAGATATAGACGAGCAGGAGGTACATGCCGTAGACCTCCAACGCCCGGTCGCGGATGACCTGCGGGTCGTTCGAGAGGCCGACGAAGATGACGCCGGTGAGGTAGAGCACCAATATCGCCCGCATCGTGTAGAACGAGAACCGTTCCCACATCTCGGTCATGAACAGCACGAACAAGCCTTTCGGATGTCCCAACATCGGATCCCCCTTAAGTGGTGACGGGTCAGCCTAGCAGAAAAGCGCGATAAGAACAAAAAAAATCGGAGGGATGAACCTCACGGTATCCGGACGCAGTCGCCGGTGTAGGGAATGCGCTCGCCGCCGTCGATCATCTCGAAGTCGGTCACCGCAAGCGACGAAAGGTCGTGCGGGTCAAGCAGGCCGTCCCATTTCGCCGTCGTGGTGCGGTCGGAACGGCCGGTGAGCGCTATCTGGCCACCGTCGGCAAGGAACATGCCGTACTTCTGGAGCGCCCGCGCCACCACCTTCGCCCCTTCCGACGGCAGGCCGTCGACATTGAACGAACTCTTGAGGCGCAGCCGCGCGCCGTAGGGAATCGTCCCCGCGCCGCCTTCGGTCGCGTTGGTCGAATGGGTCGCCGGATGGACGAAGACGCCGTTGCGAATGCGGGCGTTCGGCAGGATGAAGCGGATCGCGTGGTCGATGGAACCGGCCGCCACCTCGTCGGCGGTGAACAGGAGCGGCGCGATGGGATAGCCCGCCGCGTCGGCGCTCGTGCACTGGTCGCCGCGCCCGTCGGGGCCATAGAGCCGCGTCAGGTCCCACACCGCCATACAACCGCCGTTGAAGGTAACGCCATCGATGTCGGCGCGCCACATCTCGTAGAGTTTTTTTTCGTCGCGCTCCACCACGATGAGGTGACAGTCGCCGTCGGAAAGACAGCGGTAGCCCTCCTCACCCTCCAGCACGCCGCCGTCGGGCACCGGCACCGGCGCCTCGTCGCAGTCGGGGCTGTAGAATTCGTCGGTCGGCGTGAAGGTCCGGCGCGGCGTGGCGCTGTCGGCGTAAAGTACCTCTATCGAGAAATCCATCTGGAAGGTGTCGCCGTTACCCCAGCCGCCGTCGGACTCAAGATTGGAAATGACGGTGTCGGATTCACTATCCTTGGGCGCCTGCGAGATATCCTGATACCATGCCGCCCCGGCGGGGAAAAAGCCGGTATCGACCGCTGCGTCGTCGTCGGGGACGACGGTGTCCTCGTCAGACACGGCGGCATCCTGATCGAACTCTTCGTCCTTTATGTCGCTTATGTCCTTTTCGTCCTTTTCTTCGTCGGTCTGATCCGACTGATCGGTCTGATCGTCTGTTGCCGCATCTTCATCGGCGGGGACATAGTCGTCATAGATAACGCCGTACTTGGTCGCCTCGACGGCGCACCCCGAGGCGAGAAAGAAGCCAAGCAGCGCGACCATGAACCGGAGAACAGCTTTCTGCATCTTCTTCCCCTCCCCGCTCCGCTACTGTATCCGTTCGCCGGTCCACTTGATGATCCCCTGCCCGTAGGAAAGATCTTCGAAGGTGCCGGTCATCGCGCAGCCGTTCCGGAGCGTCCCTTCGACCGCGACCTCGCCGTAGGGCTGCATCTTGAACGATATCGTATCGCCGCTCCGGGCGCCGTTCTGGACGGCGGCGGTCTGCCCGAAGTTGTTCGAACCGCTGCCGGTCACCGTCGAGCCGGTCTGGGTAAAGGTGAATATCCAGACGCCCCAGTTCGGGTCCTCGGCGGTCAGTTCCCATATACCGGTGATGTCGGCTTTGTCGGCGGTGCAGTTGGCCCCCAGTTCGTAACAGCCGGTGCGAAGCGGTATCCGAAGATCGGGCAGGACATTCTGGTAGTCGGCGGTGTTGGGCGAAAGCGACACATCGTAGGGACCTTTCCAGAGCTTTATCGAGTAGGTCCCCTCCCCGGCGATGCCGAAGGAGGCCGAAAGATAGTCGTAGGAGCGCTTGCTGGTGAAGCGAAGATAGCCGCGCTCGTAGTATTCATTCAGCGTATTGTCGGGCATCTGATAACTGTTGAGCGTCACCTTGCCGCTGACCGTGGCGGTCTCGACATTCCACGAAAGAGGCGTCCCGGTAGTTATCGAGAGCCGTTTCTCCACCACCAGTTTGAGGTCGGGCAGGACATTCTGGTAGTCGATCCCCTGCGGCACCAGCGTCACCTGATAGTCGTCCTTCCAGACCTTCACCGTGGCGGTCGCCGGGCCGGTGATACCCAGCGGGAAGGAGAGCGAATCGCCGCTGGCGGTGTTTGCGAAGCGCAGATAGCCGCGTTCATTGTACTCGCTGATGGTGTTGGCCGGCATCTGGCCGCCGTTCAGCGTCACGGTGGCCGTAAGCGACACCGTATCGACCGGATAGTGTTTGGTCGCATCGCCTGCCACGACCAGCGCATCGTCGAGTTTTTTGTCCAGATCGGGCATGACATTCTGGTAGTCGGCGCCGTTGGGGATCAGATCGGTCTTGTAGGTACCGGTGAATAGCTTCGCGGTGTATTCGGCAAGTCCGGTGATGCCGATCGGGAACGAAAGGCGGTCCCCGCTCACGGTGTCGGTGAAACGGACAAAGCCGCGGTCGTTGTACTCGCTCAGCGTATTGGCCGGCATCTGGGCGCCGTCGAGCGTGATGACCCCCTTCACCTCGGCGGTATTGACATTGAAGTTGCGCGTGACGGCACTGGCGAGGGTCACCCCCGCTTCGAGTTCATGCAGTATCGCCGGCAGGACATTCTGATAATCGCTCCCCTGCGGCGAGAGCAGGACGCGATAGGTGCCCGCGAACAGTTCGCCGCTGTAGGCCGCCGGCCCGGTGATGCCCAACGGAAAGGAGAGGGTCGAACCGCTCACCGTATCGGAAAAACGGACATGTCCGCGGTCGTTGTACTCGCTGAGGGTGTTATCGGGCATCTGATAGCTGTTCAGCGTGACCACGCCCGACACCGCGACGGTGCCCACATCGTAGGAAAGCGCCTTGGTCGCGGTGATCGACTCGCTCTCTCCGAGAATGAGATCCTGATCGGGCAGGACATTCTGGTAGTCGGCGCCGTTGGGTACGAGCGTCACCCGGTACTCGCCGGCGAAGATCGTCGTAGAGAAGGCGGCCGGACCGGCGATGCCGAAGGGGACCGAGAAAGAGTCGCCGCTCTTTTTGTCGGTGAAGCGGACATATCCCCGGTCGTAGTATTCATTGAGCGTATTGGCGGGCATCGGTGCTCCGTTCTTGGTCAGCGTACCGCTCACCGTGACGGTCGGCAGGTCATAATTATGCTGCCACGCGCCGCTCACGACGACATCCTCGGCCAACACGTAGAGCGTCGCGGGGGTCACCTGCTGGTAGTCGGCGCTCTGGGGGCTGTAGAAGATATCGTAGGTGCCCGCGAACACCGTGCCGCTGAACTGGGCGATGCCGGTGATGCCGACCGGGAAGGAGATGGTGTCGCCGCTCTGCTGGTGGACGAAGCGGACATAGCCGCGTTCGTAGTATTCGTTCAGTGTGTTGTCGGGCATCACTCCGCCGTTGAGCGTTATCTGACCGCCGACGGTCGCCGTGGTCAGGTCGATGTTGAGTACGGTGTCGGCGGTCACCTCGTCGAGGTCGCACGTCTTTACGCATTGCCCTTCATCCGAGCACTCTTCGAAGGCGCCGCACTGCCCGCACGACTGCTGGCAGACCGGATCGGGGCCGCAGACCCGCGCGCCGCACTGCGGCTGGCACGCCTCGCCGCACCCGCCGGTATCGAAGCCGGAGCAGTCGCCCTTGCAGGCAAGCGTACCGGGGCCGAACCCCTGCGTCTCGCAGGTCTGGCTGTTCAACTGGATCCCGTCGCAGGCCTCCGTCCCCTCCACGGTATTGTTGCCGCAGACGATCTGACCGGTGCAGGCGGAGGTGTCGAAGCCGGCGCAGTTGGCGAGGCAGGTAAGTTCGCCCGCCGTGAAGCCCTCGGTCTGACAGCTCTTGCCGCCCAGCGCGGTGCCGTCGCAGACATCGACGCCGTTTATCTGATTGTCGCCGCAGGTGAGCGACGGACCGCACAGGCTGGTATCGAACGCGGTACACTGGTCGTTGCACAAAAGCGGTCCCGCCCCGAAACCGAGCGACACGCAGGTGGCATTGTTCAGGTCGGACCCGTCGCAGATCTCGCCGAGGTTCCGCGTACCGTTGCCGCAGGTGGTGTCGCCGGTATTGTTCTTCTTGCCGTCGTCGCAGGCCGCGATGAACAGGAGCCCAAGCGCCAGCACGGCGCACGCCAAAGATCTTTGCATGATGTTTCCTCCGGATATAGGTCACAACCCAAGACGGAGGGGACTCTACCTTAAAATAAGGGGAATTTCAAGGGGAACGGTGCACCGGACAAATCAAAGTCATAGCTCTTCCCATACCTTTTCGGCGGGAACAAACAGCCTCCGTTTGACATTATTCCCATTTGCCAGTATAGTGAGGTGCTTTATTGATTGCCGTTGCGGAGCAAGCCATGGCGCTCAAGAACATTGAGAAATACTGGAAAGAATCGGCAGACGAGGCATTAGGCGCCGCCAATGATCTTTTCAAATCCGGCCGATATTCCTACGCTATGTTCTTTCTGCACCTCGCGGTTGAGAAGATGCTCAAGGCGCTCCATGTGAACCGGAATAAAGCCGAGCCGCCGTTCGGCCACAATCTGCAAAATCTCGCCGTCAAGATCGACGGCATAACGGTGTCGGCCGCCACGCGGGGACTTTTGGCGCAAATAACGACCTTCAATACCGCCGCCCGCTATGACGACCACAAAAAGCATTTCCAAAAACTTTGCACCAAGGAATTCGCAAAGAACTATCTCAAGCAAGGAAAGGAGTTAATGGCATGGCTCGCGTCCCAGTTCAAATAATCGCACTGGCCCGCAAACTGAAAAAAGCGGCGGCAAAAGAACTGGCGATAAAAAAACTCATCCTTTTCGGCTCCTATGCGAAAGGAAACCATACGGCCAACAGTGACATAGATCTTTGCGTCGTCGCCGATAACAACGGCAACAATTTCCTAGCCGCGTTGAAACTTGCACCGCTCTCGGCCGGGATCGACACGCGGATCGAAACGATAGTCTTCAACGAAGGCGATTTTCAGAAAGAAACGGTCGGAATAATCCGCGAGATAAAAGAAACCGGCATCGAGATCATCTAGAAAATCTCTGCCGCTGTATGCTGCAGGTCGGGCTTACGATATCCGGCAACCACTTTTTACCGGTTGATGACGACGAAGAATTCGCGCCCTTTGCGTTCGATGAGGAGAAGGAGCGACTTGGCGGTGCCGGCGGCGGCGTTGAATTCGCGGAGGTTCCTGACCGTCTTCTTGTTGACCTCTTCGATGATATCCCCTTCACGGAGTCCCGCCATCGCGGCCAGCGACTGCGGATCGACCTGCTGTACCACCACCTTGCCGTTCTGCTCCATCACGCCGAACCCGAAATCGTTCGACGCCCCTTCGCCATCACCGCCCGCTTCGAACTCGAATTTTTCCGAAAGGGTGAGCATCAGGGTCGTTTGTTTGCCGTCACGCACCACCGTGAGCGCTATTTTCTTATTAAAGGGGCTGAATGCTACCAGATTGCGCAGTTGCGCCGATGATTCGACCGGCTTCCCGTCGAACAAGGTCACCACATCGCCTTTTTTCATCCCCGCCTTCTCGGCCGGGCTCCCCTTCGCCACCGACGAGACCAGCACGCCCGGCTGATTTTCGGGTATATTAAGATGCTTGGCCAATTCGGGGGTCAGGTCCTGAATGTTCACTCCCATGAGCGCCCGCTTTATCTTCTTGCCGCCGCGCAACTGGTCGATGATGCTTTTTATCATGTTCGCCGGCACCGCGAAACCGATCCCCATGTACCCGCCCGACTTGGAGAAGATGGCGCTGTTCATCCCGATGACCTGTCCCTGCAGGTTGAGCAGCGGACCGCCCGAATTGCCGGGGTTGATCGCCGCGTCGGTCTGGATGAAATCCTCGTACTCGGTGATGTTGACATTCGACCGTCCCTTGGCCGATACGATGCCGAACGAGACCGACTGCGACAGACCGAAGGGGTTGCCGATGGCGATGGCGAAACTACCCACCTTCACCGCGTCGGAGTCGGCGAGCGGCAGTTGTTCGATGTCGCCCTTCGCGAACTTCTCGAGTTTGATCAGGCCGATGTCGGTCTTGGGGTCGGTGCCCACCACCTTGGCCGCGAAGGTCTTCTTGTGTATCGTGACCTCCAGTTTGTCGGCGCCGTCGATGACATGGTTGTTGGTGACGAGGTAGCCTTCGGCCGCGTCGATGACGAAACCGGTGCCGAGCCCCTCCTGCTTCGGATTGAACTGCGGCCCGTTGCCGCGGAAGCCGAAATCGCGCAGCATATCCCAGAACGGGTCCATGCCGGGACCGGGGCCGCGCATGGTCTTGCTGACCTTGATGAAGGCGACGCTCTTCTGCGCCTTGTCGCTTATCTGCGTTATCTCGCGTTCGAGATCCTGTATCGCCGCGGCCGCGAGCGTGCCGCAGAACAGAAGGACCGTGAACATACCGATCAGTTTTCTCATCTTCGACCTCTCATAAAGCCTATGACCCTTGCACCAACAGGAGCGTTCACCCGATTATTCCGCGAACGGCTCACAGCGCCCGCAGCGGCTCTCCGGCAAGGAGATGCATATGGAAGTGCATGACCACCTGCCCCGCGTGGAGGCCGGTATTGACCGTCAGCCGGTAGCCTCCCTCGGCGACGCCGACCTTATCGGCCGCCGCTTTGGCGACGGCGAAGATGCCCGCGAGCGCATCGTTGCCCGCCCCGTCCACATCGTTGACCGACGCGATATGCCGCTTGGGAACGATAAGCAGATGGGTCCGGTAGAGCGGGCTGATATCGGGAAAGACAACGAATCGGTCGTCCTCGTACACCATTTTCGCCGGGATGACGCCGCTCGCTATCTTGCAGAAGATACAGTCGGTCATGATCTCCTCCGTCACATGGACCTCATATAACGCACCGCCGCCAGTTGGAAGGGGAGCGGCTGGTAATGTTCACGCGCCACCATAAGGAACAGATACTCGGCGGCCAGCAGGGGAAAAAGCGAATAGGTGAGCGAAATAAGCCACAGCAACAACGCCGTCATGCCGTCGCCCCGCACCTGCTGATTGTCGGCGTGGATCACCCGCAGATCGTAGAGCACCAGCGCCGCGGGGGGCGCGCCGAAAAGGTACGGGAACAGGGTCCACGAGACCAGCGAAAAGGCCATGAAGGTGGCGAAGTACATCTTGACCGCCGCGATGACCGGAAGCTCACCGAAAGTGAAAGCGCAGAAGGCCACGATCATCGATGCGCCGGCGCCGAGCAGAAGGTCGGTGAAAAAAGCGCGCGCCGTCTGGCGGCCGTCGACCGGGCACCACTTCGCACCGCCGGCAAGTACGATACCGCTCGCGGCCGCGATGCGCGTCAGATCGATGACCGGAGCGGGAACCGCCAGCGCGGGTTCGGCCGTGGCGGCACCCGAGGGGAATATCCGTTCGACCGCGGCGGTAAGTTCAGCGACGAACGGCCGCGCGCCGGAGTCCGCTTCGGAAGCGTGTCCGTAGAGCGGCGCGACCAGTCGGCGGCCGCAGCCGGCGCAGTAGAAACGGGTATCGTTGCGGTAACCGCAGTGGGTACAGCGATTCATTGTCCCCCGCTCTTTTCGGAGCCGCTGACCGTTACCGGCTTGTGTTTGAAGAGCGCCTCGAAGAGCGTCTCGGCCGACGCGCGGTCGCCTTTCACCTTGCCGTGGAGGAACCAGAGATCGACGAAGATGTCCTTCCCTTTTATGTAGCGTCCGTCGTACGTGAGCTGCTTGTCGGCCGCCAGCCTCTTTTCGTATTTTTCCATGAGCGCGAAGAGGAATTCCGCCTCCTTGAGATACTGCTTGATGATGTTCTCGAACGGCTCGCCGGTATAGACCATCTCGTAGGCGATGTTGGGGATATTGATGATATAGATGCACTGCAGATCGTCCCGTTTGAGCCGGTAGAATTTCTGCTGGCTGTTGTAGACCGGCTTCGCCTTGGGAACGACCCCGAGCGCCGCGCCCACGCGGGCGGTGAAGGTGTTCACATCGACGAAGAAGGTCAGATCGATCTCGCTTTTGAAATAGCCCGCCGGAAAGACGAGCGCATCGGTCAGTTTCTTTTTGAACGGCAGTCCCATCCCGACCAGTTCGGCCCACTGGAGTTCCATGATGACCGCCTCTTCGCCCGTCTTTATCGTGCCGAGCAGGCCCATCATATCCTCGCCCAGTTTCTCCTCTCCGGCGTCGCCGCGGTAGGCGAAGTTGGGGACCGTCATCAGGAAAAGATATTCGTTGAGGCTCTCGAGCGCCACCTTCCGTTCACGGATGGAGCGGGCGATCGACTGATTGACGCGCGTCTGGAGCCAGTTGAGCCCTCTGCCCTTCAACTGCGCATCGAGGTCGGCCGGGACAAAAGGTTCGTCGGCCGCCGGCACCGGACCGGGAGGAGCCTTGGGGGCGGGAACGGCCGGACCCGTCGGTGCGCCGGAGGCCGTCACCGTGAAAAGGAAGAGCAGCGTTAAGATGATCGTCCTGCAGGTCATGGTCTTATCTCCTCGCTAGTTCTATCTGAAGAAAGGGATGGTAGAGTTCGCCGCCCACGAAACGGGGCGCGCCGTTCAGCGCCGGCTCGTCTTTGACCGCGCCGCGGGCCGCCATCCAGACACGCGCCAGCGGGCCCTGCGCCGCTTCGGGGGGAAGCGCCGCGCCGTAGTAAATGAACGCGAATAGCGCCGTCGATGCCGTATCGGCCGCCGTTCCGGGGAACCGCTGTCCCGGCCGGTCGAGCGGCGAAAGTTCGTAGGGGCAGGCCGCGACGCATTTGAGACAGGCGAAACAGCGGACCGTATCGGGCGTATCGTGCGCTTCGGTCAGCACCACACGGCCGCGCGGCGAAAACTCCTCGCGTCGCGTGATGCGGTAGAAGGGACAGACCGCCAGACAGCGACCGCACCGGACGCACCGTTTTTTATCTTTTTGCGATGAGTTGGTGTCGGTCGGCACGGGAACGCTATATTTTATCGAGTTCGTTCATGGAATCCTTGGAATGCTTGCGGACCGGGTCCTTCTCCTCTTTCGCGGGGACCGCTTTCTTCTTTTTCGGGTCCTCTTTCTTCTGTTCGGTCTTCGGCGCGACGGGCTGGGCGACCGGAGCGGGCTGAACGACGGGAGCCGGTTTTGCGGCCGGAGCGGGCTGCGCCGCCGGAGCGGGATCGGCCACGCGGGCGGTCTTGCGGTTCTTTATCTTCATGCCGGTGATGTTGAAGACCAGTTTATTGGCCAGTTCCTCGCAGGCGCCGACCAGATCGTCCTCGCCGTTGGCCATCTCTTTTTCGGCGAAGAGGATGGAGGCCTTCTCGACATCGACGATCTTGAGGGTGACCACCAGTTTCTGCCCCAGTTTTCCCAGCGTACCGATGACGACCCGCTTGGTGTTGAGCAGTTTGCCGACCTCGGCCGCCGCCGAACTGTCGGTGACGCCGGTCTGCTGGAAGCCCTGTTCGTTGAGTATCTTGGCCACCTGCATCCGCTCGATCACCTCGAACATCCGGGTGTTGACCAGTTCGGTCGAGAGCAGTTCGGTCACCGACACCGCCAGATTCTGCGGCACCCCCGTCGGCGCGATATCGAGCACCGCGATCCGCGGTTTCATGGCGTTCTCCTGTCCCTGCGCGACCGCCGCGAAGGCGATGATCGTCGCCAACAGCGCGACCACCGCCAGTTTCATCGTTCCTCTCATCGTATTCCTCCCTCCAAAAGCGTGTTATTTCAAGGTCGCCTTGATCTTCTCGAACATCTTGTCGTGGCCTTCCGACTGGAAGATGAGTTTCCCGTCGCGGTCGAGCAGGAACCCCTGCGGCACCTGCGCCGAACCCTTGTCGGTGACCACGCCGAATTTTTTCCCGGTCAGTTTGTATTTGTCGTAGGCCAGCGCGAAGGGTATCGGATTATTCTTGAAGAAGAACTCTATCTTCTGGAGTTCCTTTTCGCGGTCGTCCTCGACCGGCAGGACCACGAGTATGACCTCCAGCCCTTTAGCCTTGTACTCCTTATAGAGCGTCGACCACGCCGGGAGCGCCTTTTTGCACGGTTCGCAGTGTATCGAGAAGAAATCGACCGCGAGCAGTTTCACCCCCGCCGCGGCGCGTATCGCCTTGGTGTTGTAGAGCTTGTCGCCCATGTCGTACAGTTCGAAGTCCAGATCCTTCTTCTGTTCCGCGGCGAACGCGCCGACCCACAGGAAGCACAGGACAAACAGCAGTTTCTTCATCGTCATCCCTCCCCTATTGCGTCATGATCTCGTCGAACGCCTTGAGGAATGCGTTCTTGACGGCGTCCTTATCGGTGTAGGCGGCGCCGCGCGCCGAGCCGCTGTACGGTTTGATGACCTTGTTCTCGGTCAGCGAGATGTATTCCGCCTCGACCGCGACATCGGCGTACCATTCGCCGTCGACGTTCTTCGGTTCGGCCGGTTTCACCTTGAGGACGAGGAAGAAGGCCGAATCGGCCGCTTTCTGCGCGAGCGTCTCGATGGTGTAGTTCTCGGCCACCGGGTCGGCGTCGGGTTTGAGGTTGAACTTCTTGAGCTGCGCGAACTCCTTCACGAGCCGCATCGCGTCGTTCATCAATTCCTCGCGGGGCGTGAGCACCGCCCAGCCGCAGAGGGCGTCGATCTCTTTCTTGATGCGGGCGATCTCCTCGTCGGGGACCTTCACGAGCACCTTGGCGTCGAATTCGACCACGCCGCGATCCCATTTCTCGATGTAGGTCGCGTCGAGTTTGTAGTCCTTTATCCGTATCGGGGCGCCGGTCAGTTTATTCTTGACGCCGATGTCGTAGGAGTAGTTGCCGTTGGACTCCTTCTCCTGCGATATCAGTTCGCTCGACACCTTCACGCCGAACTGGCTCGATATCTGCGAGAGACCGTTGAGCAGCGCCTTGGCGCGGGCATCCTCTTCGGTGCGCGACTTCGACGATTCGCCCACGAAATACCAGTTGCCCCCTTTCTGCGCGTAGCCGGTGATGGAGAGCCATTCGGGCTTCGCCGCCGGGGTCGACTCGAGCATCTTGCCGGGTCCGGCGACCGGTTCGTCGCCGCCGCCGCCGGTGGCGCAGGAAAGAATGAAGAGCGCCGAAAGCGCCGTCAGAAAGAGTACGATACGGGTCATGGAAGTCTCCTTGCTATGGTTTTTACAGTTCCTGTATCTTGGTCACTTCGCGGACCAGCCGCGCCGTTTCGTCCTTGAGTTGCTGCGCCGCCCGGTGGACCTCTTCGACCAGCACCGTGTTGTCCTGCGTCAGGCGACGGATCTCGTAGAGCGATATGTCGATGCGGCCGACCTCGGCCACATGTTTCTCGATGATGGCGTTGATGCGCCCCATCCGGTCGGAGATACCTTTGAATTCGCTGATGACCTCGCTGATGAAGTGGGCGCTGTTATCGACCGATTCCTTACCCGATGAGACCTTGTCGCCGGTGTCGGTGATGAGCGACCGGATCGAATTGAGCGACCCGGCGGTCTGATTGGACAGTTCGCGGACCGAATCGGCGACCACCGCGAACCCTTTGCCGGCGTCGCCGGCGCGGGCCGCCTCGATGGCGGCGTTGAGCGACAGGAGGTTGGTCTTGAAGGCGATCTCCCCCACGACCTCGATGATGTTGCGGATCTCGGCGGCCGAGGTGGCGATGAGTTCCATCGCCCGGACCGCCTGCAGGAGCACCGTCGAGGATTCATCGGCCTTGTCCGATATCTTGGTGACCACGTCGTTCATCGAAACGACCTGCTGGCGCGTGTCGCTGAGTTTCGCGGTGATGTCGGTCAGCGTCGAGGATACGAGATCTATCTTGGCGTAGGTGTCGCCCGACCGCTCGGCGGTGGTGGCGGTCGACCGGCTGAGCATCTCCGATATCTCGGTGAGTCGCTCCGACATGTTCTGAACATGGAGGATGATATCGCGCAGGTCTTTGGTCCGCGACTCGATGATGCGGGCCATTTCCACCTCGCGGCGCCGTATCTCGCGCGCCTTGAGCCGGATGTAGGCGGCCACGCCGCCGGCGATGAAAAACGCCAGCAGGATACGGAACCACCACGTCTGATAAAAATAGGGTTTCAGGTAGAAACGGTAATGGGCGCCGAGGTTGTTCCAGACGCCGTCGTTGTTGGCGGCGATGACGCGGAACTCATATCTGCCGGGTTTGAGGTTGCTGTAGAAAGCGGTGCGGCGTGCGCCCGCCTCTATCCAGTCGCCGTCGAACCCGTCCAACTTGTATTTGAATATCATTTTGTCGGAAAAAAGGTAGGAGAGCGCCGTATAATTGAACTCGACGGTGGTGACCCCGGGACCGAACTCGGCCAGATCGTCCTTTTCGGAAAAGGGCATCACCTGCTTGTCGACGATGACGCGGTCGAACCGTTCTTTGGGCGGTTCCGAGAGCAGTTT
>CALMRE010000043.1 GCA_937871295.1 uncultured bacterium | reverse complement strand
CACGAACATTTTGGTTTTCTCAACGGCAATTGCTGTTGAGAATTTCTCAGCCGATTTCACCGATTTTTCTTCCGATGTCGCGATTACCAATGGTCAAGCAGTTTTTACTGCCGACCATTTTTATCAAGAGGTTGGTAGCCCCCGCCTGCCGTTAGAGTTTGCAACTTTTCTTTTACCGGATGATGCCGATCTCTCTACGATAGAAGTACTCGTTGACACTTCCAGTTATGTACCGACAGGGTATTGCGATGTCAATCCTGTGGGTTCCGATGGATGTGGCAAAGATTTGGAGTTGGCGGCCTATCCTGATGGGCGGAATCCCGCCATTTACCAAGCGAACACGACAGTTTTTAACTCTCCTGTCGGGGCTTTTCAGATTGGAAAGTATCGACATCTCAAGACAATACAAGTGCCTTTTTACCCTTTCAACTATAACCCAGTAACCGGGCAACTTTATCGTTTGGCTTCTCTTTCTCTTACGGTGCTGTACGAGTATGAGCCCGGCGGCGGTAGCCAAGGGCCAACGATAACCGTTCCGCTCAACGCATCGAAAAGCGCCAAGTCAATATATGAAGAATACATACTTCGCGCGGTCAACAGCAATGATATAAACATCATTGCCTTTGGTATTGTTAATCCGATTGTTCCCTTTCTCGCTCCTTTTCAAAACGATACCCTTTGTATTGTCACTACCAACGGCATTGTTACAACTTCGACGGAACTGCCCCAGTATATTGCATCGAAACAGGCGCTCGGATATCGGGTTATCGTCGTGACCGAGGATCAATGTCAAGGCGATGTCCCTTGTGCGGGAGCAGGCGGATGGGGTGGGGGCTTTGGGGAGGACGGATCAGATCAACTTAGGACATGGCTTCAGACGAATCACGACCCTCTCAATATCGACTATTTGTTGTTGGTAGGAAACCCCGATCCCATGACCGGCGATGTTCCCATGAGGAGGACTTGGCTTTACCGTAACAAACCGCTTAACCCAGACAATGACGGTTTCGGCGACAGCCATGACGATGTACGGCGTGCCGCTCCAACCGACTTGTACTATGCAGACATGGACAACGACTGGGATAGCAATAGTGATGGTTTTTTGGGTGTAGGACCCGGCCCGGCAAACGACAAGCCTGAGGACCATTCCGCCATGCTTGACCACGGGATGGACCTCATGGTTGGTCGTATTCCGGTGTATGCCAACACTATCCCTCGTTTGGATCGTATTCTGAGAAAAATCATCGCTTACGAAAATACCGTAGCAGGACATACCGATTGGCGGCGGAATGTCCTGTTGTTTATGAAAGATCTCGACGTTCAGTCCTTCACCGATTCAACAGGTCAAAATGTCGTGACCAATACCCTTCTGCCAGCAGGATATCATTCATACTCTGCTTCTTCCGTCTCGCCATTCTACTTCAGGTCATACACCAGAGCGCGCGCCACGCAATGTGTCCATCCCGGAGATCCCGATAAAGATGGCGATTGTTGGGATGACAATTTCCTTGATGTTTGCAGTGAACAACCGCTCACGGCGGACGACTTGAGTGATGCGCCCGCCGACACAGAGGCTTTCGTCGAAATGGATCCTCTTCACGGTCACTGTCCCTGTCCCGAGATGACGGCACGAATATGGAGTCATCCTCTCGCTGGCGACGCCGGCATGGTTTTTCTGCGCTCTCATGGAGGAGCAAAAGCGGCGGATACCATGAATTTCAACAACCTTAATCTACGACCGGAATTCTTTCCGGCGAAAAATCGGCACCCAGCGGTTTATTTTCAAGGGAGCTGTTCTACGGCATACCCCGATCTGAATGAGAACCAAGGGCTTGGCACTCCGGGGCAGGATTATAATCTTATGTACAATATTCTCTTTCATGCTGGTGTAGCAGCGATGGGAGCCACACGAGATTCATTCGGTGGTGCATCTGAATTTATTCAAGACTTAGCGCAGTATCTGCTGGGTAACGAAGATGTAAGTTTCAGCCTGAATAAAACGAGAGTGCGCCCGGAAATCCTGTGGGATGCCATAATTCTCTTTAATCTCTACGGTGACCCAACGATAAGACTCGCTTCCAATTGGCCTATAAACGAACCGGATTCCGATGGTGATGGCATCAGAGATGCATTCGATAATTGCCCAACCGTACCTAACGAAGGGCAGGAAGACGCAGACCGCGATGGCGTCGGCGATGCATGCGATATTTGTCCCGGAGGAAATGATCTTCAAAACTCCGATAACGACGGCATTCCCGATGACTGCGACAACTGTCCCGATGTCCCTAATCCCATGATACTCGCGGATGGAGAGGTGTCTTTTGGCTTCGTTGCGACGGGAAGCCCCGCGAATGGCGCTTTTTTCAATTCGACAACTCAGAAATACACAAAAATACAGCAGAGCTGGGGCATGCCGCTTTATTACTGGCAACCGGACTATGACCTCGATGGGCGCGGCGACGCCTGTGATGCCGACTCTGCTTATGTCAAACCGACCGAAATCAACCAGATGTTGAAATACAGCAGCTCAGAGGGGGCGATACTGAATAGATATCTCACACTCAAAGTTCAGGCAACATCGTACGAGAGTTTTAAATCGGTTCCCGCCACCAACAGGTATTGTTGGATTACTCAACAAAACTACAATGCCGAGCCCTCTTTGTGGGGTACTCCCGGTTACTGTTCGGCCTATACGCCGACGGGAACTGTTTGGCTGGTCAATCAAGCTACTCGCTACGGCTACAGCCACGGTTCGGAGAATAAACCGGTAGATGATGATGTCAATTCTCTCGACTTTAATCAGCCGTATTGGAGAGAAGTCTCGTGGACCACTTCTAACGATGAAGTTGATATGGAAGCCGCGAATAGAGAACAGTATCACAATACGACGAACGATACCTATACTTCGGGACAGTTTCCCGTGCTCGTCGGTAGCGGCATCTGGACCATTCATTTCAATTCCCTTTTCAATTTCAACTTGGAAGCACCGGTTAAATCTCTCTACTGGGATTGGCAGCAGGATGTGGTTACAGACAACCATGACTATTCTGTATCTTTGGTTTCCTCTCCACGAAATATCACGGGAAGCTCCATCCCGCTGTCCGACAATAATTTCTTCTTTGCGTTCTCGAGCGGTGCCCGGGATGGCAGTTCGCAAGGCAACTACCTGAAAACCGACCACGATAGTCAAATAGGCAACGATAAAATCAATCCGAACTATTTCCGCTTAAACGGCGACTCTACGACTCTTCCTCAATTCGCTCGAAGCATTCGCATGATGAGAGATCCCGTAGGCATTTCTTACCTGAAACTTATCAGCAGTTATTCTTTTTCCGAACCCACCAAGATATACGATTTCTGGAAACGCAGTTACACCCGCCTCACCGATTTCTCGCTCGATCAGCGTTTGGGCAGTTACGCGGTACGCCGCTGGGAAATGGCGGGAACCGATGTGGTGTCGATCGCGAAATACTACGGTGACAATGTCTTGGGCCTCATCCCCGGCGAGGACGGCATCACCTACGGCATCCGTCCCGACGACGACCCCTATACCCCGGCAACCTTCTATTTCGTCATGAACCGTCCCGGCAATCCGGGCGACTGGATACCGTTCGGCACCTTCACGCTCGATTCGAACCCGTACGAATTGAGTGCCACGGCGAAACACGGGGACGACTTTTACGCCCTGCTCAAGTCGCAAACGGCCGGTTCGTCGCTGGTGAAGGCTTCCCTTCAGGATGCGGCGACGGGAACTTGGCAGATCACCACAATGGCCACCGTTCCGGCGGCGATCTCCGACCCAACGCTTCATTGGCTGGGAGAAACGCTGCACCTTCTCGGTATCGCCGACGACGGCATGAGGCTCTATCGGCTGGACGGCGGAACCTTCGCTCAAGTCTCGTCGGCTCTCCTCCCGGCGACGCGCGACTTCTACAACGCCTATGCCTCGGGTGATGCCCTCTACCTTGCCGGCGGCAAGAAAACGAATGCCACGACCAGCATAGCCACCTACTTCAAAGACATCTGGCGCTACACCGCGGCCGATGGCTGGGTCAACCTCGCCGACAATCTCAATGCCGATATGTTCAAAACGCTCATCCGCGTGGAGGGGAACCATCTTGTTCTCGCCAACCAACTCATCATCAGCGGCAACATGACCCAACGGGTGATCGTCGACCTTACGGCGCCCATCGGCAACAATACGACCACCGATACCGTCGAGGTACACGGCCTCACTCCGGCTACGCCGACCCGGTACTGTCTCGACGAGGCCGACACCTCGGTCAGCGGCGGAACGCTCGTCGAAGGTCTTTGCACCCCTTTCACCCACCCGTGGTACAAGCAGTACTCGATCGGCACGACCGTTTACAGCGTAGCGGGCAAGGGCAACCGGCTCTATGTCGGTACCGGCAGCAGTATCAAGGTCTACGACATATCGAGCCAGAACGCGATGGTCCTCAAATCGACCTTCTCGACGAGCAACCGCATAGTTTACGACCTCGAAATAGCCGATGGCGATATCATGTACGCTGCCACGAGCAAGGGGCTCTACAAACTCAGCACGGCCAACCCCGACACTCTCACGATCATCGGTTCTTTCTTCAGCACCGGGTCCTATAACTACCAGTACCGCATCCAGCTCTATAACAACCTGCTCTATGTCGGCGACGACAACGGCATCAACATCCGCAACAAGGATACCTTCGCCCGTCTCTCCTATGTCAACATCGGCTCGACTATGGACTTCGCCATTGCAAACGGCGAGATCGCGATGTACTGGGACTCCTTCTGGGATTCCGGAATAGACATCCGCAATGTGGACACCCTTGCCCGCAAGGCGTGGGACTACCCGTACTGCTCGACCGGTGAACTGACGACCGATCACGGGGCGTTCTATCTCTCCTGCGACGGGTACGAGTATCGCTTCGTCGGTCTGCCGAACACCTACATCGATTACTTCGAGCTCAACGGCGACATGCGCGAAATGCAGGAGAACTACCTGTACAACGGCTGGGTCTACATCCCGGATGGGAGTTATGTGAAGCTCTCGACGAACAACGATGTCCCGAGCATTTGCGGCAACGGGATCATCGAGCCGGGTGAGTTCTGCGATGGTAACAGCGAAGACTGCGCGTTACTCGACCCGAACGAATGGGACAGCGGCACGGCCTATTGCAATTCCACCTGCACCGCGTGGGATACCGGCGACTGCTACTGGTCCGGGTGCTGAGGATGAGACATCTCTTCGCTATCGGGGGCGGCGTGGCCGCCCCCATATTCATGTCTCTGTTGTTTGTCCTCGCGGCCTGTAATCCGTCGAAGCAAACTCAAGACAGCGATATCGTGCAACAGGATGTTGATATCATACAGCAGGATCTCGACCTAGTAACGGCAGAGACAGAAACGATTGTGTCGGATGACGCTGTTGTTGTCGAGAACGAAGGCGACATACTGGACGATTCTCTAGTTGCCGATGCCGATGTCATCGACCCCGATTGTCCACCGCTTATCAGTGCGCCTTTCCCATATTATAAGCAAGACGGTTCTATCCACTTCTGTCGCAAATGCGACACACCGACCGCAAAGGACCCGCAGTGCGTTACGAACCTCTGGAAAGAGGCGAATCTGAAACTGGCCACCGATCATCCCGAGGCCGATTGTTATCCATACCCGTGCGAGATGGGCAATCTGTACCCGAGGACCAAAGATCAATTCTACGCGGAAGAACCCGATGCACCGCAGTATGTGGCTATGCATGAATGTGACCTAAAACTATCCAACTATGGATGGGATCCCGATTCCACGAGCGGCCAAATCAAGCATTGGAACCTAAGTGAAGGGAAGATCGGGTTCGTGATGTATAAGGTGTCCTTGGACAATCGAATATATCCGACTTTCAAGAGATACTTCATCTATGATCTCCTCACGAAGAAGTACGCCGTTCAGAGCCCAGGCGACGATGGCTTTGCATACTATAAAGGGGATGCACTCCTGTATTTTAGGGATGCTAGATCTCATGAGTTGAGCGGCAATCATTACATTGGATATTTTACCTCCGATGGAACTTATCAAGTGGTTTATCCGAAACAAGCCCTCTATATCATTTCTACTCCCGCGCTCAACGATAAATGGGGTTTTGCAAACATCCAAGAGATACAGAACGGTCCTACTAAAATGATGTATGCCAAAGTCGGCGAATGGAAGTGGACGATTCTCGCTGAAGGTGCCGGAGCACGCCCCGACCTGTTCGGTGATTTGCTCGCGTTCTCTGTCGGTACCGGCAACGGCTATATCTGCGACCTCAGCAAATCGCCCAAGTCGCTCGGTGAATGCATGACGGTTAATCGTGAGGCCGAACAGTCGCGCAACATCCAATTCGACCGTGATCATCCGGGCATTTTCTATTACTCCCGCGATTTCGATCAGGCGATCACCCGCGTGGACATGACGGCAGGCGCCGGGCAATGGACCTATGAAGATGTCATCACCGATTTCTCCGATGCAACCAAAGGTGTGGCCTACTCGCTGGTCATGCAACAGATCAAGAACAACACGATCCTGTATCTTGAGATAGAGGATTTTGGTGGGGAGGGAGGCGGTCTAGCCTGTTTCTACCGTACCGATCTCAAAAAGCGGTACTGTATGAAAAAGATGGAAAACGATCCTCAATATGGGGAATGGGTCGATTTCCCGTACGGCCACTCAGAATTTGAAGGCGATTGGTACCTCTACCAGAAACACGCGAATTCTCCGCTCATCCTTCGCGATATGAAGTGTTACTGCGAGAAGGAAGGCGTCTGCCCGTTCGAAGGGATGAAGAAAAGGTAACAGTCCGACCGCACAACAGAACCCAACGAACCTAGCCCTAAAACCACCCTCAAGTTTACATAAGGTAACTTATCCGATGCAAATAAGGCAAAACAAAAGCCCGTTTCGCTCCAAGTTTACATAAAGCATCCTATACGAAGGGCTGGGGGAATGTTATTTGTTCGGCTTACGGTCCCCATTCTTCCCTAAATTGAGAACCCCATAGACATGACGAACGCTGAACCCGCACGCCAGCGCGAGTTCTTTGACATTGTGCCCGTCGTAATTCTCCCGGATGTACTTCTCGGTGGCTTTCTTCAGTGCCCTGCGCGGAACATGAATGCTGACCCCCTGCAAATGGATGATCAGTTGATTGGCCACTTCTACCCCGCACTTCCGGGCGACCAGACGAAGGTCCTCATTGGGCATCTCATCGATTGTGAGCATGGCATTACGGTCAAAAGGAAGCATGTAACCCTCCACAAAAAGAATATCTGACAGAACATCCCCGACAATTATGAGATACGGGTTAGGGGGAAAAAGATTCACCTTTTTGCAAGAAAAGATGAAAAAAGCAGTGCATAATGCACAGAAACAGACACAGGGCAAAGAATATCAAAGGGTTGATGACAATCCCGGCCAACGAGCGATTCTGAAAAAAATTGTGCAAAATGCAGTGCAAAAAGATGTGCAAAACGCACGGAGTTCTTCACAAAAAAAATTAGTTGCCTTTCGTTTTGGTTCCTTTATG
>CALMRE010000042.1 GCA_937871295.1 uncultured bacterium | reverse complement strand
TTTTGCCCCTCCGGCTCATCAAAACCGAATTTACAGAAACGATGTTACACTATCGTTCCCCGCGAGGCCCTTCTCGACGATGGTGTAGCCCTCGACGGTGCCCCCCATGAAGATCTCCTTGGTGAAGACGCGGTCCTCGCCGTTCTTGACGTAAACGATCCCCGCCTCGTTGTCGCGGGTGAACACGGCGTTGCGCGGTATCACGAGATATTCCCTCTCGGGGAGCGTGAAGCGGACCCGCACCGTCATCCCCGGTTTATAGAAGTGGTCGCGGTTGTCCAGCGTCAGTTCGACCTTGACGCTCTTGGTCATCGGATCGACCTTGCTGTTGATCAGCGACACCTTCGCGGTCGTCTCCTTGTCGGGGAAGGCGTCGAAAAAGACCTTCGCCTCCGTTTTCCCGGTAATGCCGCCGATCTCGAGTTCGCTGACGAAGACATTGATCTTGAGCGTGTCGGTCTGCACGATCTCGAACATCGGCCGGGGGCTCGCCGGTGCCGCCATCTCGCCGATCTCGCCGTTGCGCGCGGCGACATAGCCGGTGAAGGGGGCGACGATGGCGGTGTAGCCAAGTTGTTTGAGATTGCCCTCCAAGGCGCTCTGCGCCATGCCGCGCTGGGCCTTGGCGGCGGCGAGTCCCGCCTCGGTCTGTTTGTAGCCCGATTCGATCTGCTCGAACTCGCTGGCCGACACCGATCCGTTCTGTTTGAGCGTCTTGAACCGCTCGAAATCGGCGCCGATCTTCGCAAAGGCAGCCTCGGCCTGCATGACCCCCGCATCGGCCGCCGCGATCTGCGCCCGGGCCGCGCTCACCGCTATCTCGTAGTCGCTCCCGTCGAGCCGCGCGAGCACCGCGCCCGCCTTGACCGGATCGCCCTCCTTGACCGCGAAGGACCTGATGACCGCCGCGACCTTGGGGTTGATGTAGGCGGTCTGCGCCGCCACGGCCACCGACGCGGTGTCGAAGGTCCGGCTGAATTTCTTTTTCTGGGGCGCGGTGATGCTGACCGCCTGCGTGAGGTCCTTGCCCGCCGCCTCGGCCTCTTTGGCGCAGGAAGTGTAGAGCAGACAGCAGGTCGTCATCAGGACCGCCGCCCGAAGTATCAATCTGATATTCATGGGTATCCCCGTCTCCTAGTTGCCGAACAGTTTCTTCTTCAGGTCGTCCACCCCGCCGATGAGGAACTCGAAGATGTCTTCATGATCGATGTTGTCGAGCCGCCACGGGAATTGCGATATGAGGGAGTAGGACTCGAGCGCCTTGGCCTGCTTGGCTATCCCGGCCGACATCGTGACGAAGGAATGGAGGAAAGCGGCGTACATGATCGTGATCTTCCGCGTCCGGTCGTCGTCGGGCGACTCTCCGATGTACTGCGCAATCACCCCGTTGAGCCAGTTGAGTTCACTGTCGCGGTGGGAGAGCACCCGCTTGGCGATGTCGGGCGAGTTGAACATGTATTTCTGTATCTCGTAGAACACCTCGGTCGACAGTTCCATGAGCGGGCGGAACTCCTCGTAACCGCCGAAGAAGACCTTGAGATTGAAGTCGCAGTAGACCGACAGCACCTCGCGGGGTGTTTTCGCCTGCGCGACCAGCGGGCTGATCTTATCTTTCAGTTTCACATTGAACAGTTCGAACCCCTCCACCAGAAGCGCCTCTTTGGAACCGAAATAATAATACAAAGCCGATTTGGTCAGGCCAGACCGTTCGGCCACATCGGAGAGGGTGACGCGGTTGATCCCGTACTCCCCCACCAGTTTGATGAAGTTGCCGAGAATGAATTCCCGCTTGTCGACGGCGCCGTTCATAGCACCCTCCCCTAGTTGACGGTCAGGGCGCTCACCGGAACGCCGATGGTCCCCGCGAGTTTCCGGAGCGCTATTTTGTACTGGAACACCGCAGTGATGTAGGAGGTCTTCGCCTGCCGCTCCTGCAGACTGGCCGCCAAAAGATCGGTCTCGGTGGTCATCTTCTCCTGATACTTGGACTCCTCGATCCGCAGATTTTCGGCGGCCGCCTCGATGGAAGCCTGCGCGATGCCGATCTCCTTCTCCTTCACCATCAGGTCGGTGTACAGCTGGGTCACCTGCAGGCGCATCTGTTTGCGGGCGTCGATGTTGGCGAGCTTCGTCTTCACCTTCTCGCTACGGACCTTCTGGAAGGAGTTGTACTGTTTCATCGTGTCGAAACCGAATTCCCACGACAGCACCCCGCCCACGAAGAAGGTCCCCTCGGGGCTCATCGACGATGCGTCGAAGTTGTGCTTGTAACCGCCGGTCAGCGCGATCATCGGGATGAAGGGCTGTACCGCCAGATCGGTCAGACTCTCGTTGATGAGTTCAAGCCGCTCGAGCATCTTGAGCTCGGCGCGGTTCTTCTCCTGCATCCCGAAAAGGGCGTCGATATCGGCCTGCGCCGTCACCAGATCGGGCTCGCTGTTGGAGAGTTCGAAGCTCTCCATCGTCCGGTTCATGAGGAGCGCCAACGCCCGCCGCAGGAGCAGTTTCGACCCCTCGACATTCTGTATCTCCTTGTCTATTTTCGCCTTTTCGAGCTTCACCTTGAGCACCGCCCGCTTGTCGGTCATCCCGGCGTCGACGAAGTTCTGCGCCTGCTTCTCGTAGAGGTCGAGCTGTTTGGCCGTTTCCGACAGCAGAGTCCCGAGCCGCTCCACCATTAGATAAGAGTAGAAGTACTCGGCGGTCTTCACCGCGATCTGGTCGGCGGTCGAACTCTTCTTCAGTTTCTCGATATCGGCGGCGAGTTTTTTGGCATCGTGCCCCTTCCAGACGCTCCACAGCGGCGTCACCGGCTGGGAAATGGTGATGTCCACCGTCCGCGACCATTCCGGTATCGAAAAGGCCCCCGACATCGGGGTGAACATCTCTCCCACTTTGAGGAGGACCTCCAACTGATCCGCATTAAGTCCCGAAATGTCCGGCGTCAACTCGACCGACTGGGGTTCCGGCTCGAAATAGAGTTTCAGGTAGTTCGCGCTCACCGTGGCCGTCGGGAAATAACTCCAGAAGGTGCTGTTGGCGTCATACTGCGCCGCCTCAAGCGATGCGTCGGAGGAGCGCAGCAGTTCACTTTCCTTCAAACTCTCCGCCACGCACTGATCAAGCGTCAGCTGTTCCTGCGCCATCATGCCGTTCCACGCACCGACCACCACCAACCCCAGAACAAGGAACCCTCTCATGCTTTTCCTCCCTTTTCTGCTATCTGATACGATTTTGTCAACATCAAAGCTCATTTCAAAACAACCTTTCGACCCTCTTGAACAAAAAACTCAAAAGGTCGGAAAGCAAAATAGCACACTTTCGGCCGTTGTCAAGAACTTTTTAGGAACCGTCGGGAATTATTACTTGATGCCTTTCGCGTGCAGAAGGCCGACATACTGCTGATCGGCGATGCGAATGTGCTTGCGGAGCCAGTCGTTGAGGAACGCGGCGATCTCGCCGGTGAGGGTCTGCTTCCGGCCGGCGGCCGCATCCTTCATCCACCCCTCGACCTTCGCGATGAAATCGCGGTGGGCGACCCGGTGGGCCGACAGAGCGGCGTAGCCCGCCTTCTTCATGAGCCCTTCCTCTTCTTCGAAGTGGACATGGGCGTAGTCGCAGAGTTCGGCAAGCGTCTTCTCCACACCCTCGCGCCCCTTGCCCGACACGATGGCGGTGTTGAGCCGGTCGATGAGGTCGAACAGCTGTGCGTGCTGATCGTCGAGCACTTTGATGTGAACCAGGAATTCTTCGGCTACCTTGACGGCCATGCTGTCCTCCCTCAAGAGTGGTCGGTCGGGAAAAAGATGGTGGGCGATACAGGACTCGAACCTGTGACTTTCTGCATGTGACGCAGACACTCTACCAACTGAGTCAATCGCCCACACGACCCGTATGTGTACTTAAAGAGGTCGCCGTTGTCAACTCTTTTTTCGCGAGATCGGAAATGAGTTCGCTTAGCGCGTCGCGCCATTGGGAACGGCGCCGCGGACCACCGTATGCGGCCCGATGGTGCAGCCGGCGCCGATGACGGCGTCGGCGGTAAGGTAGGCGCCGGGGTGGATGACGGTGTCGGGACCGACCACCGCGCCGCGCTCGATGTAGCTGGTATCGGGAAGGAGCATCGTGACGCCGCTCTCCATGAGGGCGCTTTTGATCCGTGACTGCATCACCGCATCGGCCGCGGCGAGTTCAAGCCGCGAATTGATCCCCGACAGCGACATGAAGTCGTCGTCGACGCAGGCGGCAACCGTCGCCTTGCGGGCGGCGGCAAAGGCGACGATATCGGTCAGGTAGTACTCCCTTTTCGCGTTCGAATTGGTCAGACGCGGCAACGCCTCGGCGAGCAGTTCCCGCGACGCCAGATAGACGCCACTGTTCACCTCGGTGATGCGCCGCTCCGACTCGGTGGCGTCGTTGTATTCGACGATACCCACCACCTCTCCGCGCGACCGCTGGATACGGCCGTAGCGGGCCGGATCGTCGAGAATACAGGTGATGAGCGCAAGGTCGGCCCGCTCCCGCTCATAGACGGCGACGAGCCGTTCAAGCGTATCGGTCTTCAAAAGCGGGGTGTCGCCGGGCAGGATCAGGAAGTGGGTCGCCTCGGGATCGGCCCCGGCGAAGGCGCACCGCACCGCGCCGCCGGTACCGTCCTGCTCCTGCTGGACCGAAAAGCGGACGCCAGGATAGTTCGCGCGGACGAAGGCTTCGACCTGTTCGCGCATATGGCCCACCACCAGATGGGCGCCGCCGAACGGGGCGACCGCGTCGAGTATCCACCCGATGACGGGGTAGCCCGACACCGGATGCATGACCTTCGGCAGGGTCTCGGAGCGCATCCGCGTACCCTTCCCCGCCGCCAGTATCAACGCGCTTATCTTCATATCATTTACTCCGTTTGCGGTCGCGATAGAGCGGTATGGTGCAGACGAACTCGACCAGCTGTCGGTCGTCCTGCTTATTGCGCATGACGATGTCGCCCCCCATCCCCTTCATGATCTGTCTGACGATGGCCAGCCCCAGTCCGGTCCCCTTCTCTTCGCTCTTGGTGGTCAGGAAGGGCTGGAAGATGTTGTCGGCGATCTCCTGCGTTATCTTCGGGCCGTTGTTCGCTATGGTCATGACCAGATTGTCGTCGCTCCGGTCGAGCGTGATCTCGATGCGGCGCGGTTTGACCCCGGTCCCCTCGAAGGCGTCTATCGCGTTGTTGACGATGTTGGTGACCGCCTGAATGAGTTCCTGCTTGTTGCCCCATACTTCGAGCGGTTCACGCGAACGGTTGACGATGTTCAGCGTGATCGCCTGTTTCCTGATGTTGTATATGGTGAGGGTCTTCACATCGTCGATTATCGACAGGAGATCTATCGCGGTGAGCGTCTTTTCCTGTTTATAGAAACGGCGGAACGACCGAAGCAGCTCCTCTATCTGCCGCACCCCCTGTATCGAATCGGTGAGTCCCGGCAGGATCGTCTCGTCGATGAGCCGCCTTGTTTCGGGATCGCCGCATTCCGTGCGTATCCGCTGTACCGCCAGCAGGCTCGTCTCCTGATTCGCCTTGATGAAGGTGAGCGGCGAATTGACCTCATGGACGATGGAACTCACCATCGTACCGACGGTCGCAAGGCGATCGGCGTGGATAAGCATCCGCGTCCGCTCCTCCACCCGGTCCTCGAGATCGAACTGATATTCGATGAGTTTCAGATGGTTCTGCATCTTGATGGCGAGTTCGTGCCACTTGATCGGTTTCTCGATAAAATCGATGCCGCCGCGCGAAAGGGCCTTTTCTCGCATCCTGCCGTATTCGATGCCGCCGGTGTCGCCGGTGATGAATATGACGCGGGCCCGCGGCGAGATACGGGTGATGTCATGGTAGATATCGATGCCGTTCTTGTCGCCGAGCCGGATATCTATGACATAGAGCAGACGCGGATCGTTCCGGGCATAGGTAAGCGCGACCTCCGGATCGGCGGTGAACAGTCCGGCAACGCCCGGAAGCGCCTCCGACAACTGGCCGCGCGCCACCTCCAGAAAGGCGGTATCGTCGTCCAGCACGCAATAGCGGCCTTTTTCCTCACCGGCCGGTTTCTTCATGGGACTCCGCGATGGCGAGTATTCGTCCGGCGAGTCGTTCGCCGAACAGTTCGCGGCAGGTATCTCCTATCGTACGGCGCAGATTGGCCGCCGCCTCGCCCTCGAGTTTCAGGCGGATACCGACCCCCTCCTTCCCCTCGTCGTTCTGACCGTGATAGGTGACGGTGCCGGGAATGGTGAGCGGCTTTTCAAGGCCGGAGGAGGTGATGACGAAGGAAAGATCGGCGCCGACCGGGTATTTATGGCGCATCTTCATGAATATCCAGCCGCGGCTGATGGAGCGAAGATAGTCGAACAGGAAGGTGTTGAATTTCTTGTATTCCAGACGCAAGGTCGTCTTGTCGGTCACCGGTCGTTCCCCCTCGATGGATCGCGTTCCGGGGCCGATTATAGCCTCCGGCGGCGGAGTGTCAATTTTTCGCGCTTCAAGGCAGATACGGTGCGGCGATACGGTCTATCGCCAGCGCCCGCTCTTCACCGGCGAGCCGGTAGGCGCTGAACCGGAGAAGCCCGAACCTTTTCATGAGCAGTTTGAGGCGCACAGTGTAGTCGGCTCCTATTCGCGAGTAGTTCGAGAATCCGTCGGCCTGAACCAGCGGCACTGCCGGCAGAAGTTCCCGGTAGAAACGGTAGCGCTGATAGGCGCGGTTCCGGTTCAGGTTGAGCATGAAGCGGGTCAGCGAATCGCCGATGGTCTCGAACCGCTTGATGTTCCGCCCGGCGCCGCTCCATTTGAGCGGCTGGATACCCTTCCACGCATGGACCGCGGTGTGGCCGAAAAGATTGTTCCCCTCCTCCACGAAACGGGAGGTGCCCCATCCCGATTCGAGCGCCGCTATCCCCAGCGCGATGGCTGGATCGACCGGTCGTATCTTGAGGCGCAGATCGGCAACGATGGCGGCGCGACGGTCGGCATCGAGTTCGCCGTTCTCCTCCTTCCGTTCGATCGACCGGTATTTCACCGCGGTCGCCCGGAAAAAGCGTTCCTCATCGACCGCCGGGGACCCCTGCGCGGCGACACTTTCCAGACGACGCGCCTCCTGTTCGATCCGGCCGTTCTCGCGCAGTATGAGCGGCAGGAGGACCCGGATGAAGAGCCGTATCCGTTCGCCGTCGCCGAGCTCCCCCATCCCGTCGGGCATATAGGCATTGTAGAGGGGCGGCACCGACGGATCGTCGAGCCGGTAGTCGACCAGTTCGAAACAGGCCGAAAGCTCCTTCGCGTCGTTCAGGTAGAGGTCGGCCGCCGGGGCGTCGACCGTGAAAAGCATGAGGAAGAGAAAAAAAAGATGGTAGGCGGAGCGGGGATCGAACCCACGACCTTTGGCTTCGGAGGCCAACACTCTATCCAACTGAGCTACCCGCCCATCCGGGGACGATCACCGCCCGCGGCGATCGACCATTTTCTCCTTGGCCTTTTTAATCTGTTTTGCGATCTTGTCAACACAGAAATCTATCGACTGATCGAATTCGGCGCTCGTCTCAACGGCAAAATAGTCGTTCCCGTTGTGATTCAGCTTGATCTCGGTCTTCTTGTCATTCTTGTCTTTTACGAAAAAAACCTCGACCTGCGTGTTCTGCGTGATCAGTTTTTCCAGTTTGGTCAGTCTTTTCTCGGCATACTCCTTCAGCCCCATGCTGTGGTCAAGACCCTTGAAAGAATAATTCACATTCATCCGATCCTCCTTTCATAAAAGAAAGCGACGACCGATGGTACCATGTCGACCTCGTTCTGTCAACTAATCGCGGCAGTCGGGAAAAAAGGGCGCCCCTCGCGGAGCGCCCCGCAGAATGGAAGTGTTTCGGGTCTAGCGGATGCTGTCGCGGGCGTGGTAGTGGGTATGGAGAAGTTCGTGCGCCTTGTGGCTGTTGGGCTTCTCAAGGAACTCGGCGTAGATCTGAGTGATGCCGGGGTTGACATGCGACTTACGCAGTTCACGGCTGTCGTCCTCTTTGTAGATGGCCGCCGCCCGCTCCGCCTTGATCTTCCACGAGGTCGGCCGGGGCTGGCCGCCGCCGCCGACGCAACCGCCGGGACAGCCCATGATCTCGATGAAGTGGAAGGATTTCTCGCCCTTCCGCATCGCGTCGAACAGACGGCGCGCCGCGCCGGTCGAATGGGCGACCGCCACCTTCACGGTGACGCCCTTGAGGAACTCGTAGCCCTTCGCCGTTTTCTCTATCGTGATCGCCGCTTCCTTCGCGGTGATGGTGCCGTGGTCGTCCAGCCCGAAGCCGCGGACCGGGGTGAAGTTCATGGTCGGGATCGGGTCGCCGGTGACCAGTTCGTACACGGTGCGGAGAGCCGCTTCCATGACGCCGCCGGTGTTGGCGAAGATGTCGGCCGCGCCGGTGGAGATGCCCATCGGATCGTCCCACTTCACTTCCTTGACCATATCGAAGTTGATGCCGTGGAGCTTGATCATGCGGCCGAGTTCGCGGGTCGTAAGGACCACATCGACATCCTGATAGCCGCTGTCGCACATCTCGGGACGGTCGCACTCGAATTTCTTCGCGGTGCAGGGCATGATGGAGATGACGCGGATCTTGCTCGGGTCTATCTTCGCCTTTTCGGCGTAGTAGGTCTTGGCAAGGGCGCCGAACATCTGCTGGGGCGACTTGCAGGAGGAGATATTCGGGATGAAGTCGGCCTCGAAGGTCTCCATGAACTTGATCCAGCCCGGTGAGCAGGAGGTGATGAGCGGGAGAGCGACCGATTTGTCGCCGTCCTTGACCGCCTTGGTGACGCGGGTGAGGAATTCGGTCCCTTCTTCAAGTATCGTAAGATCGGCGGTGAAGTTGGTGTCCATCACGCGGTCGAAACCGAGCATCTTGAGGACGCCCGCCAGTTTGCCGGCCGAAAGGTAGCCGGGCTGAAGGCCGCAGGCTTCGCCGACCGAGGCGCGGATCGCCGGGGCGGTCTGGACGACGGTGTGGATCTCGGGATCGTTGATCCATTCCCACACTTTACCCGTGTCGTCGCGCTCCATGAGGGCGCCGGTCGGACACACATTGATGCACTGACCGCAGTTGATGCAGGTGGTGTCGGCAAGCGGCTTGTTGGCGGTGGTGGAGGCTATCTTCTGGTGGCCGCGGCCGTCCCAGTCGAGGGCGTAAGCGGTCTGGACCTCGTTGCAGGCGCGGATGCAGCGGCCGCAGTTGATGCACTTCGAGGTGTCGCGCACGACGACGCTGGAATTGTCGATGGCGCGCCATTCGGGTTCGTTCTCGAAGCGGTTATTGCGCATGCCGTACTTGTCGGCAAGCGTCTGGAGCTCACAGTGGGTGTTGCGCTCGCAGTTGAGGCAATCCATGTTGTGGCGGCTGAGGATCAGCTCAAGCACCATCTTGCGCGCCCTCAGCAGTTCGGGGCTGTTGACCTTCACCTTCATCCCGTCGGCGACCTTGTAGGCGCACGAGGGCTGGTAGGTGGGCTGGCCTTCGACCTCGACGACGCACACGCGGCAGTTCCCCTCCTCGCGGAGGTCGTTGTGCCAGCAGAGCGCCGGGATCTCGATGCCGACGGTCTTGGCCGCCTGCATGATCGTGAAATCGGCCGGGACCTCTATCTGCATCCCGTCGATGGAAAGTTTAACTCTATTGGTCATCTATCTCCTCCTTTAGTTGGCAAGGATCTCGCCCTTGAAGTTCTTGAGCGCGTCAAGGAACGGATTGACGCAGGCCTGGCCGCAGCCGCAGAGCGATGCCTTTTTCATGACGAGCGCGAGCTCTTCAAGCAGGTCGAGGTCGCTGATGGTCCCCTCGCCGAACTCGAACTTTTCCATGATCTGGCTGATGCGATGCGTACCTTCGCGGCACGGGGTGCACTTGCCGCACGATTCGTGCTCGAAGAACTCGGCGACGGTCGACAGGAACTCGACCACATTGCGGGTCTCGTTCGCGACGAAGATCGAGCCGGTGCCGTAGGAGACCTTCATCTCGGCCATCCGCTCGTAGGTCATGGGGTTGGTCATCATGTCGGCGGTGAAGAGGTTCCCCGACGAGCCGCCGATCTGGGCGAACTTGAAGCCGCCGTCGACGCCTTTACCGAACTTCTCGACGATATCTTTGGGAGTATGATCGAAGGTGGTCTCGACCACGCCCGGCTCATTGACATCGCCGACGAGCATGAATATCTTGGTGCCCGGCGAACCGGCCGGACCCTTCTTGGTGAACCACGCCGCGCCGTTCTTGATGATGTGCGGCACATTGGCGAGCGTCTCGACATTGTTGACGATGGTCGGTTTGCCCCAGAGTCCCACCACCGGCGGGAACGGGGGTTTCATACGCGGTTCGCCGCGCTTCCCTTCGATCGATTCGATGAGCGCCGTCTCGTCGCCGCAGACATACGCGCCGCCGCCCTCAACGACCCGCAGTTCGAAGTCGAACTTGGAGCCGAGGATGCCCTTACCGAGGAAGTTCTTCTTCTCGGCGTCGGCGATGGCCTTGGTGATGGTCGCTATCGACTTGCGGTATTCGCCGCGGATGTAGACGAAACCCTTGGTCGCGCCGATGGCGTAGGCGCCGATCACGATCCCTTCGATCATCTGGTGCGGATCGCCTTCCATCAGGACGCGGTCCTTCACGGTGCCCGGTTCGCCTTCGTCGGCGTTGCAGATGATGTACTTCTGGTCGGCCTTCGCGCCCGCCGTGAAGGTCCATTTACGGCCGGTCGGGAAGTTGGCGCCGCCGCGGCCGCGCAGTCCCGAATCGCTCACTTCGTCGATGACCTTCTTCGGGTCCATCGCAAGCGCCTTCTTGAGCCCTTCGTAGCCGCCCGCCTTGAGGTAGGCGTCGATGCTCATCGGGTCGATCTTGCCGACATTCTTCAGGAGCACATGGTCCTTATCGGCGGAAAGTATCTTCGCGTTGTAGTTCATGTGGTCCCCCTTACTTATACTTCTTCAGTATCTCGCCGAGCTTCTCGGGAGACACATTGGCGTGGATCTCGTCGTCGATCATGATCGCCGGGGCTGCCGTGCAGGTACCGAGGCAGGCGGTCTCCTCAAGGGTGAAGCGGCCGTCCTCGGTCGTCTCGCCGATCTCGATGTCGAGCTCCTTTCCCAGCAGTTCGGCCGTGGCCCAGCCGCCCGCGAAGTTGCAGGGACCGTCTTTGCAGACGCGGATGATGTGGCGTCCCTTGGGTTCGGTCGACAGCATCGTGTAGAACGACACGAAACCGTACAGCCGGTTCAGCGGGATGCCGGTGGTCTTGGCGACCTCTTTGAGCGTCTCGTCGGACAGGTGATTGCCGCACTCCTTCTGGATCTTGTGCAGCACCGCCATCAGGTTCCCCTTCTCAGGCGCGTAGTCCTGAAGAAGTTCCTTCACTCTGGTTGATTCAAAACTCATGCAGTCCTCCTCGTATATAGGTGTAAATGAAACGCACAGAACATCAAACTTATAATAAAAATAGAAAAGAATGTCAAGTATTTACGGATAGTTAAAAAGGTTGCAATACTCAAATATATATTTATATACGAACTGAAACAAATACAACCAGAGATGACAACATCTCTGTCGGGGCTAAATTGCTTAATAATTATTTGATATTATTTGAGAATATCCAATAAAAGGCTTTTCCGGAACTCCCGGGCCATGCCGATGAGAGCAGCGTACGGGTACCCGGCCGCCTTGAGTTCCGCAAGCATCGCGTCGACCTTTTCACCGTCGCAGCAGATGAGCAGACCGCCGGAGGTCTGCGGATCGCACAGGAGCATCTTGCGGCTGTAGTCGAGTCCTTCGGCCAACAGCGTCGCCTCCTCGACCCGCTTGAGGTTGTTGAAGGCGGCGCCGGGGATGCACCCCATTTCGGTAAGTTCGTAGGCGCCCGGCAGGAACGGCACCGCCGAAGCCCGTATCTCGATGGTGACGCCGCTCCCCTTCGCCATACCGAACGCATGGCCGAGGAGTCCGAAGCCGGTGATGTCGGTGGCGCAACGGACGCGGTGTTCCTGCATGATCGGCACGGTGGCCCGGTTGAGTTGCATCATCGTATCGAGCGCGGCGCGGTAGTGTTCCGCCGACGCCTCGCCGATCCGATGTCCCGCGACAAGGGTGCCGGTCCCGAGCGGTTTGGTGAGGATGAGCGCGTCGCCGGGCCGCGCGGCGCAGTTGCGGATGATCCGGTCGGGATGGACGATGCCGGTCACCGCAAGTCCGTATTTGGGCGGGAAATCGTTGATGGTATGGCCGCCGCCGATCACCGCCCCCGCCTCGGCCACCGCATCGGCGCCGCCACGCAGTATCTCGCCGAGCACCGCGATGTCGATCCGCGCCGAGGGGAACGACACGAGGTTGAGCGCCGTCAGCGGTCGGCCGCCCATCGCGAAAATGTCGGAAAGGGCGTTTGTCGCCGCGATCCGGCCGAATTCGTACGGATCGCCGCAGATCGGCGGGAAAAAATCGACCGTATGGATGAGCGCCGTTTCGTCGTCCAGTTTCCAGACCGCCGCGTCGTCGCCCGTTTCGGTCCCGACGATCAGCGACTCGTGGCGCGTGGCGGGAAGCGCCGCAAGAAGCGCGTCGAGCATCTGCGCCGGCAGTTTCGCCGAACAACCGCCGTACTCGACGGTGGTCAACAGGTCGAATTTCTTTTCCACGGTCACCTCACTTCACATACTCTTCGTGAATGGAGAATACGATGCCCCCCTCCCGCAGGAGCGCCGACACCCTTTCGCGGTCGGCCGCCGCCGCCTCGATACAAAGGCCGCACTGCGACGATATCGACCGGGGCACCGGGATGACGGCGCAGGAGATACCCGCGTCGCCGCACCGTTTCTCGGCCGCGATGACCGCGTGGGTCGATTCGAAGAGGAACAGTATCATCCTGTCTGCACCTTTCTCACCGCGGTCAACAGATACGCGATATCGTCGGCGGTATGGTAGGGCGAGAACGCCGCGCGGACCGTCCCGTCGGGGAAGGTCCCAATGTGGCGGTGGGCCGCCGGTGCGCAGTGGAGCCCGATGCGCGTCTCGATGCCGAACTCGTCGTGCAGGCGGCGGCCGAAAAGGGCGACATCCATCGTTTCGCTCACGAAGGAAAAAAGTGCTCCCTGCCGTTCCCGGTCGGCGGCGCGGAAGACCCGCAGGCCCGGTATCCGTTCCAGTTCCTCCAGCAAAGCGAAAAGGTCGGCGGCGGCATGGCGCGGATCGGGGCGGTGGAGAAGCGCTTCCCGCAGGCCGCAGATACCGGCGATGTTCGGGGTCCCCGCCTCGAATTTATCGGGGAGGAAGCCGGGCATCTCGAACTGTTCCGAATTACTGCCGGTGCCACCGTCGATGAGCGGCGCGATGCGGCCGGGATCTTTCAGGTAGAGGGCTCCGGTGCCGGTCGGCCCGAGAAGTCCCTTATGCCCCGTGATGGCGACCATGTCGATGCCGTCGCGCTCCGCCGCTATCGCGACATGACCGGCCGACTGCGCCGCGTCGAGAAGGAGCGGGACCGCGCCGATGCGCCGTTTGATCTCCGCGATGGGCTGGATAACGCCGTTCACATTACTCTCATGGTTCACGATCACCAGTTCGGTCCGGTCGCAGAGCACCGCGCCGATCCGGTCGATATCGACCGTCCCGTCGGGATGGGCGGGAAGGGTGCGGATGGTGAGCCCGCGCTCGGCGGCGATCCGGCTGAGCGGCCGCATCACGGCGTTGTGTTCGAGCGGAGAGACCAGCACCGCGCCCCCCGCGAACGGGAACCCTTTGAGCGCGATGTTGATCGCGTGGGTGGCGTTATGGGTGAAGATCAGATGGGCCGCCTGCGTGACGCCGATCCGCGCCGCAAGAAGCGTCCGCGTCTCCTCCACCAGCCGCGACACCGCCACCGTCCGGGCGTGGGCGCTCCGGCCGTAACTCCCCCCCATCTCGTTGAGGTAGCGCGCCATCCCGGCGGCCACCTCCGGCGGCTTGGGGAACGAGGTCGCGGCGTTGTCGAAATAGGTGTTGCGCCCGTTCATGGCATCCTTCACGGACACACGATCTTCGACGCGCCGGTGAGCGCCCCGAGGATGTCGTACATGTTCGATATCCGGCCGACCGCCACCTTCTCCTTCACCGTGTAGAAATCGGCGCAGGTGCCGCAGATGAGCAGTTCGACGCCGCGCGACTCCAACTCTTTCAGCGCCGGAAGCACCGGCGAACCCTCGATCGCCAGTTTCACCCCGCCGTTGTAGAAAACGATGCGGCGCGGGAGCGGCTCTATCTCTTTTATCGTGTTGACGAACCCCTTCATCAGGATCGCGCCGAGCGTCTCATCGCCCCGCCCCATCGTCTCGCCGGCGATGCAGACCATATGCGTCCCCGTGGTCGTCGCGGGGCTGTCGGAGCAGTACCCCTCGGTGGGCGCGGTGACCGCTTTGCCGCTGCGCGACACGGTGAGGTGGTATTCGCTCCCCTTCTGCGCGGTGGTGAACGATACGCCGTTGTCGGAAAGGAACCGCTCGACATTCTCCCGCGCCGTCGCGTTGTCGATGAGCAGGATGAATTCGGGTCCGGTCGCCGGGTCGTTCAGCGCCTTTTTGGCGAGTATCAGCGGTTTGGGGCACAACTGGCCCCGTGCGTCGACGGTCGGCATGGTCATCTTTCCCTCCGTTACTTCAGTTCTTTTTCGCAAGAAAACGCAGGTCGCCCTCACGCCGGGTCAGTTTCTCGTTGTCGAACAGCGCGAGCAGGAGTAGCGACGATTTCCGGTTCCCGCCGGTGAGATCGCGGAACCCGGCGACCGATATCCCTTCGCCGCTTTTCTCCAGATGCGCGATCAGTTTCGCGCGGCAGGCGTCGACCACCGCGCGGTCGATCACCTCGTCGCCCATGCGGCAGATCGCGCCGGTCGCGGCAAGATGGAGGAGCACCTGCACCAGTTCCTTGTCGCTCATCCGCCGTTTGGCCGCCGTCTCCTTCATCACGCTCATGAGCGGCACCTGCATGCCGCATTCCCGGATATAGCCGCCGATCGCCTCGATGTGGCCGCGCAGTTTCTCGTCGATGTCGCCCAGATCGTGCGGCGGCAGATAGGTCTTTTCCTTCTCCTTCAGTTTTCCCTTTTCGACCTGCCCGCGCAGGACGGCTCGCAGGAACGCCTCGCCGGCGGTGTCGCGGTCTATCCGGAGCGCCCCCCGTATCTCGTCGAAATTGGCGCCGCGCACCGACAGCGGGTTCTCCTTTCTGAACTGCTGGACCGCCTTCAATGCCCCTTTCCGCAACTCCTCCATCCCCTCTTTGGTGTAGAGAAGCATCTCCCCCTTTTCCTCCAGCGAAACGATGTCGTCGGCGATCCGCTTGCCGAGGCTTTCGCGCACCGTATCGACCGTGAGATTCATCGTCCCGGCCATCTCGGCGGCGGTCGTGGCGCGGTGGAACTTGCGCACCTGCTCCGCGATGAGGTCGGCCAGTTTCCCGGCGGTCAGTTTCCCCACCGCCGCGACCACCTCATCTTTCGGACGGCGGTGATGGAGCGGAGCGATATCGACCACCGCGCCGCCGCCGAGCGTCCATTCGTCGGAACTGTTGCGGATGACGAAGCGGTCGCCGTGCTGGAGGATGACCGGCTCGGGCAGATGGACCTGCACCAGCGCCCGTTCCCCCGCCGTGACGGTGTCGCGATCGATGAGGTGCATCCGCGCCTGCCGTTCGTAGGTGCCGACATGGAAACTCACCTGCGACCAGCGGCCGAGCGTCACCCCCGGCTCGTAGATCTCGAGTTCGGCGTCGATAAGATCGGTAGCGCGCAGCGGCCGGTCGGCCAGCACCATGCCGCGCCGGAACCGTTCCCGGTCGAACCCGACGAGATTGAGCGATGCGCGGTCGCCCGCCACCACCTCCGCGACCTCGGCGCCGTGCCGTTCGAGCCGCCGGACGCGGAACGGATCGTCGTCCCCCGGCAGGAGATGGAGCGCGTCGCCCACCCGCGCCGTGCCGCTGACCACCGATCCGGTGGCGACCGTCCCGTGTCCGGCGACGGTGAAGAGCCGGTCGATGAAGAGCCGGAAAACGCCGCCCGCGGGCCGCGGCTCGACCCGTTCGATCACCCGGCGTATCGTATCTTTCAGCAGTTCCATCCCCTCGCCCGTCTTGGCCGACACCGCGACGACGGGTGCCGACTCAAGGAAGGTCCCCTGCGCCAGCGCGGCGATATCCTCCTTCACGATCTCGCGCAACTCCTCGTCGGCCAGATCGCTTTTGGTAAGGGTGATGATGCCGTGCCGGACCCCCAGTATCCGCATGATGTTGAGGTGCTCGCAGGTCTGCGGCATGATCCCCGCGTCGGCCGCGATGACCAGCAGGACAAAGTCTATGCCGCTCGCGCCGCCCACCATCGTGTGGATGAAATCGCGGTGCCCCGGCACATCGACGATGCCCAGCGTATCTCCCGCCCCGAGGTCAAGGTGAGTGAAGCCGAGATGGATGGTGATGCCGCGCTGCTGCTCCTCCTTGTGGGTATCGCAGTCGAAGCCGGTGAGCGCCTTGATGAGCGCGGTCTTGCCGTGATCGACATGACCGGCCGTCCCCATGATGAGATGTTTCATGGCTCTTCCCGCAGGATGCGCGCCGTTTCGGCGGCGACATACGGGATATCGGCCGCGGAAAGCGTCAGCACATCGAACAATATTTCGCCCTGCCGCAGGACCGCGACGATGGGCCGTTCGCACCGGTGGAGGGCGGCGAACAGGCGTTCAGCGAAAAGCGACCGCTCCTTCTGCGCCCCTTTCCCCGACAGTATCTGGACCGCGCGGCTCGGCAGTTCGAGCGACGGCAGGGTCCCGCCGCCGCACCGCCCGACGCTTTGCACCATTTTCGCCGTCACATTCTCCGCCTGCAATGCTTTCAGCAGCATCGCCGCCTTCTCCTTCAGCCGTTCCTCCGACTGTTCCAGCATCGCGAAGAGCGGCAGATCGCGCCGGAGCGACTCGTCGCTGAAGTAACTTCTGATGACGCTCGAAAGGACCGCGAGGGTCAGCTTGTCGACCCGGAGCGCCCGCATCATCGGCGCCTCTTTCAGCCGCGCGATGAGTTCGCGCCGCCCCGCGACGATGCCCGCCTGCGGCCCGCCCAGCAGTTTGTCGCCGCTGAAGGCCACCAGATCGGCGCCGTCGGCGACGGCCGAGGCGACATCGGGCTCCCCCTCGAGCGGCAGTCCCCGCGGCCGCCGGATGAGCCCCGACCCGATATCGTAGAGGAACGGCAGGCCGTGACGGTGGGCGAGCGCCGCCAATTCGCCGACCGGCGCCTCTTCGGTGAAGCCGATCATGTCGAAGTTGGAGCGGTGCGCCTTCATGATGAGGGCGGTGTTGGGCGTTATCGCCTTTTCAAAGTCAGAAAGACGCGTCTTGTTGGTGGTGCCCACCTCCACCATGACCGCCCCCGATGCGGCCAGTATCTCCGGTATCCGGAACGAACCGCCGATCTCGACCAGTTCGCCGCGCGAGATGATGACCTCCCGCCCCTTGGCGATGACGGCCAGCGCGAGCATGATGCCGGCGGCGTTGTTGTTGACCACCACCGCGTCCTCGGCCTTGGTCAGGAAGGTGAGGAGCGGCGTCACATGGTCGGCGCGGTGACCTCTCTGCATCGCATCGAGGTCGTATTCGAGGTTCGAGTAGCCGGTCACCACCCCGGCGATATCGGCCAGCACCTTCGGGCCGAGCGGCGCGCGGCCGAGGTTGGTGTGGATGACGATGCCGGTGGCGTTCACCACCTCCTTGAGATGCGGCCGCGTCATGCAGGCGATCGTTTCAACGCATTTCTTCACGATATCCTCCCCTTCGACCGGACGGCCGGTCGCCAGTATCTCGGTGCGCGCCCCGTCGATGACGCCGCGCACGATGAACCGCACCAGTTCCGCGCCGCAGCGCGTGGTTTCCTCTTTGATCTTTTCACTCCCCAGCACCTGATCGACGCCGGGCAGTTTCCGCAGAAGCGCGTGTAGTTCCTTTTTGTCCAT
>CALMRE010000041.1 GCA_937871295.1 uncultured bacterium | reverse complement strand
AAGGTCATCGACAGCCGGGCGATAAAGGATTTCGGCGAGATCCGCCGCCGCCGCGAATGTCTCACCTGCTCCCACCGCTTCACCACCTACGAACGGATCGAAGAGGTGATGCCGCAGGTGATCAAGAAGAACGATGTCCGCGAACCGTTCGACCGGACCAAGGTGACCCGCAGCCTCGAGATCGCCTGCCGCAAGCGGAGCGTTTCGCAGGAACAGATAGAAAATGTGGTCAAAGAGATAGAACGGACGGTGCAGGAACTCGAACGGCGCGAGATATCGTCGCAGGTCATCGGCGAACTGGTGATGAAGCACCTCCAGAAACTCGACAAGGTCGCCTATGTCCGCTTCGCGAGCGTCTACCGCGAATTCAAGGACGTGGACGACTTCATCGATCAGGTCAAGGAACTCGGCAAAGAGACCGGCAAGAAAGCCGAATAGAGCCCTACCGGGCGCAGCGGAATCCGCGCGAGACACCGGGATCTTCGGCCGGACTGCCGTAATGGGCGTAGGAGAGGAATTCGAATATCTCGTCGGCGCCTATCATGAACGAACCGCCGCGGATAACGCGATTCGCCGGCCGTTCCGCATCGACCCATGCCGTACCGTCATCGGGGCGGGGCGTTGCCAGCCCGGTATCATCGTACCCTTCATGCCAGTCGTCCTCGACCCATTCCCACACATTGCCCGCCATATCATACAGACCGTACGGGCTCACCCCTTCGGGTTTACTGCCGACCGGCATCGATAGCCCGCTGTCGCAGCCCCAGTCGCTCGCCTCCATGACGGTGTTGTCGCAACTCGGCGCCGGGGCGTCTCCCCACGGATAGTTGTTCTCGTCGTCGCCGCGCGCCGCGAGTTCCCATTCGGCCTCGGACGGCAACCGCTTACCGACCCATTCACAGTAGGTGCGCGCCCCTTCCCAGGTGATGCAGTTCGCGGGGAACGATGCGCCCGATGCCCCCATCAGGACACAGAACGGGTTCTCTCCGTCGTTGATCTTAAAGAGAAGGAGCCCGTCGTCGGGATCGTTCGCGCAGACACCCGACTCTATGCAGGCCTCATATTCTCCCTTGGTCACCTCGTGGACATCGATCTCGAAGCCGGGAACCGACACTTCGTGCCGCGGCGTTGATTTGGTATCGGCGCAGTCCGGATCGACATCCTCTTCGCAACCCATCATGAAGGTGGTCGCCTCGACGAGCACCATGTTCTCGGTCGGCAACAGGTCCGCATCGGTTATTTCATCGTTGATAACGGCATCCTCATCCTCCCCGCTGTCCGTATAGCCGTCGGCCGCAGGGACATCGGAATCTTTCGGTATGACCGGCACATCGGCCCCTTGGCTGACGCCGCCGGTGATGTCTTTGCCGCAGTAGTAACAGTCGTCCTCGCCGCACGCGATGCACAGCAGGACCGTTGAAAGGATCGCCAGCGACCAGAGATACCGCATCTTTTCCTCCCTTACATAACGGATACAACGCATCGGAAGGATAACGGAAGGTGCGCTTTTTTGCAAGTAAAAGTACTTGTGGCTTTTTTCTTTCTTCCGGTGTATAATCGGGCACGTTCTCTTTCCGAGGTATCCGATGCAGAAACTCCGCTCCCTTTCGGCGATCGACGGCCGCTATGCGAAACAGGTCGAAGAACTGCGCGACATCTTTTCGGAATACGGTCTGATACGGCGACGGGTGGAGGTCGAGGCGCTCTGGCTCGAATTCCTGCTCGACGATCTGGCGGTCGCGCCGGCGGGCGGCGGCGACCTCGAAGCGATCCGGGCGATAGCGCGCGGCTGCAATCTGGAATCGGCGAAGCTGGTCAAGGAGTTCGAGAAGAAGACCAATCACGATGTGAAGGCGGTGGAGTACTATCTCAAAGAACAGTTGACCGCGGCGGGACTTTCCCGTTTCGGCGAATGGGTCCACTTCGCCTGCACCTCGGAAGACATCAACAACACCGCCTACGCCCTGATGCTCCGCGACGGCCGCGATGTGCTGCTCGGGCAACTCGGGGAACTGCGGGGTACGCTCGAACAGAACGCCAAGCAGTGGCGCGCGGTGCCGATGATGGCGCGCACCCACGGCCAGCCGGCGAGCCCCACGACCGTCGGCAAGGAGTTCGTCGTGTTCGCCTCCCGGCTCGACCGCGAGATAACGAAGCTCCGCGATTGGCGTCCCGAGGCCAAGATGAACGGCGCGACCGGCAACTTCAACGCCCACGCCGTCGCCCTGCCGAAGATCGACTGGATCAGCGCCTCGGAACGGTTCCTGAGCGAGAAACTGGGGGTGACCCCGCTCCTCTACACGACCCAGATAAATCCTTACCACCATATAGCCGAACTGCTGCAGACGCTCCTCCGCGCCGCTCAGGTCGTCGTCGATCTCGACCGCGACCTCTGGGGCTACATATCGCTCGGCTATTTCCGGCAACGGACCGTCGCCGGCGAGGTGGGCTCCTCCACGATGCCGCACAAGGTCAACCCGATCGACTTCGAGAACAGCGAGGGGAACTGCGGGATGGCGGTCGCCCTGATGGGGCATCTTTCGGAGAAACTGCTCGTCAGCCGTTTCCAGCGCGACCTCACCGACAGCACCACCCTGCGCAATCTCGGTACGGTCTTCGGCCATCTGCTCATCGCCCTGAAGAGTACGAAGAAAGGTCTCGGCAAACTGGAACTGAACGAACCGGCCCTCCGCGCCGATCTCGAAATGAATCCCGAACTGCTCGCCGAGGCGATACAGACCGTCATGCGGATGCACGGCGAAGAAAGACCCTATGAGCGGCTCAAGGAGCTCACCCGCGGCGAACGGATGGATGCCGTCGCCCTCGGCCGCTTCATCGACACTCTGACCAAGGTGCCCGCGACCGACCGCGACCGGCTCCGGGCCCTGACGCCGGCCGCCTACACCGGTCTTGCCGCGGCGCTCGTCGACCGCTATCTCGCCGGACGGGGGAACTGATGCTCGGACGGTTGCTCAGACCTCTGATCGAGTTCAGGGACCACCTCCTCGAGGTGAGCCGCTACGACCCCGAACAGGATCTCGACCGCTGGCGCGAACAACTGTTCACCATCATCTATCCGCTGGCGCTCGTGGTCGGCCTCGCCCTGTGCGCTCTGACGGTGCACGACGCCTTCGCCGAAGGACGCTTCTCTCCGACGCTGCTGGCGGTGGCCGCCTACGCCGTCGCGATGACGGTGATGGCTCTGCGCCGCATCCCGGTCCGCATCCGGATGGGGATCGGCCTCATGATCTTCTTTTCGAGCGTGTTCTATCAGAGTTCCCCCGCGGTCAGTTATCTTTCTCTTTTTTCCCTGCCGCCGCTCATCGCTCTGCTCATCAGTTTCAACGCGGCGCTCTCGGCGCTCGGCGCCAACGCGCTCCTGTTCGCCCTGCTTGCCTACCATTTCCTGCGGAACGACCTGTCGGTCCTCCAGTTCGGCGTCGAAAGCCTCGAACGGTGGATTCTCTACGGCATCATCTTCCTGTTCCTCGACCTCATCATCACCCTCTGCTTCGGTCTTTTGACCAAAGGACTCGCCCAGATCATCTCCCTTGAACGGGAGGCACGCCGCGTGCTGGCCGAAAAGGAACACCGCTTGGAAGAGGCCGCCGCACGACTCGCCGACGAGGCGCGTCAGCGGGAACACATGCGGGAAACACTCTCCGAGACCGAACGGAAGGCGGTCTTCTACATCTCGCACGACCGTCTCACCAATCTCCCCAACCGCGACGCCTTCGCCCAGCGACTCGGCGTCGAGATCATGAAGGCGCGCAACCGCGGCCAGATCTTCGCCGCGATGGCTATCGGCATCGATAAGTTCAAACACATCAACAGCATCTACGGCACCGCCGGCGGCGACGCGATACTGGCGGGACTCGCCGAACGGCTGCGCGGCATCGTGCGCGAACAGGATGTGGTCGGCCGTTTCGGCGACGACCGCTTCATGCTCCTGCTGTCCGACATCGCCCGGGTCGAGGACACCCTCACCATCGTCCAGAAGGTCTGGGAGGCGGTCGAACGCCCCTTCCAGATCGTGGGAGAGGAGGTGCGCATATCGGCCAGCATCGGTCTGTGCTTCTTCCCGCTCGACGCCAAGTCTCCGGAAGAACTCATAAAACACGCCGAAACGGCGATGTTCGCCGTCAAGGAGGCGGGCGGCGGCGCGCACCGCTTCTTCGACGAAAAACTCAACGCCGACATGACCGAACGGGTGACGCTCGAACGGATGCTCCGCGACGCGGTGACCCACGATGAATTCGTCCCCTACTTCCAGCCCAAGGTCGACCGCTACGGCTACCTGCTCGGCATGGAATCGCTCATCCGCTGGAACTCGTCGAGCGGCCTGATCCTGCCGAACCACTTCATCCCTCTGGCCGAACAGAACGGTATCATCGTCGACATCGGCGAACAGATGCTCTTCCGCTCCTGTCGTCAGAACCGCTCCTGGCAGGACGACGGCTTCGTCCCGAAGAAAGTATCGGTCAACCTATCGCCGTTCGAATTCCGCCATCCCGATCTCATCCGCCGCATCCGCGACACCATCGAAAAAAGCGGACTCGACCCGATGTGGCTCGAACTCGAGATCACCGAAAGCGGCATCGTCCGCAACGAAAAGGACGCCATCGTGAAACTCACCGAACTGCACGAAATGGGCGTATCGCTGTCCATAGACGACTTCGGCACCGGCTATTCGTCGCTCTCGAAACTCAAGGATTATCCGATCGACACCCTCAAGATAGACAAGGCCTTCATCGACAATGTGCCGCAGGACAAACGGTCGGTGACCATCGTCATATCGCTCATCAAACTGGCGCACAACCTCGGGTTCAAGGTGGTCGCCGAAGGGGTCGAACGCACCGAGCAGTTGGAGTTCCTCGTCCTGCACGGCTGCGACCAGTTCCAAGGCTACCTGTTCAGTAAACCGCTCACCGCCGAAGAGTTTGAATCGCGGTTGCAGCGTCAGGTGATAATGTCGTAGAACTCACCCCCGGCCCCTCTCTTGTCGCAAGAGAGGGGTGCCGTTCAGGCGGGGTGAGTTTTATTTTTCGTATTTGAGGACCGGTTTGCGCGCGGCGAGCGTTTCGTCGGGCCGTTTGATGTAGGTCTTGGTCGGGGCGTTCAGGATCGACTGCGGGTCGCTTGCCGCCTTCTCGGCGATATCCTTCAGCGCGTCGATGAAACCGTCCATCGTCTCTTTGCTCTCGGTCTCGGTCGGTTCGACCATGAGGGCGCCGTGGACGATGAGCGGGAAATAGACGGTCGGCGGATGGTAGCCGCGGTCGATGAGCCCCTTGGCGACATCCATCGTCGTGACATGATTGGGCAGTTTGGAATCGTCGAAAACCGTCTCGTGGAGCGTGTCGTTCGGGTACTTCACATTGTAAATATCTTTGAGTTTCGCCTTGATGTAGTTCGCGTTGAGGACCGCGTGTTCGGCCACTTCGGCGATATGTTCCTTGCCGAGTTCGAGCAGGTAGACGTAGGCGCGCAGGGCGATGCCGACATTGCCGTAGAACGAACGAACCCGCCCCATCGAATCTTTGAGGATCGCGAACTCGTAGCGGTCGCCGTTCTTGCGCACCACCGGATTGGGGAGGAATTCAACGAGATGTTTGGCGACGCCCACCGGACCGGAGCCGGGGCCGCCGCCGCCGTGCGGGGTCGAGAAGGTCTTGTGCAGGTTGAAGTGCATCACATCGATCCCCATGTCGCCGGGACGGGCGACGCCGAGTATCGCGTTCAAGTTCGCGCCGTCGCCGTAGACGAGCGCGCCGGCATCGTGGCAGGCTTTCGTTATCGCGCAGATATCGGTCTCGAACACGCCGAGGGTGTTCGGATTGGTGAGCATGATCGCCGCCACCTCGTCGTTCAGCATTCCCTTGAGGCAGTCGAGGCATATCTTCCCGTCGGGGCCCGATTCGAGGACGACCGCTTCAAAGCCGTTGACGGCGCAGGAGGCGGGGTTGGTGCCGTGGGCCGAGTCGGGGATGATGATCTTTTTGCGCTTTGAGTCGCCCTTCTTCTCGAAGTACTTGCGGATAACGCCCAGACCGGTGTATTCACCGTGGGCGCCGGCCGCCGGATTGAGCGACACCTCGGCGAACCCGCTCACCTCGGCGAGCATATGCTGGAGATCGAACATCATCTTGAGCGTCCCCTGCGCCCGGTCGAGCGGCGTTTCGGGATGGAGATCGGCGAACGCCGAGAGGCGCGCCATCTTCTCGTTGATCTTCGGATTGTACTTCATCGTGCAGGAGCCGAGCGGATAGAAGGTGTGGTCGATGCTGAAGTTGTAGGTCGACAGCCGCGTGTAGTGGCGCACCACATCGATCTCGGAAAGCTCGGGAAGATCGACCTCTTTCCGCCGCAGTTCGGCCGGGACGAGATTCTCGGCGCCCGTCAGATCGTCGGCGGGCAGCGAATAGGCGGCGCGGCCGGACCGCGACCGCTCGAAAATGATCTCCTCGTGGAACTTGATATCGGTGAAACCGTTGGATGTATAGCTCATATCAGCCTCCTATGACCTTCGCGAGGGTTGTGGCGAAGCGCTCGGCGTCGGCGCACGAATGGAGTTCGGTCGTCGCCGTGATAAGGATGTTGTCCAGCGCCGGATAGTAACGCGACGCCGGGACGCCGGCGAGTATCCCTTCGGCCGCCATCTTCTCGACCACCGCGTCGGCTTTCTGCGGCAGGAGTATCGCTATCTCGTTGTAGGTCGGGCCGGTGAAGGCGAGTTTCGCTTTGGTCTTGGTAAGCGCCGTGACGAGGCATTCTTTCCGCTTCAGGTTCATCAGCGCCACTTTGCGGAGTCCCTCTTTCCCCATCGTCGCGAGATACATCGAGGCGGCGAGCGCCATCAGCCCCTGATTGGAGCAGATGTTCGAGGTCGCCTTCTCGCGCTTGATATGCTGTTCGCGCGCCGAGAGCGTCAGAACGAAGCACTCCTTCCCCTCGCGGTCGGCCGTCTTGCCGACGAGCCGTCCCGGCATCTTGCGGACATGGTCGTTCCGGGTGGTGAAGAGTCCCACGCCCGGCCCGCCGTAGTTGAGCGGGATGCCGAGCGGCTGACCCTCGCCCACCGCGATGTCGGCGCCCAGTTCACCGGGAGCGGTGAGAATGCCCAGCGCGGTCGTTTCGATGACCGCCGGGATGAGCCACGCCTCGACCGCCTTGGCCGCCTTGGCGATGGCATGGATGTCCTCGATCACGCCGAACCAGTTCGGGTACTGGAACAGCACCGCGACGGTATCTTTGTCTATCTTCGCCAGTTCCTTGTCGGCCACGCGGCCGGTCTTCTGGTCGAATTCCATGAGGACCACTTCGCCGGTGAACCCTTCGAGGTAGGTCTTGAGCGTCTGGATGTAGTGCGGGTGAAGCGTCGAAGCGACCACGATGCGGGTCCGTTTCTTGCGGTCGTTGCGCAGCGCCATCATCACCGCCTCGGCCGCGGCGGTGGCGCCGTCGTACATCGAGGCATTGGAGACATCCATCGAAAAGAGGTTCGCGATCATCGTCTGGAACTCGAATATGGCGCGCAGCGTCCCCTGACTCGCCTCGGGCTGGTAGGGGGTGTAGGCGGTATAGAACTCGCTGCGGATAAGCATCTGATCGATAAGCGACGGGGCGTAGTGGCGGTAACAGCCGCCGCCGAGGAACGACAGCATCGCGGCGCCGGTGTTCTTTTCGCCGAGTTCGGCCATGTGGCGCTCGATCTCCATCTCACTCAAAGCCTTGGGCAGCGCCGGTGGCTCTTTGAGCAGAACATTCTGCGGAACGCATTTGAACAGATCGCGGACCGAACCAACGCCGATGGCGGCGAGCATTTCCTTCACCTCGGCCGGCGTGTTCGGAAGATATCTCATCATGACAGCCTCCTGAAAAAAAGGGGAGAGCAATAACGCCCTCCCCGTTCGCGGATTTCCTTACGGGAGGGACGCGCTAGTCGCCCAGCTCCTCAAGCAGCTTCTCGTACTCCTCGCGGCTCATGAGCGCCTTGAAATCGTCGGCGCTTTTCGCCTTGATCTCGTACAGCCACCCTTCGCCGTAGGGGTCGGAATTGATGATCTCGGGATTCTCGTTGAGAATGTCGCCGTTCTCCAGCACCACCGTGCCGCCGATCGAATTGTAGACATCCTCGGAGGACTTGACCGTCTCGATGACGCAGCCCGGCTCATCCTTGTCGAGCTCGTCGTCGATATGCGGCAGTTCGACATAGGTCACATCGCCGATGTGCTTCGCGGCGTAGTCGGTGATCCCGATGCGGAATTTGTTGCCGCCGAGATCCTTCGCCCATTCATGCGTCTTGGTGTACCGCAGATCGTTGGGTACGATGTAGTTCGCCATGGTGTTTCTCCTTACATACCGTGTATCACAGGAATGAATCCATTTTCTTGCGTGAAGTCCCTTTCCAGAGCGGGTTATCCATCACCTTCGCGGCGAACTCCGCCCCCTGCGCGTTCTTGAGCGTCAGCGCGTCGCCGCTTTTCAGTTCGCAGGTGGTCCGGATGAAACCGGCCGGTTTTTTGTCGAGCGATACGGCGAGAATGTCGCTGGTCACCTCTCCGCATTCTTTGCCGCCGACGACGGCATGGGCATGCGATCCGGGCTTGCGCCGCCCCTCGACGATGACCGGATAGACGAAGTATTTCCCGCGGTTGGCCAGAAGCGCCGCCTTGCCGATGAACTCATGGTCGTAGTTGATCGCGAATTCCCACGGCGTCCCCACCGCCGGAAGGGTCGGCCCGATCTCGTGGCCGTGGAGCGGAAGACCCGCTTCGAGCCGCAGGGTATCGCGCGCTCCGAGTCCCGCCGGGGTGATGCCGAATTCTGCACCCGCCGACATGAGGGCGTCCCAGAGTTTCTTGGTCTCGTTTATCGGGCAGTAGATCTCGAAGCCCACTTCGCCGGTGTAGCCGGTGCGCGACAGCAGACATTTGACCCCGCCGAGGACTATCTCGGGGATGAAACGGAAGAACTTGAGCTCGGCCAGCTTCTCTTTGCCCACCAGTTTCGCGACCACTTTGGGCGCCGTCGGCCCCTGCAGGTCGAGTTTGCCGGTCGCCGGTCCGATGTTCTCTATCTTGACATCGCCCGACTGGTGTTTCTTGAGCCACGCAAGATCGCCATCCTGCGTCCCGGCGTTCACTACGAGCATCCAGTGGGTGGCGCTAAAGCGGTAGAGGATGCAGTCGTCCACCACGCCGCCCTCTTCGTTGAGCATGAAATTGTACATCGCCTGCCCGTCGACCATCGCCGTGATGGCGTTACTGAGAAGGCGGTTCCAGAAGGCAAGGGTGTCCTTGCCGGTAACGATGAATTCCCCCATGTGGCAGATGTCGAAGATGCCGCAGGCTTCGCGGGTCGCGATGTGCTCTTTCAACTGGCCCGTTTTGTACCAGAGCGGCATGCTCCATCCGCCGAAATCGCCGATCGTGGCCCCCAGGTCCCGATGGGTGTCGAACAGAGGCGTTTTGTTCATCAGGTGGTCTCCTTTGTGACCGGACAATAAGCGTTCGTCAGGTTTTATAGTAGACCGACCCCCGTTTTGCAAGAATTTTAGATTTTTTTTAGGAGCGACTTGCGCTGTTGCCGGGAACCGCTATACTCGCCCCATGACGCTGGGAACGAACCACATACCGCTCGCCGCGGCGGGCGGCGCAGACATCCCCGACGAACCGGGGGTCTACCTCTTCGTCAACGACGCCGACATTCCATTATATATAGGCAAAGCGATCAGCCTGCGGAGCCGCGTCCGGCAGTATCTTTCGGGACACGACACCCGGCCGCTCATCCCGCTGCTCCTCACCGAGGCGACCGGACTCCGGTTCATCATCGTCCGCGACGGCACCGAGGCGCTCATCCTCGAGAACCGGCTCATCAAAAAACACCGCCCGCGCTACAACATCGATCTCAAGGACGACAAGAGTTATCCCTACCTCGCCTTTACCCGCGAACAGTTCCCGCTCCTCATCGTCACCCGCAGACCGCACCGCCGCTACCGGTACATCCGCGGCCCCTTCACCGATGTGAAGCTCCTGCGCCGCTTCCGCCGGGCGCTCCTCGCCTGTTATCCGTTGCGCCGCTGTCTCAAACTGCCGAAAAAGGCCTGCCTCAACTACCAGTTGGGCCTCTGCCCCGCCCCGTGCGAAGGCCATATCTCCGCGGCCGACTACGACCGGCGCGTCAAGCAGGTCATCGCCCTTATCGAAGGCCGCGGCTGGCAGGAATTCGGCGCGACGCTCACCGCCGAGCTTACCCGCGCGGCGGCAGAACTCCGTTTCGAGAAAGCGGCCGAACTGCGCGACATCCTGCAACTGCTCCCCGAACTGAAGAAACGGTTCGGCATCGATCCGGGGCGCGACGCGGCGACCGACGCCTTCTACTTCTCGTTCGACCGCCGCCGCCTCTCGGTGACGGTGGGACGCTACGAAGAGGGGACGATCACCGAACTCTACCATTTCGGTCAAAAGCTGGATGACGATGAGAAGAGCGCTGCCGCCGGTGCGGTCGCTTCATTTTACGAACACCGCGACCCGGCCGACACCGTCGCGATCCACCCCGACGGCCTGCTTGACGCCGACATCCTCGGCGGCATCCTCGAACGGCCGGTGCGCATCGCCACCCTTCCCGCCGCCGCATGGACGCTCCTTGCCCGCAACCATTCCCACGACCGGGAGCGGCTCATCCGCAGCGGCGCCACCGACCCGGCGGCTCTGGAACGGCTTTCGGCGCTGACGGGGAACGACGTGACCTCCATCGTCTGCCTCGACATATCGACCCTGCACGGGGTTCACACCATAGCGGGCGCCGTCTGGTGGGAAGCGGGGAACTTCGTGACGAAGCTCTACCGCCGCTTCACCATGAAAAGCGTCACGGGGCAGAACGATTTCGCCTCCATCGCCGAGGCGGTCGGCCGTTTCCGCGTTCACTGGGAGGCGGGCGACTGGCCGACTCCGTCGCTCCTGCTCATCGACGGCGGCCTGCCGCAGTTGCGCGCCGCGCTCCCGGCGGCCAATAGCATGATGCCGCTCCTCGGCATCGTCAAGGACCGGCGCAAGGATCGTGGCGGCGAGAAACTGATCACCCCCGGCGGCGAAGAGATCCCGCTGGGCGACGATCCGCTGTCGCTCCTCCTCAAACGACTCCGCGACGAGGCGCACCGCTTCTCGATAACGGCCAACCGCGCGGCGCGGCGCAAGGATATCGGGCCGCTTTTCGGCGGCATCCCCGGCATCGGACCGGCGCGCGAAAAGGCGTTACTGGAACAATTCGGGACGGTGGAACGGATACGGATGGCGACCCGCGAAGAACTATCGGCGGTGCCGGGCCTCACGACGCGGACGGCAGAGACGCTCTGGGAGCACCTGCATGGATCGGGCGGCTGATCAGGCCTTGCGCAGACCGTTGATGAACAGCGAGAATACCACCTCGGCCTCTTTGCCGATATCGGCCCCCTTGATCTTCTGGCTCTTGTAGTAGCGGAGCGAGCCCATCATGATCGACAGCAGCAGATAGGTCGCCTTGAGCGAGTCGAAGGAAAGTTTTTCGCTCTGCAGGAACTGACGCACCTGTTCTTCGAGCAGAACGCGGAATTTCTTGATCTTATCGGTCAGTTTGATCTCGCCGGAACCCCAGTACCCGATGCCGCTGTCGCTGAAGATGAGGGAGAAAGAGTCGATGTTCTTGTAGAGGTAGGTCATCAACGTCACCACATGCATCTTGAGCCGCATCTCGGCGTTCATGCTGGCCGGAAAGGGCTTCTCGAAGGTCTCGAGCAGTTCGTCGGCGATGAGTTCCAGACTCAGGTGGATGATCTCCTCTTTCCCCTTGAAATAATGGTAGAGCGTCGGGGCGGTGATATCCATCCGTTTTGCGATGAGTTGCATGGTAATGTGACGCAGGTCTTTGCCTTCATTGAGCAGGCTTTTCGCCGTTTTTACGATCTCCAGTTTCAAACGATCTTTCATGGCATCCTCCACGGAAGGGTTTTCAAAATGCGCTCTAATTGTATACGGAAGAACTATTAATAATGCAACTTTTATTTTATCCGGCACTGCGCAAATATCTCTGCGGAAAGAGGATACCGAAAAAAAGGTTGACAAAGGGGATGCCGCCGATATTATTGCCAGCGCGTTTTTTTACAAGCGAGTGGGCCGGTAGCTCAGTAGGTAGAGCATCTGACTTTTAATTAGGTGGTCCTGGGTTCGAATCCCCGCCGGCTCACCACTTATTAGGGCGACCCCATCGTCTAGCGGTTAGGACGCTGGCCTTTCACGTCGGTAGCGCCGGTTCAAATCCGGCTGGGGTCGCCATTTTTCTTGTTTTTCCGTTCAACAGGGCGCGATGAATCGTGCCCCTACCAGATAAACGCTCAACAGGGCGTCAGCACATTCAACTCCCGCTCAACAGCGCAGCGCTCAACGCTCACGGCAACCGGTATCTCACCACCACTTCGGCATAATCGACGGCGACATCGGAGAGTTGTGTCGCGGTCCCGTTCGGATGGACCGGCGCGACGGTGAGGGTGATGGTCTGTTGATCCCCGATAAGCAGACGGGCCATCTCGGCGGGGTCATCGGTCGCCCAGGAGATCTGAGCGGGCGCTCCCGCCTCGGCGCCGTTGGTGTTGAGAAGCCGCCACGCGCCGGGATGACTGTCCCAGATCCAGAGACCGGCGCCGTTCTCCCCGGCGGCGCTGTAGGCCGATCCGCCCGCGGTGAAGTTCGCCGTCAGCGAGACCAGTTCCTCGCCGTCTGCCTGCGCGCCGGTAAAGCGGACCGCGAAGATACCGGCGGGGCGCGCTTCGGTCCCGCTGTTCCATTTCCAGGTATCGTCGTAGAGATCGCTCCCCTTTCTCCCGCCGAAAACAAAACCCTGTTTATGGACCGTGTCGTAGGTCATCGCGCTGAACTCACGGCCGATCGGGTTGCTCCCCGTAGGCGTCCGCTTCTCCCAGTGGTTGGCCGTAGCATCCCATTCCCATATATCCTGCTGACCATTCTCTCCGCCATAAAGCAGTGTCTTCCGCCGCGCCGTATCGTATGCCATAACATGCCGGCTCTTGTAGCCCGGTCCGGTCCCGACCAGATCGTATTTGGACCAGGTGCCGGCGCCGAGGCCGCCGCCATCGCCGTCCCATTCCCAGAGATCCTGATAGGAGATGGTCCCGCTCCCGCCATACATCATCACCACGCCGCGATCGCTGTCGTAGGCCATGCTGAACATCCTCCGCGCCTCCGGGACATCTCCCGCGGTGGGCGTGCGGTCGGTCCAGACGCCGGCCGTACCGTCCCATTCCCAGATATCGTTCATGTAGTGCATGACCGAACCATCGTAGTAATAGCCGCCGAAAACGACCGCCGCGCCGCGCGACACATCGTAGACCATGGCGTGCTGATTGCGGACCGAAGGACAGGTGGTCGCGGTGCAGACGGTACAGTTGAGATGTCCCGTGCAGTCGTTCGGGTCGGTCCGTTTGTCCCACGCCGTCCCGTCCCATTCCCACGTATCCTGCAGGCTGTCGGCTTCACCATCGCCGCCGAACAGGACCGTTACCTTGTTCGCCTTGTCATAGGCAAGGGCATGAAGGTCGCGCACCGGCGGCCGGTCGGCCGGAAGGATATCCATCTCTATCCAGCGTTCGGTCGCGGTGTCCCATTCCCAAGTGTCGTTGAGACGCGCCGGGCCGCCCTGCCCGCCAAACAGCACGATCCTGCCGCGGTCGCTGTCGTAGGCGATCGCGTCGGCAAAACGCTCCGGCGGCTTACTGGTTGAGGGATTGCGATCGATCCACCTGCCCGCGTCACCGTCCCATTCCCAGAGATCGTCCCAGTAATGGCTTTCGGCCCATCCGCCGAAGAGAAGTATCCGCCCCCGGGCGTCGTCGCAGACCATGGCATGTTCGTACAAGCCGCCCGGCCGGGTGACGGCATTGGTCCGTTCGGTCCATATCCCTTTCTGCTGATCATCGTCCCACGCCCACTCCCACAGGTCGTCGTAGGTCACCGTAGCGTCCCTGCCGCCGTACAGCACGACCTTGCCGCTCGACCGGTCATACGCAAGGGCATGAGAGTCCCGGCCCTCCGGTTTCAGATCGGCGGTGGTGCGATCGGTCCATATCCCCTTCCCCTGATCAGGGTCCCAGCGCCATTCCCAGATATCGTTGAAATAGGTATCGGGGGAACCGCCCCATGTTTTCCCGCCGAACATTATCATGACATCGCGGGTGCTGTCGTAGACCATTTCGGGCGTTATCCGCGCCGGCGGCGGAGCGGACTCGTCGGTGCGCTCATCCCAAGTTCCCGTCTCCCCGTCCCATTCCCACACATCATTCAGATTCATCCCCGCATAGCCGCCGAACATCACCACCTTCCCGCGCCGGCTGTCGTAGGCCATGGCGGCGTAGTAGCGGGCACCCGGCCAGTCGCCGGTGACGGGACGTTCGGTCCAGGTACCGGCGTTGCCGTCCCATTCCCACACATCGTTCATCATCCCTTCGGCGCCGCCGCCGCCGAACACCATCACGGTGCCGCGTCTGCTGTCGTAGACCATGCCGTGCATATAGCGGGCGCTGGGGTTGACCCCGACGGGTGTCCGGTCGGTCCATAGCTCCTTTTCGCCGTCATATTCCCAGATCTCGCCGGAGATCGCCCCTCCGGTGCTCCCGCCGAAGAGGACCACCGTCCCGCGGTCGCTGTCGTAGACCATGGCATGCTCCGCACGCGCACCGGGACTCACGCCGTCTCCGGTCCGGTCGGTCCATGACTGCTCCGCCGACCGCATCATATGCTCGCCGCCGATCCACGCAAGGGAACCGTACTCCTCCTGCGTCACTTCGCGGGCGATGGTCGGATCCTGTGTCAGGCCGGTGAGCCACCGCGGCGTTTTGGTGAAGAGGTGCGGGTTCTCCATGGTGCTCCCCGGCAGTTTGTGGCCGGTCGTGGCGGTCCATTCGATGTCGCCCACCCGCATCATCCCGCTATGGTTGCAGGCCCCGTCCCACGCGACCAAGTGTACCTGCGTCCGGTCGGCGCCGTCGAGTTTCATCTCGGGGAAGGTGCCGCCGCTGACGGTCGCCATGCCTATCCTGACCGACTGCTCCGGGGTAGGCGCGGCACCCATTTCGTAGGCGACCGCCGCGACGGTGTCACCATCGACCGCGTTCGCACCCGCCGCGATGCTGAAATACTTCATCCCGCCGGTCGCGCTACTCCCCCACGGAATGCGCCGGTAGACTATCTTGCCGGCCGTCAGGGTGTCGGGTGCGCCCGGAATGGTGACATCGACCGAAAGGCTCGGGCTCACCGTCGGGGTGACGGTCGCCTCGTTACCGACCAGATCGGTCAACGCCACGGTGAAGGTATGCTCTCCCGCGACCGTGAGACCGCTCGCGGCGGCGGTGTAGACCATCACATACTCGCCCGACTCAAGACCGTTGTAGATGAAGGGTATCTCCTGTGGATCTTTGACGGCGGTCACCTCGTCGGCCTGCCCCCCGGCGAGCGGCTCGCTGACGGCGAACTGCGCCCGGATGGCGGTCCCGTTGGTCACCTCGGTCACCTGCGCGGCGACGAGCGGACAGCCCGTGGGCGGCGTCAGGGTGAAAAAGGCGGTGCCGGTGACAGCGGGCGGCAGGAAGTCGTACACAAGACTCTTCGAATCGAAGTCGCCGTTCCCGGCGGCGTCGCCGGTCGTCACCTTGGCCAGATCGCTCTCCATCCGCGGGTTCGCCCCGGCGGCCGTGTCGATAACGGTCGCGGTGCAGATATATGACGGCCCCGCGAAAGCGGTGCAGTTCCCCGCCGTGATGTCGGTGTCGCCGAGTTCGACCGCGAGGTCGTCGGCCGCCTCCGCGAGCGAGAACGATATCTTGAGGACATTGTAGCCCGCCACGGCGCTGAAGGTGGTCTCATCGGCCGCGCACGGATCGTCGGTGGTATCGTCATGACAGACATGGAGGTCGGTTATCACCGGAGTGGTCAGATCGATGATGAAGGAGCCGACGACGACATCGGCGACCGGGTTCCCGGCGGCGTCGTTCGCTGCGAGGGTGAGGGCGTAACTCTGCTCGGCATCCACGCCCTTCACGAGGTAGTAGTAGCTGTACCGCTGCGGATCGCTGCCGTCGTCGGTCCGCGTGAAGATGAGGCCGTCGCCGTCGAAGGTGGCGCCGGTCACCGGTTCGTCGAAAATGACGAGTACCTGTATCTCCATACCCTCCTTCGCCTCCGTGGGGGTGACCAGTCTGCTCACCATCCGCGGCGCGGTGCGGTCGATGTAGATCGTGCCGTGCGAGGTGATCGTGCCGTTCGCGCTCGCGTCGGTCAGCGTTATGCTTATCGTCTCGATGCTGTCGTTCGCTCCGACGGTTGCGGTGTAGGCGCATTCGTAGTCGAGTCCGTCGTCCGTGGTGCAAGCTGTGGTCGTAGTTCCCACTTTCACCGTGACGATGTCGCCGGTGTCGTTCATCGGTTCGGTCGCGGTGAACGAGATGACCGCGTCGTCGCCCGGCTTGATGCGGTCGGGCGTTACCGTCGCGGTGCCGGTCACCTCGGGAATTGACGAGTCGCTGATGATGCCGCTTATCGCTACCTGCGTCGCCGCGTGACCGACCGTATCGCTGCCGTCGGCCGTAAGATGGTAGGTCCCGTCGACGAGCGCCGGGTAGGTGTAGATGTATGAAAGGCCTTGCGTTTCGGTGTCGCTCGGGGCGATGGGAGCATTGTCCTTATCGAGGAGTACGACGGTCGGAACGGCGCTCATCTCTTCCGAGGCATTGATCGTTATTTGGAGCGTTTCGCTCGCGTTGAGCGTTTTGTCACCCGGCACTATTTGCGCCGTAATGATCGGCGCGGTCCGGTCGATGTAGACCGTCCCCGCCGTGACGATGGTCGTGTTCCCGACGAGGTCGTCGAAGGTTATGCTCAACATCTGTACTTCGTCTCCGCTCCCGGTCGGCGCATCGTAGGTACAGGTGTAGTTGCCCAGTGTCCCCGCGCAGGCCACACCGTTGATCTTCGCGTTCTCTATCGGTTCGCTCGGTTCGTTCACCGTCACGGTGACCGTGCCGGCGCCATTGATGCGGTCGGCGCTCGGTGTGCCGATAGTGGCGGCCGGATAGGTCGCGTCGACCCGGTAGGTGCCGATGGCCGCTGCGGGATGCTCGTTCCCCGCGAGGTCGGTCGCCGTGACCGTGATCTGATGGTCGCCGGTGACATTCTCACCGGTGAAGGTCCAACTGACCTTGTCCGTATCCTGCGTAACGCCGTCGACGGTCAGCGTCGCGAGCGCCTCGTTGGTGGTCAGGGTATAGACGATCTGTTCGGTCGCGTTGTAGTCGGTCTGCTTGTTCTTTTGAAAAGATATCTGCGGCGGCCAGCTGTCTATCCGGATATAGGACTTGAGGGTCGCGACCGCCGTATTTCCCGCCCGATCGACAAGCGATGCCGACAGGTCGGCGATGGTGTCGCCGTGAATATCCTTGTCGATGGTCAGCGTGCAGTCGTAGGTGTCGTCGTCCTCTTGCGTGCAGGCCAGTTCATGCATCCCGAGCCGGATGAGCGGAGCGGCCCCGAGTTCCTCCGAGAAGGCGATGGAGAGGGCAAGCGTATCGCCGTCCTTGAGGTAGAGGTTACTGCTCGGCATCACTTCGATGCCGTTCTTGGTCACCGTCATCGCACCGTTCTGGGGCGGCGTCCGGTCGATGGTCACGCTACCGAGGTCGAGAAAATCGGTCATGTTCCCGACGCCGTCGGTCGCCTGCAGGGAAAAGGTGTAGGTGGTCTGCGGGTCGGTCTCCGCGACGGTGTAGGTATAGGTGTAACTCCGGTTCTCTTTGTTGTCCGCGAGTGCGAAGGCAAGGTCGGACCATTTGAGGATGAGATCGGCCGGATCGACCTCCTCGTCGAACGAGAAGCGGACCGTTATCGTGTCGCCCAGTTTCGCCACTTCGGGGAACGGCGTGATGTTCGGCAGCGGCGCGGTGGTATCGAGATAGACATCGGCCCGCTGCGGGTCGC
>CALMRE010000040.1 GCA_937871295.1 uncultured bacterium | reverse complement strand
GCGCGCCGTTCTATCAGCAGTTCGCTCCCTTCGCGGTTGAGTTTTCCGGTGACGCCGCTCTGCATCAGGAAGAAGTTCGACGCGAGCAGGAAGGCCAGTTCCTTGCGGTCGGCGCTCTGGGCGCCGCGGCCGAGTACGAGGACCGGCAGATTGACGAGTTCTATCGCGAGATGCGTCGGGGCGTTGGGATCGAAAAAGACCGGGATCGCGTCCTGATGGAGGGCGAGCGAGAGTTTCTCCACCAGAAAGAGGAGTTCGCGGCCGCTTGAGGAGCCGAGCGGATCGAGTCGTCGTTCCTCCTTCTTTTCCGGCGCCGTGCCCAGCGCGAGCAGACGGCCGAAGGCGCGCAGTTTGTCGTCCCCCGGGGTGAAGCCGGCCTGCGCCAGCAGGATATCTTCGCGCAGGACCGACAGTTGCTGCCATTCGTTCTCGGCGGGGCGCCAACTCTCGATGTGAAAAGAGGCCAGAAGGTTCTGGGTGAACAGGCGGGCCCGTTTGTTGCCTGCCCCCGCCAGTTCGGTCAGTCTGGTGAGGGGGTAGGGGTTCCCCTTGCGGAGTTCCGGGATCAGCAGCTGTCGCAGCAGTTCCCGTTCGTCTGCGTACCGTTCCTCGAACTTGAGGACCAGCGACTGGACGATGCCGTTCTGGAAGAGAGGATCGCCGCCGATGTCCATGATCAGGCGGTGCGCCTCATCCTTGCGGTCGTCGACGATGAGCCGGCGCAGGAACGACTCGACCGCCTCCGGATCGCGGAGCCGGGCGTAGTGGCGGAGTATCTCGAGCGACGCGGCGGGGTTCTGGCGGCTTTCGGCCAGATGGCGGAGCGTTTCGTAGCGGGGGATGCGGTAAAGGTCGTCCGAAACCGGCACATCGGAGCAGGCAAAGAGCATCGCTATCTTGCGGTGCGCCTCTTCGGGGGTGGCGGCGGTCAGGGTCCTGACCACCTGCGCCGCGAAGGCGGCCTGTCCCATTTCGGAAAGCGTGTCGGCGAAAGTCATGCCGGCGGCGAAGCGATCGGCGTTATTTTCGTAGCGGGTGCCGAGGAAGAGGCTCACCGCCTCGGCGACATTGCCGTTGTTCAGATGCGCCCGCATCAGCCGTCCGGCGGCGGCTCGGCCCAATTCGGGATGGGTCTGGTCGTGCAGATAACGCTGCAGCGCCTCGTTGGCCGCCTGCGGTTTGCGGATGCTCTCGTAGAAATCGATGAGCCGGTCGAGCACATCGGTCGCGCCGGGATGCTGTTCGAGCACCTCGTGGGCGAGCGCGGCGGCTTTGTCGGGGTCGTGCTGGGCGAGATAGAGGTCGAAGAGATATCCGCCGTCGGCGGCGAGCCGTTCGGCTTCCCATTTTTCCTCATAGAGTTTGACGAGCGATTCGCGCATGCCCAGCGTCACGAGGAAGTCGCGGTAGACGAGCAGGAAGGTGTTCCGTTCCGCCCCTGCGGAAAGGCGGTAGCGCAGTTTGTAGAGATCGAGCAGTTCCACCGGCTCCACCAGCCCCGTCAGCAGGGTCAGGGTGTCGTCTATGAAACGGCGCTGAAGCGTCGGCTCCTTGAGTTTTTTGATGAACAGGGTCCGCAGGAAAAGGATGGTCTTGTAGTTCTTTTCGCGCAGATATATCTTTTCGAGGATATTGAGCGCTATCTCGAAGTGGAGGAAGTCCTTTTCGGTCACCAGCAGCGATTCGAGCCGGTCCTTGAGTTCCGGATGGTCGCGACCCATGAAGAAGATGCTCCAGAAGGCCCGTTTGAGTTCGGGGTTGAGTTTGAGATAGTAGTTGAGAATGGTGTATATCCCCTTGAAGTAGCCTTTTTCGAGATACCGCTGGGCCAGCAGGGTCAGCGCCGCGGGGCGGGTCGAATGCTTGGCCAGCAGATCGATGGTGGGGCGTCCCTCCAGTATCTCGCGCAGGGACCGTTCGGCCGGGGCCAGTTTCGCGTCGGGGACCTCCGAGGCGCCGAAGGTGCGCCTCTCCCAGAGGTATGTGTAGAGAGCGGGCTCCCCCG
>CALMRE010000039.1 GCA_937871295.1 uncultured bacterium | reverse complement strand
GCGTGGTGTACTTCGATATGTTCGGCGAGGGCAAGCATTACGGTCTGGGTGTCGCCAGTTTTTGCTTTCGTGAACTGCTGAAGAAGAAGGTTTAGGTAGATGTCCTTCGCCGCGAGATTATAGACCATAGCGTCCCAAAAGTGGTTTGGGGCGCGGCTATGCTTTTTTCTCCAACCGACGATCCGGCCCTTTTTCGAGTCGAACGGGTCTTTCTCAATTTCCGGCACCTCTGACCCGAACAGTTTGAAATACTCGTCGTTATAGCCTTTCGCGCCTACCTGAATGCCGAGAGCGCGTTGCCATTCAGCATCCTCAAGGCCGCCGAAGTTCTTATCGTCGGGGAAGTTCAGCCAGCCGGACGGTTGCGGGCCGGGCTGTTGCCAGACAAGGCCGCAGGAACCGGCGAGAGCGTTCTTATAGAACACGGTGTCGAGCCACCATATCGGCCCTTTCGCCGTGTTGGTGACATAGAGGGCGCGGTCGGACTTCACCTGTGTTCCGCGTCCCTTGACGGCAACGGCATTCTTCGCGCCGGTCGCATAGTAACTTTGCAGGAAATCGAACACGGCATAATCCTTGAACCCGCAGTCTATCGCCGCGCAATCGACGGTGTAGGTCAGACTGAAATCATCGTCGGCTTTCCATTGCCGCTGAATGAGATCGCGCACGGCCGCCCAGCAGGAACCGCCGCGCTCGGTGTTGCCGTGAATCTCGCCTTTCGCTATGGAGTAGGTCTGACCGTTCACACAATGACCTTTTACCTCGACGGCAAGCCAACCCTCCGGCTCATCCTCTTTGCCGTTGACATCGACCGCGAGGGTGAGAACCACTATCCGGCCGTTGCCGTGACTGATTGCCAACTTGTTCGGGATCGTCGCCGGTTTGTATGGCGCAACGCCGGTCCGCATGACCCGCGCATTGTCAATGACCTTGACTTCCTCTTTCCATGTCTCGCCCAAAACATTGTTGACGAAAACTTGGAGGCGATTCTTATCGCCACGGCACGCGAGAAACTTCGTTGCAATCTCGGTCCACGGCATGAAGTTACTGTAGAGCGACGATATTTGATAGGAGCGGAACAGGTGCGAACGCTCCGGCACTTCGGGGATCCATTCTGCTCCGTTCTTCTCAAGCATCATATCGTATTTCTGCGCCTCTTCAATGCGGCATCCATTCTCGCATAGGTAGTATACGCTGGATGGGATGAGGTCGCCACGTGCGTCATGCTCGAACTTGAGGCCATAGGTCATGTCCGGGCCGCCGAATTGGAACCGCATCTTTACCCCGCAATGGGGGCAACGCATCCAATAGCGCCGCTGATCACCGAGAAAGAACAGGCGGTCTATATTCGACTTCCCATGAATCAGCGGAGTCGATAGCCAAAGCCGTTTCGCGGTTCGTGCAAAATCGTCGGTTCTGTTCTTGAGCAGTTCGATGACGTTGCCCTGCCCTCCGAGGTTATCATCGAAGGTGTCAACCTCGTCCGCAAGGAGAACCGGGAAGCCGAATTGACGCATCTTGTTTGCGTTCTTCGCGCCCATCGCAACCAGCATACCGCCGGGGAACTCCTTCCGGCTCATGGTGTCGCCGGTGCGGTGTCCGCGCTTCTTGCTCGTTTCCGGCCGTATCTTGTCGGCGGCACCGGTAGTGGCAAGCATCGCGTCAATGCGGCTCGACATATTCTTTTCGGTCAGTTCCTTGTCGGCACTGACGTAGAGCATTGACTTTGTGAAAGCGTCGATATGGTAGCCGATTATCGTTTCAAGGATAAGTTGTGTCGCTCCGATTCGGGACGGCTTCATCAGCGCAACATCGCTCACGGAACAGGCCGGCGAGAAGCAGTCTACGATCTCGCGCAAGTAGGGGCTGTTATCGTAGCGGACGCGGCCGGGCTTTGTCGAGTATGCGGCGGGGAGGTATCGCTTTTCCTCGGCCCACTCGCTCGGCAGGAGAGACAGGTTCTTCGGTATCGCGTCAAGCATCATGCCGACGAGATCGGCCGCCTGCTCATTGTCCGGGCGAAGTATGCCTTTCTCCGGCTTCTTTCCGCGGCAAAACTCAAAGGTCTTTCCTTCAACCGATATCGTAGCGCCCGAGGGCATTTGTTTTTCTTTCACCCCGTTATCCTCCGTGCTTCCGTCGCTTCCATCACGCAAGCCTGCCGCCATGCTTTTCCATGAGCGTCTTGAGTTCTTTTCTGATTCTACCGGCTTTTGTTCTGGGAAAATAGCAGACGCTCTTTTCCATTTGATCGTCGGTCTTTTCCTTGCCGCCACCGTTACCGTCTTCCTGCGGCTTATCATTCGCCCATGTCGCAATCTGCTCCCGCTCCTTTTCATCGAAGCCGGTCAGAGACATATCGAAATCCCCCACATCGAGCGCGGCAAGTTCTTCCCGCAGGAGAACGAAATCCCATGACGATTTTTCCGCGCTCTTGTTGTCCCAGATGATGTAGGCGCGCCGGGTCGCTTCGTCCCAACCGGAGCAGTCGGTCACCGGCATAGTCCCTTTCGGTATCTCGGTGCCGTCCGGGAATGCGATAGTGCCGCCCTGTGCATAGATCACCTTGACGGCGTCATAGCGGCCATGACCGGCGACAAGTTTCTTTCCGGCCGCGATATCGACCAGCGGAAAGTTCGTGAAGCCGAACTTGAGGATATTTGCGACGAGTTCCAAAGTCTGCTCGGTCGAATGAGTCCGGGGGTTGCGCTCATAGGGTACGATCTCGTCAAGCGGCAGAAAGGAAACCTTGATTGCCGGAAAGCCTTCTTTTTTCTTCGATGGCATGACGGTTACTCCAAATCAAGTTTCGCACCACAGCCTTTACAGGTGCGGGGCAGTTTCAAGCGGCCTTCCGATATGCCGCGAGTACGGCCGCAGTCGGGGCAAGCAAGGGTTTTGCAGTCGAGCCGTTGCCATACCTTGCGCGGCAGTTTCGCGGTTACGGTGCCGGGCAATGCGCCGGTGCCGAGACGCGGCATCTCTCCCCGCTTATCGACCACGCCCATCAGCATGGTATCGCCGCAGATCACCACGGCGTTATTCTTCGGCTCCTGAAAGCGGGGGCACCAATCGCCGCAACCGACTGACGGCGAAGAATGAGGGCATACCTGTTGCACAAGCACGCCGTTTCGATTAAGGAACAGCATCCCTTCCCGGTCAATTCTTCCGCTCATCCCGCAACCTCCCGTTAAAGTTTCCTTTGATATTCCGCAACGATAGACCTTAATTCCTCGGTGTATGTATCGCGCAATAAGCGCACTAATTGTTCGCGTTCGTCGGCTGGATTCGTCACGCGGAGATCAAGTATCCGGTCAACGATACTTGCGGAAAGGTCGGAAAGTGTCGAGACGATCCGGCCGGTGACTCCCGCAAAGATGCCCTGCGCGACGGCACGGGAAAAAGCGTCGCCTTTCAAGAGCGCAAGTTTCACTTCCTGCAATTCGATGTCTTTCACCATGCGCTTGACCTTCGCTTTCTTTGCCATGCGGTCAAGGCTTTCTTCCGGCTGTCTGCCTTCAGGCGGGTCGTACTGGTTGCGCCGGGGCAATGGAGCGGCAGTCGGCGGCGTTGTGACCGGCTCCGCAGACGATTCCGGTTTCGGCTTTGGCGCGGGCTTCGGTTTTGCGGCAGGCGGGCTATCCCGATCTTCGAGCCATTGCTTGTTTTGCGGATTGTCGAGGTTGATATTTCCGTTGCGGCTCTGGATGAGTGATCCGCGCTTAACGAGGTTGTAAACCGCCTGTCTTGTGATTCCGGCAAGGCGGCCAAACTCTGCAAGAGACACGTTGCGGCTCATGCGAAAACCAGTTGCGAACAGGAGAAAACAGTCAAGGCAAGCCTCCGGGTGTCAACTGCTGGGCCTAGTTTACACGGTCGGTTGACAAAAATCAAGTTCATGCTTCGCATGGCCCCAAAAAAACAGGTTAAAAATGTAAACCAAACTTGAAAAATTGGACAAAACGCGAGGCATTGGGTACGCGCAAGCAACGTACACCCCCTTAAAAAAACAACCACAGTACCTTAACTCTTTAATATCACTTAACATTAATTTTTGACTGCTTGATCTCTCTTGCCTTTCTCTTGTTCTCAATGTCGGTAACCCATTCAAGATTGTCGGCTCGGTTGTTTGTCTTGTCCATATCAATGTGAGTCTCTTACCTGTTCGTCTCATCACCCCTCCT
>CALMRE010000038.1 GCA_937871295.1 uncultured bacterium | reverse complement strand
AATCAACATTTATAGGTTATTCGTAGTAAATAATATTGCTTTAAACTTGTTTGTCTTTACCCCGAGCAATGATTGTTCCTTCCCCCTTACAATCTCCCCCTTTGTCTGCCAGATATCTTACTATTTCTAGTTTGCCAGAATATGCTGCCCACATGAGTGGTGTTGCGCCCGATTCATCTGTCCCGTTAACATTTTGAGTAGTTGTCATTTTCTTCACAGCTTCAAGATCACCCTGCTTGACCGCAGAGATAAGAGCCGATGTCGTTTTCGATGGAGAACAGGCGACTCCTGCCATAAGAAGCAGGAGCCCTATCGCTAAAATGGAAAAAACGAACTGTAAGCTGGCAACGATCTTCATTCTTATGACTGAGCCTCCCTTCTTTTCTCCCGTACTAGTCAAACCAAGGATCAATATTGCCTGGGTTGAATGATGAGTTAAATAGTTGCTGCGCGTGAGTACCTGGAGTTACTTTTTCTTTGGCGCGGAATGGATTTAGTATGGTATGCTTTTTCCCGTCTGAATCTTCGTAATCGATGAATAATTGGAAAAGCAGGTCTTGTTCACGATAGAATGGATTGTGAATAAACTGTATCGAGCCATCTTCACCACGATGAGGAATTATAGGATCCTTTTCCCACTCTTCTATATCCCCTGGTTCATCGTGTTCTTTTCGTTCCTTCCCTCGCGGACCGAGAATTTGTTTAATTGCTTGAGAAGCAAAAAACGATTGCGCAGCATCCATAGCATTATCCGGGTCTGAAGGCATTCCGGTCCCTTTTATTTTTTTCCAGCCCCCTTTGCCTTTGCCATAAAGATCAGGATCCCAGACATATTCGTCCACCACTTCGCCAGCCAGATTGTAAACTGTTAATTTTTTGTTATTGCCTAGACAGTCCTTCTCTGTAACAAAAATATAATCACCTTGCCTCTCAACTTCTACGGTAGATTTATCTGTAAACCTTACCACAAATTTCCAACTATCAGGATAAATTGGAGGATTCACCCAAAAGACCTTATCTATCCCTATAGGCCCATCAACACCTTTCTTTTCACCAAACAGTTTTAATGCGCTGTTGATCTTTCCAGGCAACGCAAAAAGAGAGGGGGATGCCTCAATAAAACCTGGTTTTCCTGATAATACGCCATCCACATAGATATTTGCTCCTTCAGCTACATCTGCGGCGGAGGTCATAGCATCTTCCGTACTAGCGCCCTTCGCTTTTTGAGCACTAAAATGTTGCCAATACACTTGCCTTGAGATTTCATCCAACCCCGTGGGATCAGCATGCTCCACAACCATTCCCGCGACATAGGCAAAACCGTTGCCGAGGTTGTTAGCATCGCCCCAAATCCCTATCGGGTCCTGATTGATGAACCGCTTCATGCCGATGTGGTAGTAGCGGTTCCGCATCCAGTAAAGGCCCGTTTCGTTGTCCATGTAACTGCCGCCCCACAGGAACGGCGACATTGACTCGTCCGTGCTCTTCGTATCGAAGTTCTCATCCATGATCGTCGGTTTTCCGTACACCGTATACCGATACCGCTCAAGGATTGTACCCGAAGCGCTGACCAATGCAACAACATTCCCTCTTTCATCGGTCAAGAAATACTCGATGTCGGCGATATCGCCGTTCGGCACCATAGCCAGATGACCATCCATGCCGGTGTCGATGTAGTTGGTATGAGTCGTCGTCGTTCTTTCGGTTACATATTCGGCCACGATATTCCAGTCGTCGTAAGCATACCGATACACCTTGTCCCCTGTGTTCTTGAGAATACGCCGGTTGAAGGCATCGTAGGTGTAGGGTAAAACTGCACATCGGGGCAAAATGTCATTCGGGATGATCGACCTCCGCAAATTCGTTCTGAAGGCGCTTCCGTGGTTTCTGGATACCGAGCCTCCGCTCTTTGCCTGATTTTCGATCCTAGAGGATCCTCCGCGTTGGGTAGCTGTGACCCGGTCCTGATACCTTTTGGGCGCAAGGCGCGCGTTGTGCCGTGTGTTCTGTCTGCTGTCAAGCACAATAAACGGACCCCCAGCGAATCCTTTTATTCCGACATCTATTGTCTATAATCCTCCCGCTAACGCAAGATAAATCGTGCGCCGAGTCCGAGAACAACTGAACGAGGTGGCCACATGACGAGGATGGAGATCCTAGATCCCAAAGAGGCGCGGAAGCACGATACTCCCCCATCGTTCAACAGCGCTGAGAGAAAACGATTGTTGACCAATCCGGAGGCCGTTCGTAATTATGCCGACACTTTGAAGACGCCTACGAGAAAGGTCTGCTTTCTTCTGGCCGCCAGCTATTTCCGAGCGACACGCCGCTTCTTTTCTCCCAGTCAGTATGATGAAAAAGATATCCGGTATCTTTGCGGACAACTCCAAGTCAAGATGCAGGAGGTCAAGGTTTCTTCCTATGACCGACAGGCATTCTCTCTGCACAAGAAGGTGCTCCTCGATCTGTTCGGATGTGACGCCTTCGATGAAAAGGCAGAAGAACTACTGGTCGAGGAGCTGACGCCCTTGGTTCTCTCGCATGTAAAACCGAAGGTGATGTTCGAGGCGATGGTCGAATCGCTCCGTCGGCGCCATATCGAGGTCCCCTCTTATCATGCGCTCTCCTCCATCATCATAAATGAGCTGCAGAAGCATCGGAAAAGTCTCGCGGCTACCATCGCGGAGAACCTTTCGGAAGAGGACCGGCAGTATCTTGATAAGCTTATGGAAAAGGTGGTCGATGAGGAATCGGGGATAAAGCAACAATTCTTCTGTAAATTAGGATTGCAAGTCATTTTCAGCACCTA
>CALMRE010000037.1 GCA_937871295.1 uncultured bacterium | reverse complement strand
GGAGGACATCAACCCCTATGTGCGACCGCAGGCGGGCCAGCCGGCCGAGAACGCGACCGTGAACTGGGCGGCGATAGCGGGGCTTGAACAGCTCGCCGACGACATCGCGCTGGAGGAAGGTCTTTCGGAAGGCGCGATCCTGATGGACGACATTCTGGTGGCCCTCGGGTCCGATCTCATCGAGACGACGGCCCTCTTCGATGGCCTCGACATTAACGAGGACCCGCTCAAAATAAAGACCTTCGCGCTCGATTCGTACCTGTTCCGGTATCATTACGGCGTGGCGGTCAAACGGTTTATAGAGTCGGCGACCGAATACACCTATCAGGATTTTCAGAACCTCATCTATAATATCGCGATGGACGACAGCGAACTCTTCCCCGAAGAGGATGCACCGATAGAAGTGGTCGCGCAGGCGCCAGAGGTTAAAAACCTCGCCTACAAGCGCGCCGCTGACGCTGCGTTCGTCGATTATGCCGACCCGGGCGCCATCCCCTTCGTTAAGGATTCCGTTGACATCAGGTTCGATGTGGAGCTCGCCGCTTCGGCTACACTCGACGCGCTCGATCTCTATTTCGTCGAGACCGACCCGCTGAAACAGCTGGAGGACCTGCTGGCTGCGGGAAGCACCTATACCGCAGAGGGTATCGTCGTTACCGGGGACGACGGCGAAAAGACACTGACCATCGACGCGGTCGATGATCAGGGGAACTACGGGCTCAAGACCATGAAGATAGTCAAGGACGCCACATCACCGGTGGTTGCGGTGACCCCTCCGGTGGCGGAGGTCATTTCCGGTACCCTTTCCTTCGACTACACCATCACCGAGGCGAACCTTGCCGAGAAATACTACTCCATCCTGCCTGCCGGCGGGACCGCTACCGAATATCCGCACGCGGGGACCGCGTTGTCGGGATCCGTTGCGCTCTCAGAGATCCCCGCTGACGGGACCTACACCGTTACCTTCTACGCGAAGGACAAGGCGGCCAATGTCGGCTCACAGGGTTTCACCCGGACGATAGACACGACCGCCCCGAGCGTCGGCTACGCCTATGCCCCGGCGCCCAACACCGATGGATTCATAGGCCAAACCTCCCTAACGGTCACCATGACGGCGACCGACCGGACAGGGGCGACGCTTACCTACAAGACGAGTCAGGATGGCGGAGCGAATTGGAGCGACAGCGGCAACAATGTCGCGGTCCTCGACCTCGACGACCAGACGACCTTCGACCTCCGCTTCAAGGTGTCGGATGATGTGAACAACACCAGCACTGAAGAGGTCAAGGCGGTTACCGTTGACACCGTGGCTCCGAAGATATGCGTGGAGTACAATGCGGCCAGCGAGTTCGTCGGAACGAGCATCACCTATCATCTGACCGAGAAGTACCCGGCGCTCTTCCAACTATATCGGGATGATGTATTGTACGGGAATCTCAAGAGCGACGGGACGAACGGCTCCATCGACATGCTGCCGTGGACCGATGGGCGCTATCACTTCGTTTTTAGCGCGAGCGACAAGGCGGGTAACGCCGGGGTTAAGGACAGCGCGAGCGAGTGTCAGGCGCTCGATTTCTACAAGACGCTGGACCGGACGGCGCCCGAGGCGACGATACAACTGCTGACCCAAAGCCTCGATGAAGAGGTGGCGGGCCTGACTTGGGCGACGGATGATAACTTGAAACTGGTTTTTACCAATGTTGCCGATCCGGGAAGGAGCGGAACCATCAACTATACCTATCACTACATTTTGGACAGCGGCGACGAGCAGATAGTTGGCCCTACGACACAGACAAGTCGGAATTTTACCTTTAATGACTTGCCCGAGACCATTGATTCAAACAAACCTGCGACACGGCACTACATCAAAGCATGGGTCGAGGATGAGTCGAACAATGCCTGCACTGCGCTTGAATTCTATTTCTTTGTCGACGCGAGCACCCCGGCTCTTACCATAAGTGCCGCGCCGACCGGCGCGGTGTCGAGC
>CALMRE010000036.1 GCA_937871295.1 uncultured bacterium | reverse complement strand
ATGAGATATATGCCTGCTGTAGCTTTAGCGTAAGCAGGTGGGTTGGGGATAGGAGCGGCGTAGCCGCGATCCTATCCGAATTAGGGGGGTTTCTGTTTTCGCGCGAAATCGCGCCATCGCTACGCTCTGGCGCGGATGCTGTTGGTCTTCGTATTTCCCCGCTACGCGACGAATGCCACGCATCTATACCCTTGCCATGGGAGATGGGAGAACTATCTCCTGGCGCCGTTGGCGCCGAGCGCGATCCTCGCGCTGGGTCGGCCGCCGGCTCCGCCGGCATTGAATTAAATTTCGCGCGCGCGGCGAGGTCGTGGTTGTTGTAGTTACTCTCTTGTTATACTGTTATACAGTTTCTTATATAGTAGGAAAGGGAATCGGATGGAACTTACCCGTTCTCGCGTATGGTGCTTATATAAAATTCTGACACGAGTTACACTATTCCCGGACAGGACTTATATATTTTCCGGATGGACTTTACCCATTTACGGCTGTTCTGTCCAAAAATCGGATGGTGCTTACCTGTTTCCACGATGTCGTCGGATAGAATTTATATATTTTTTCTTGCTTTTCGTATGGAAGTTATATATTGTGATCTCGGCTGCTGGAGGAAAGTGTATGCTTAGTCTCGGCCGGTCGAAACTCAACACCTTGAGATTGTTGGAAATAACAAGATTAACGGATGGCACTTACAGATTTTCTGCCGATGATCGGAATTATCAGGGATCGCATGAGGCACATCGTAAAAAATTTTGGAGTGATTCCTTGCGTGGCGACATGTCGCTTTGCAATGATCTGATTTTACTTGCAATTACAAGAAAACCGGATGCTACTTACATGTTTGATGCAGCGGGCATGGCATGAAAAAGGGAAAAGAACTCGCACGACTCGATCAGACAAAAATCGAAAAGAAGCTCTTACCGGAGATCACGATCGAGGAGGAGCGCTACGATCTTGAAAAGGACGATGCGCTCATCAAGTATGAGTTCAACATGATCGAGCTCCCCTTCTTCACCAAGGATGACCGCATCGGAAAGAATGTCGCGAAGAAGTATAACTTCACCGATGATTCGTTCATGGAGGTTGCCCCCTCCTACCTGCCGGAGAGCGGGCAGAAGATACCACAGGAGTTCGACGAGAAGATCTTTTATGCGATCCTGCGGCTCTATTATCGGCATGAGGTGAAGAAAATAAAGACCACCATTTATGAGCTTCTGGCTCTGGCCGGCATGGGCGAGGATTCGATGGGCATGATGTACGGGCGAGCACGCGAAAGCATCCTCCGGTTACAGGGAACCAGTATCATCTGTAAGAATATCCTCTATGACGCAGAGAAGCGAAAGCGGCTGACCGACGCACGGCATGTGCGGATACTGCAGTCGGCCCGGATCGTCAAAATGGATTCGCTCGACGAGAAAGAACGGAACGAGATGAGCGCAAAGAAGAGCGTCAAGGAAGTGGTGATCATCGAGTTGTCGGACTTCATCGAACAGAATATCGCGGCCAAGGGGTACCTCTCCTATGATGCAGAGAAGCTGATAGAGATAGATAACGGAACGGCCCGCAAGATGTATCTCCTCATCGAGAAGTGGCGTGGATGGGAGAAGACCGATGTGATACGGCGTTCCTGCCGGTTCCTTGCAAGCCGTATTCCCCTATCGTGGGAGGACAAGAACATATCGGGGACGATCCGCGTCATTGAGCGGGCGGCCAAGGAGTTGAAGACCCGGGGGCTCATCGGCGACTATCAGTTGGTGCGTGAAGGCAAAACGAAGAACACCGAGGTGCTGTTCTTCTTCGAGGGAGCAACCACCACGGCCCGGATATTGGCATTGTGGCGACAGCACGCACAGCAATCGGTCGAGACGGGACATGAGGGTTTGCAGATAACCGGCGTGGAGTACGATGAGCGCCAAGTGACCATTTTCGACGCGGCCCCTACTTCAGAGACGACGACCGGCAAGGCGACGGCCGAGACGGAAGAGGCCGCGTTGATAGAACTGCTGCCGAAGGAAGCCCGGACGAAAAACATTCTCTCCCTAGTTTCCACATACTACCGGCAGCATGGCCGGGAATATATGGTCTCCAATATAGAATATTGCGTGAAGAACGCGCGTGACTTCGGCGATATGTTCCCCTCGGCGCTTCAAAAGGATTACGGCGAAAAACTACGGTTGGCACAATCGGTCGCCGATGAAGCAAACCGCGAGGAACGCGAGCGGCGGTTCAAAGAGAAGGAAGCCCTGGCAGAGGGCGTGCAGAAACGCAAGGCTTTTGAACTGTGGTGGAAGAGCCTTGGGGAAAAGAAAAAGGCCGAGGTGGACCGGCAGGCGAAACAAATGGCGCAGGATCAGGCCGTGAGCGAGAGCATGATGGATCTCGCGATGACGGTCTTCCGCAGAGCCATATACGACAAACAGTATAGCGGTAATTAGTCTTTTCTTTATTTCTGTATAGTATTTTTTCTCTATTTCGGTATTGTGGTATTGTGTTATTCTGTGCAGGCGAGCATACCCCTCCCCCACTCCGTTTTAAGGTAGCCATTGGGGGAGAACGAACATTGTTTTATTGGTCTACAGCGGTATATAGATGTTGTGTTGTTCTATTATTGTAGTATTGTGCTATGCAATACTAAAGAACGGGGCCTTGTCGCGGCGCAAGGCTACTGTGGTATCGTGGTAGTTACCGCTAGTGTTATTATAGTATTTAGTGTCTGTCGTATTTCTGTTTTGCATTATTGTGATATCTTATGTCGGCCTTTGTTCTTACATGATCGGCACAATGATATTTGTGGTATGTACCGCATGTGGTATTGTGTTACTTCGGT
>CALMRE010000035.1 GCA_937871295.1 uncultured bacterium | reverse complement strand
ATGACAGCGGCCGGGTTGATCTTTGCGCCGCATTTAGGACACTTCATTTTGCGCCTCTTTCTTTGCCTTTTTTATCTCTTTGAATTTCTGGTAGGCTTCGCTCTTTGGCTGTGTCTGGCCTAGCCCCTTGCACCAATAATCGTTGCGGAGAATGACCTTGCACATCCGACGCCACGAAGGAACCCACTGTGAGTTTTCAAGTTCAACCGGCGCTTCGTCCGGTATTTTTGGGTATCCTCTATCGTTCCAGCCAGAGATAAATTTTTTGAATCTTGCGATGTAGTGATTGCGCGTTTTCTTCGGCATACTCTTCAAAAGCAGATTGCAAAAACTTTCCCATGTGTGACCGTCGGGCTTTGTTATCTTGTGATACCCGGTCATATTCCCGCGCTCTTGGATGTAAAGCGCCCCGCTGTTGACGCCATTTATTCTGGCAATCAACTTATACCATGTTTCCGGCTCAAGAATGTGGTAGAGCCATAGTCCGCGCCGCTGATCGTCGCCGTATGGCTGGCAAAGGCGCTGTTGCGACAACTTAACTCCCGCCATATTCATTTTATCGTAGACGGCATTGTGCGGCAGATCGCGGAAACGCCCATGAAAAACCCAAATATCCTCGGTGCGCCAATCGTAAATCGGGTAGATATTGAAAAGGTTTCTGGCGATTTTCGTTGTCCACTTATGGCCGTTATGGGTAAGGCCGTCTTTATTGCAAGCGATAGCGCGGTATCTATGTAGGCTCTCGTCTGCCCGAATTCCAATCATCCCGGCCGTTTTATATTTGCCCTGCTCCGAATACCACTCTCCGAACAGCACCATAAATTCCTCGAACTCCATCTTCGGCTGAAAGAACGGATAGTCTTCGCCGGTTCTGGCACACTTCGGTTTTTGACGCACCCATACATCTTTCTTGTCTTCGTCCCAACACACCCAACGCGGCTGATAGTTTGACACCGCGTTTCTCAACAGCATCGGGACGCATACCCAATGCAGATCAATATGGTCTTTGTAAAGTTCGACCATGCGCGTTATGTGTTTTATGGTGTCTGCGTACTGGGCCTCAAGATCAATGACGAGCACGCCGACTTTCTGCTTTCTCTTTATTGCCTCTGCCATAACAAGGTGCATCATAACGGTTGAGTCTTTGCCACCAGAGAAAGAGACATAGATGCGCTCAAAGTCGTCGAACACTGTTGCGACGCGCTCACGCGATGCCTGCAACACGGTTTTATCCTGATACTTCTTGATGTTCATGTCAGTATATCTCCACCTGTCTACCGACCGAATACGCTTCCTCGAAAGACACAGGTTCGCGGCCGTTCGCCGCAAGCCACTTGTTGAGATATTCGTGAGCGGTGTTATTCGCTATCGCCTGCTGTTCCTCGGTCAAAAGATAAAAACCGCCGCAATACTTACTGCTAATCCCTCGCGCATAAGCAAGTGCCGCTTGCCCAAGCCACGCGATGCGGTTCATCGCTTTATTCGTCAAGTTATGTTCACATGAGTGCTTCCACTCTTTCGTGACGTGCTCTAATGCTTCGCGGAAAGCGGCGTCATCGGCAAGGAAATCAGCGTATGCCTGCTCTGCCTGCGCGCCGGTCATTCCGTCTGGCGGTGTTGTCGAAAAGAAACCCGCCTTGTAGCACTCCCATTTTTGGTATGTATGAAACACTCGCTTTTCGTCGCTGGTGTTCGTGGTCCGGAAATTGTTTTCTTCTTTTTCCTGTTCGGTAACTTCATCGGTGAACCGCTCGAAACCATCTTCGGATGAATCGTCAATGCTCCATGACCTTGAGAAATCGTCATCTTTGAAAAGGTCTTCAAGGCCGGTGATCTGGCAAAGACGCAATATTTCCTCTTCGTCCATACCAAGTTCGCGTGCTATCCGTTCGTTTTTCCAGTTGCGGTTCTTCAACTCAAGAACGATCTCTGACATTGCATCGACAACGTGCTTTCCTCGCGCCCGGTTATGCCGTATCGTAGAGGCTATGCGGTCGGTGCGGTCTGCCTGCGAATCGCGGATAATGGTAATAGGAGTATACCCCATAACTCTTTTCGTTATCTCGGGGCATTCTTTGGATACTCGCGTCCGATGAAAACCATCGACGACGGTATATTTGCCGTTTTCTGGGAATGTAACTACCGGCTGTGTGTATCCGTCGTTTGCAATGGATATCTCAAGCAGTTTCATTTCGGGAGGCGCAACGCGGTTCGGGTTGTAATCGTTCGCTTGCACGTCGGTGTTTTTCACCCATACCACGCAATCGACCGGCTCGTTTTTGAACGGGCTAATCTCGTGCAGTTGAATCTTAATGTCATTGATCGCGGCGATAAGTGCATCGCCAGACAATTTTGCAAGATATGCCGCAACGCTTTCGGCGGCCGTTTTGTTTGCGTCTTTAATAGCATCAAAAAGTGTTGCTTGCTTCATTTTGACCTCCATAGTTGACGGTCAACAATAACCGAAGCGCTTTGGATTGTCAAGTTTTCTGAAAAGATTTTTTTAATACTGTGCGTGGTGTACTTCGATATGTTCGGCGAGGGCAAGCATTACGGTCTGGGTGTCGC
>CALMRE010000034.1 GCA_937871295.1 uncultured bacterium | reverse complement strand
CCTCGACCCGGGTTCCGGGAACGAAGCCGAGGTTCTGCGGCCACGCCGCGCGGGTACCCCAGCGCAGACCGGGGAAGAAGCCGACCGCCATCCGGTCCGAATCGTAGGGCCACGCCGTCAGTTTAATGAGAAAGTCCTTTTCATACTGCACTTCGATGAAGGAGCCGCCCTCGTAGAGATTGGTCTTGACGAAATAGGTGGTGTCGAAGGTGTGTTCCAGATCGAACGCGAGCCCGATGCGGGCCGTCACATCGGGGATGAGATTACCGTCCTGATGGAACAGCGTCAGCCGCGACATCCCTTTCGCGCGGTTGCTGTAGCCGAGGAATTTATTCATGAAACTGTCGTAATCGTCCTTCGGTCCCACATCGGTCTCGGGTGAATACTGCGAGTTGTCGCGGACATTGTCGTCGCCGATGATGAAGGAAAGCGAGGTCTTGGAAAAGGCGGGCGCCATCATGCCGGGCTTGTCATGCACGCCGCTTTTCTTCGCCTCCTCCTCCTTTTTCTTCTTTTCGGCCGCAGCCTTGGCCGCTGTATCGGCCGCCTTCTTCTTCGCCGCCGCCTCATCTTCCTTCTTCTTTTTCGCCTCATCTTCTTTCTTCTTCGTATCCTCGATGGCGGCAACCTTTTCGGCCACCTTCTTCTCGATGAGCGCCTCTATCTCCTCGCGGGTCAACGCGGGAGGCGCGGGAGGTGCGGCCGGTTCAACGACCGGAGCGGGAACCACCGGCTCAACGGCAGGTTCCGGTGCAGCGGCAGGGGCTTGCCCGCCAGAGCCTTCGGCGGCGGCGGGGGCCACCAGCGCGGGCTCCTGCGCGCAGAGCGACGTCGCCGCAAAAAGCGCGAACAAGAACACGATCAGACGATGTCTCATGCGATCTATCTCCTGTGTTACCTTTCTTCCCATCTCAGCACCCGGACCAGTAGCAGTCGCCGGTGTCCCACGCGGTACAGGTGCTATTACAGTATGCCGTGCCGTTGTTCATTTTTTATGATTCCTTCCCGGTTTCTGTTCTACTGTCCGGCGTGTCCTATCTATCTCGGCAATCAATGTTCTTTCGTCGGGCAGTGTCGTCTTGTATCTTCCGGTCAATACCTTGTTAGGTAATCCTTCCAACGCATAATGGACAAGGTCGTGCCCCTTTTCGGCGCACAGAATGAGTCCGACAGGCGGGTTCTCGTCTCGATGCGTCCAGTTCTCCTTGGCATAGTTGAGATAGAGATGCATCTGTCCGACATCGGCATGGGAGAAACGGCCGAGTTTCAGGTCGACCAATACGAGGCAACGCAGGGTCCGGTGAAAGAACACCAGATCGACCCGATACCATGCATCGTCTATGCGGAGCCGCCGTTGGCGGCCGACGAAGGTGAAATCGTCGCCGAGTTCGAGGAGAAATGATTCCAAGTGGCGGATGAGCGCCTCTTCCATTTCCGTTTCAGAGTACTCGTCCTTGAGTCCCAGAAATTCGAGCACCAAGGGATCCCTGATCTCCTCTTCGGGAGAAACGGCGTCTTCAAGGCGCGGCAGTTCGCCTTTTTTCAGCATCGCCTTTTTGTCGCGGGACAAGGCGGTCCGCTCATAGAAAAGGGTGGATATCTGCCGGTCGAGTTGCCGCACCGTCCAGCCGCCGCGCAGTGCCTCGGTCTCGTAAAAAGCGCGCGCGCCTGCATTTTCCACCGTCAGGAGCCGCACATAGTGGGACCACGGGAGCGGCAAAGCCGATGCGGCAAGGGCCAGAAAAGATCTTTCAGACGGCGTCTGAATTATTGGCGCCTTCTTTTTCTTGTCTGATTTTTCAGACAGTGTCTGAAGAATCCTTTCCTTCGGCCAACAGACGTAGAACTTACGCATCTGGTTGAGGTTGACGACGCCGAAACCGCGACCGAAACGGGCCGTCAGGTCGGATGACAGCCGTTTCAGAAGCGCCGTTCCGTACTCGGCGCGGGAGGCGCCGCCTTGTTCGACCTCCACGATGCGTCGCCCGATCTCCCAGTAGGTAACGGTCATGACGGTGTTCACCGTCCGTGCGGCGGTTCGGCGCGCCTCTTCGAGAAGGGAGACCACATCCGAAAGAAAGGAATCGTACGAAAGCGCCGGCTGCGAGATATCCCTTTTCTTATTCTTCAGTCGCCTCCCATTCGCCGCAGGAGTTCGTCCCGGTTCCGCGTGACCCACTCGATGCATTCATCCCATTCTTTACGGGGATCGCCCGATATCTGCGGACAGTATGAAGAGCGAACAATCTGAACGGTCGCGGGTGTCCCGCAGAAGCCATCCTTCCCCCAAATGTCACCATCCCCCACTAAGCGACTGCAGGTGTCTTCGGGCGGGCGTGTAAGAAGGTAATCTCTCGGATTTACCGCGCTCGTTGCTTCTCGTTCCCAAGGCAAAGAAGCAACAGTTTCTTTAACCACCATCCCCTCGAATGGACAAACTCCTTCCTTTTCGCAGTAACATTTCATGTCGCGCAGGATGATCGGGGAGTTGTTAAGTTTCTGATAAAGAACATAGTCGCTTTCAAATTCGGCATCGCCATAGTTATACACTACTGAGTCTCCGTACTGTTTGTCGTTCACCATTTTGTTCATGCAGAAATGTTGTTTTGTGTCGAGGCGATAGAAGCATAATCGCCCTCCGTATGTGCTGCCACCGTAAAAGTATGCCTCGGTGTACATGAGCACCTTATCCCGCAAAGCATTCACTATAAAACCAAGAAATTGATCGGATTTCCCAGTATAGTTGGAAAAGAGCTCCGTCTGTTCTATCGGCTCCTTGTCATACCGAACCAAGAATACTTTGCTCAGGTTCGTGTAAGCAGCGACACCATCATTCACCTCATCGAACACAACATCGCGGGCGGGCTCTCCTGTGCGGTTCACTTTCCAACATTTTTCCACCGAGGTCGGTTTCTGGGATAGATCGCAAATGTATCCCTGTTCCCCGTTGTCATAAAAACCGAGAAGGTCCCCTTTCACATCGGGGTAATAAGCCACTCCTGTCCCCAACGCTGTCCATTTCCATTCCCCCACCCTTGCGTAGTACATCGTCGATGTTCCCCCCTTCTGGAAGGTTATATTCGCAAACACCCATTTCTCGTTCAGTATAGGGGTATAAACTATGGAATAAATCGGTTTGTTGAAAACCACCCGATAGGTCCCGTCAGAGGTAAAGTACCCGAGGTAATCATAAGCATTTGCCATTTCGATGCTTCGGCTGTCATTGAAAAACAGGAATGCGTTGCCCTGATAATAGGCAAAACCGTAATTGCCCGGACCCTGGGCCTGATATTTCTTGGTCGTGATGTCATAGACGAAATACTTCCGCATGGTCAGATATTCGCGAATGTCCAGAGAAACATTATACATCACAAACCCCACCTTGCCCCCGCTCAGGTTCCAGTGTTTGATCTGACCGCGGGTGGAGTCGGTGTCCCAACCATAATTGGTGAGCATCAGGTCACATTCATGCATTGCGTAAGTGGTAAATACCGCTTCCACTTCCCCTTTCGTCATCGGCTTCAGATTCGGCATGTTGCAGGGATAGGGATAACAATCGGCTTCCGGGTGATCGGTGGTCAGTTTCAGGTTGGCCTCTTTCCAGAGATTCGTGACACACTGCGGGTCCTTCTCTGTTGGCGTGTCGCAAGGACGGCAGAAGTGAATGGTGCCGTCCTCTTTGTAATAGGGGAACTGCACCTCGATGAGCGGCGGACAGTCGGGATCGATAGTGTCGGTGTCGGAGACGAGAACCGCATCGTCCACAACACCATCCATCATTGAATCAACCGTCGCCTCGTCAATCTGGGCTAGTCCCTCTGAATCGGAGAATGCGGTGTCACCATCCATTGTCGTCATATCAATATCTGTCGATGGCTTTGACGAAGAACATGCTATAAGAAACGAAACGGCCAACAGAACGATCAGACGATGTCTCATGCGATCTATCTCCTGTGTTACCTTTCTTCCATGACGATATCGGCGCCGTCGCGCGGGATGAGTATCCATGTCGAGGGACGCGAACTGGTATGCTGTTTCAGGATACCGGTGAGGGTTGCGAGCCGTCGTCCCTTCATCGCCTCGGGGTGGAACGCGGGGGCGGTGTAGACGGTCTGCGCCATGATGATACCGCCGCCGTCGGTGGTAAGCGGGAACTGACTATATTCGATCCAGCTATCCTCGGCCTCGTCGAAATCGTCCACCGTCGCACCGGCGACCGTCACCAGCGACGATTCGGCCGATTCGAGACAGTCGTCGTCGCCGCCGTCGAGGCAGGCGGTGATGTCGCGCGGAGAGGGCAATGCGCCGATGTCCTTCACGATGCGCCCTTCCGCGTCGCGCCGCACGGTGAAGGTCGGGAAGGAGAGTTCGGTGAAGCCGAAGAATTCGAAGACCGAGCCGTTCACCTCCTCGATGAGCGTCCCCGGTTCAAGGACGCCGCTGTAGTCGCCGTCGTCCACATACGGGGTCGAATAGGTGTAGAGATAGACGGCGCAGTAGTCGTCACAGTCGGTCTCGGTGAGGTAGAAGCCCCCTTCGATGATCGCGACCACCACCATGTCGCGATGGCCTCCCGCCGCCGCGTCCCACGCGCCGCGCAGGGTCAGATTGCGTTCGTTGAGCCGCGAAGGCATGCCGTCGCCGGCGTCCCCGCTCACCATCCCCTGCACCGAAGAGATGCGCGGATAAGAGAGATATATCGGCGCCGAGATACCGACCGGACCGGTCTTGAGCCGCACCTCGCGGGCGCCGACGACCGTCTTGTCGGGCGCTATTTCCTCCACCGCTATCCGTTCGACGCGGAAGCCGTTGGCAAAGCTGACCTCGACCGGGCCGATGATGCCGTTCTCAAGTTTCAGCCGTTTGTAGGAGCGCAATTCGGCCCCCTGCAGGCTCACCTCGACCTCGCCGGCGTAGTCGGTCACCCGTTCTCCCCACGCACCGCGCGCCTCGATGGCCACCGAGAATCGATATTCTGCCGCCTCGGCAAGCGGCGCTCCCGGAGCACCCAGATCGGTACCGGGGGCGAAGGTGACCGAGAAATACTGCAACCCCTCCGGCAGCGACGGCTCACCCTTCGAGGCGCAGGCGACCGATAGCGTTAGGAACAGCGCTATGACAAGTATCCGTACCATGCCGTCACCCTAGTTGATCATCGTGATGTGCTTCACGCCGGTCTTCTCTGCGGAGAAATCGGCCGGGTCTATCCGGCCGCCGATATCCTGCATATATTCGATGAGGGCGTCGCGCAACGGAATGGAGGTGTCGACGCGGGTGGTGTTGCGCAGAAGCATGTCGAAACCGGAGCCGCCGCGCGCCATGTAGTCGTTGGTCGCCATCTTGAAGATGATATGCGGCAGTTTCAGTTCGTAATCCTCTATCACGACCGACTGGCCGATGCGCAGACTTTTGGTCAGCGCGTAGGAGTTGTACTTCTCCTGCAGGGCGGCGTCGGGGGAACAGTCGAGCGCGACCTCGATCCCGGCCGCCTGCACCTGCGTCACGCAGCCCCGTGAGGCGGAGCGGCGCGCCACGAAATCGAACAGGTCCTTAAGTTCCTTGCCCGAGAGGTACATGACCGATATGCTGTTCTCGAACGGGAAGACCTCGTAGAGTTTCTCGCGGCTGATGTCTCCCGTCGGGATGTCGGCGCGGATACCCATGCTGTTGGTCACCGCGAATTCGGCGCGGACCAGTTCGTGCCGCATCATCGACTCGGTGACGAGGTTGCCCAGCGGCGAATCGCCGCCGGTCGGGTCGGTGCGCCGTATCATGCTCGTCGCGTAGCCGACCACTTCGGTGAGGTCCTGCGCGTACTTGAGCGTTTCGGCGAAGGGATGGAGGATGTTCACCATCTCGGGATCCTCGGCCACCGCGTCGGTGTTGGCGTGGGTGGTGTAGGAGTGGCCCACCACGCGGCCGTTCTGCACGATGACCTGCAGTTCGCCCGCTATCTTGAGGTCGACGCCGCTGTGGACGATGACCACATCGCGCCCGTCGGGACCGGTGAGCACCTTGGGCGGATCGAGAACGACATGGTGGTGGCCGCCGAGGATGATGTCGACGCCCGGCACCTGCTGGGCCAGCGCATAGTCGCCGTCGAGTCCCTGATGGCTCGCGAGGATGATCACATCGCACTGCGACCGGATGAGGCCGACATAGAGTTTCGCCATCTCTATCGGGTCGAGCCCGTAGAAGCCCAGACTGTTGCCTATCTGGGTCATCGAGGTTATCGAGGAATCGTTGCTGATGCCGACGATACCGATGCGCAGGGTGCCGCGGTGGAGTATCGCGTAGGGCTCGACCAGTTCCGACAGGCCGTTCTCGACCCATCTGTCAAAGAGGAAATTCGCCGCCAACAAAGGGAATCCACCCGATTTTTTATAAGCATCCACGAAGGGGGGCGTCCCGTTGTCGAACTCGTGGTTCCCCAGCGTCATCACATCGACGCCGAGCGCCTGCAGGGAACGCATCTCGAGTTCGCCGCGGAAAAGGTTGAACTCCGGCGCCCCCTGAAAGGTGTCGCCGGTATCGATATGGAGTATCGGGAAGGCGGCCTGTTCGGCGCGGATCTGTTTGAAGAGGGTCGCCATCCGGGCGATGCCGCCGGTCGAGGCGAGTTCGGGCCGGTAGTCGAGCGCGGTGCAGCGGCCGTCGCGGTTCACATCCTCGCTCGCGCTTTTGGCCGCGTTGAAGGCGCTCTTGTCGGCCGGATCGACGGTGGTCCCGTCGCCGTTCTTATAACTGCCGGTCGCGCTGTGGTAGGGATAGGTGCACAGGCCGTCGCGGTCGCGGTCCCAGGTGATGGTGCAATCGTTGATATCGCACAGGCCGTCGCGGTTCACATCCTCCGATACCAGCCCCTGCGCCGTCATCTCCTCTTCGGTCAGGTAGACATACTTGCCGCTCTGCCAGACCTTGTAGCGCTCCTTCGCCGCTATCCACGCGCCGTCGCAGTAGGAGGCGCCGCCCGACCAGCCGATATCCCAGCAGGGGGGATTGTGCGAAGTGATCCCCATGGCGCGGTCGAACATGTTGGGCTGGAGCCAGAAGGGGAAGTATTTCGAGTGCGAATCGGTGGTGTGAATGATGACGAGTTTGCGCGGCACCGACGGATCGACCGGCGCCTCGCCGTAGGAGTTCTCGATACAGCCCGCCGCCGCGAACAGGCAGCAGAGCGCGATGAATCGCCGCAGTACCATCGGTCCCCTACTGCGCTACGACATCGTTCGCATCGCGCGGCGCGATCTTGAAGGCGTCGAAGGTGTAGACGAGGATACCGCGTATCGTCGAGAACTGCGTGCCGTTGGTGCGGGTACCGGGGAAGTAGAAGAGTTTTTTGTCCACCACCAGTCCGCCGGTAACCTCCCACATGCCGTGGCCGAGGTCCTCGTTGGTGACCGTCACATCGTTCACCTCGATGAGGACGCTCTCCCACTGTTCCCCCTGCGCGCCGTGGCTGGTCGTCGGGACCCATTCGGTGCCGTTATCCTCGAACAGGGTCGCCACCGTCGAGGGATCGGCGATGACCGCCGCCGCCGGGATGGTCGCCGTGCCCGTTTTATTCAGCGTCGCCTGTTCGACCTGCGACATCTCATAGTATTCCTTGTAGATGCCCGAAACGGAGAGCACATCGCCCCGCGCGTAGGCGCCGACCGCCGCCGGGGTCTGGATGAAGATATAGAGGCCGCTCCACGGGAGCGCGGTCGAGATACCGGTCTGGCTCACGAAAAGTCCCTTGATGCCGGTCGGGTTGAATTCGGTGTCAAGCACATTCTCGACCGCCGTCACCACCGCCTCGAACTCCACCGTCGAATCGGCCGTGACATCGCCCTGCTGGATGTCGGAGATAACGCCGCCGCCCGCCGTATCGGTGTCGGGGGTCGCGTTGTCGGTCGTGGTCGTATCGTTGTCGGTCGTCGTGCCGTCGTCGGTCGTGACCACATCGTCGTCGCTGCCCGTGCCGTCGTCCAGTTCCATATCGTCCCCGTCGCGCGGCGCGATCTTGAAAGCGTCGTAGGTGTAGACGAGTATGCCGGTGATCCGTTTGAACTTCGTGCCGGTCGACCGCTCGCCGGGATAGTAGAAGAGTTTCTTATCGACCACCAGACCGCCGGTGATCTCCCACTGGCCGTGGCCGAGATCCTCGTTGGTGACCTCCACATCGTGTATCTCGATGAGGACGCTTTCCCACTGCTCCCCCTGCGCACCGTGATTCGCCGTCGGGACCCATTCGGTGCCGTTGTTCTCGAACGGGGTCGCCACCGTCGACGGATCGGCGATGAGCGCGGGCGCCGGGACATCGGTGGTCCCCAGCTTGCCCAGCGTCGCATTCTCGACCTGCGAGGCTTCATAGTATTCCTTATAGGTGCCCGAAACGGAGAGCAGGTCGCCCCGCGCATAGGCGTCGGCCGCCGCCGGGGTCTTGATGTAGATATAGAGGCCGCTCCACGGGAGCGCGGTCGAGATACCGGTCTGGCTCACGAAAAGTCCTTTGATGCCGGTCGGGTTATATTCGGTGTCGAGCACATACTCGACCGCCGTCACCACCGCCTCGAATTCCACCGTCGTATCGGGCGTCACTTCGCCGTGCTGTATGTCGGAGATGACGCCGGTCGCCACCTGCGCGTCGTCATCGGGCGTCGTCGTGTCCTCACCGGCCGGTTTGTCGGTATCGGTCGCAGTATCGCCATCCTCCGCGATATCGTCGGTGGTCGCGTCGGTATCGCCGGCCGCCGTACCATCGGTGTCGGCCGCCGTATCGACATCCCGGAACCAGCCGCCGGCGGGATCGAGATTACAGCCGCTGATGAAAAGAACGATAAGCCCGAACGCGAGTCCCGAAGTAATTTTTCTCATGAAAGCACCTCCAAACGGTCCGCCGCATAGTATCCCAAATCGCCCCTCAAGTAAAGCGTTCAAAGTTAAAATTCCGCGAGCCGCCGCTACCTGTCAAGACATTTGCTAATCTTGCCGTAATTGATTTCGTCAAGACATTTG
>CALMRE010000033.1 GCA_937871295.1 uncultured bacterium | reverse complement strand
TATGAAGCGTTGGGGATACTCTCAGGAAATGTGCGAAAAAATCGTTGCGTTACCCACAAGGAGAAGAAGGAGGTTCTGGGGGCGTACGGGAAGGATCACCCGGACTATCTCTACCGGCTCAACGAATACTTCAATATGTGGAATAGGTTCTAGGGGTTAGCGGCTTAGATCTGTCAGCAGAAAACAAAAAAGAGAAAGCTTGTAATAGAAGCAAAGAAGAAAAGAATAGGAAGTAGGCACCCTTGATTGTTAAGGTTCTTAATCCTTTCTTTTTCTGCTCTGCGAACCTTATCTTCTTCTATAGCTCGTCTTGTGCTTTCTCTGTGCTTCTCATTTAATTCACTACTCTTATTTAGCATAGCCTTAAAACATCGTTCACATGCCTCAACATCAGCAACAGCATTATGCCAGTCAAAATGAACATCTCCAAAGAAATATTGATGAAGTTCTAGCAATGTTGGATATTTCTGAGCATCTCGATAAAGCTGCCTTCTATAGTCAGAATATTCTTTTTCCTCTGATTTCTTCCTCGGTCCATGAGTTCTTTTATGTTCATCCACCTTGCTTTGGTACTTCTCGTGCCCTAATAAACGAACAGATTCTTTCATGGTACAAAAGCGAGACAAATACAAAATATCTGAAAAATCCACATTCCATCTCAAACTTTCAATTTCTAGAACTTTCGCATCAAATTCAATGTTATGCCCCACAAGAAGCGAAACCCCATGCGCATAAACATCTGATTTGAATTGTTGCAAGATTTTCGCCGAATCGACACCCTCTCTAAGGGACCGAGCCTTATCAATATTATGCTTTAGCTTTCCGCCAGGGTTTGGATCAAAATCTAGTGCTTTTACGATAAAACTCCTTTTTACAATATTAATGTTACTTCCTATTCGGAATATAGACCATGCAAGTTGAACCATGCGTGGCTTATTTTCTTTTTTAAAAAGACCATTTGTTTCTGTGTCAATCACTGCACAAAAAGAATTATCCTTAATTTGATGAATCGAAAGATTTTCTGCGGTAAAAGGCAAGGGCAATTGTTTTGAACAATTCCCACAGAAATAGCGAACTATCCGATCCTGTTTAACAAGTCGATTCTTATGGGCACATCGGGGACAATTAACATATTCTATCCTTTCTATGATATCCATTCGTCAGAGTTCTCCTGATTGGATTATTTCGTTAATCCGCCAAGTCGTTCTTCGATGGAGCACTCTAATATCGGTGAGAAGAAACTATACAATTCCCACCGCGCAAGCAAATTGTTTCCCGAAATCGGTTCTTTTCATCTGTCCTTTTGTGAATCCAACTTTTTTTCCATTCTTCTCGTAGCTCTCTTTCAGACGAATGTATTCCGGGCGTTTTTCTGCCCATGAATATATTTCAGAACCAAGCAAAAACTCATCGTATGACACCTCTACAAGCCCCAATCGAATCCAATTATCAACCATTGCGGGCAATTGGGGATTTTCTACAAAAATATTGGTCCGTCCCACATGATGAAGGTTGATCAAATGTGTCAAGAGTACGATATATCCTTCTTGAAGCACTTCCTGTAACCTTATTATTGGTACTGGACCGTCCGATTGAACAACTTTCTTAAGCAACAATGCTTCTTCGGAGCTAATTTGTTTTATTATCTCAACAAACGCAGGATGAGCCTTGGAAGCCACACGTCCATCCATCGCAGTCGCCAATAGATTAAGGTACATTTCCTTTAAATTTGGTTCTTCATGTGAAAACGCAAGTCCCTGAAGAATTGGTCCTGTCACCGAAGCCTTTGGCTCCACAACCTGATCAGCTGGAATTTTTGCGGTTTTTTCAGTAATATCAAGCTGAAAATCCTCTCCGAAATAGATGCGAGCCTTTTCAAAGGCAAAGTTCATTGCGGCAATGGGCAATAGGACATTGTTGATTGCCTTGGTAATCGTCAGCACTGTTTGACTTAGATTTTTTCCTGCTTCTTTGATATTGGGATCATTAACGGCCGCTTTTACTACCTCGCCAACAATTGTCGCCTCAAGTTTCTCACCAACCGTCATGCGATTAACTCCTTTATTACAATCGGGTTATCACCCATAAGCCGCGAATTTTCCCAGTTGCACCGTCATAATACGCCCAGTAAAATCCCGAAGCAAGAAATTTCCCGTTCACTGACTACCTTATATATATATTAGGTACTACTCCGCCAGCGCCTTTATCTCACAGACAGAACGCCAGTTCCGCGCCGTCGCCCCCACCCCGAGCGCCTTTTCCTGCCGCCCGATCACGGCGTGAACACTAAGTGGTAGCCGACAACATAGATGGAGTGCACTATCTGGCACGCCTCATTTTCGCCGGTGAAGATCTCCTCCAGATCGCCGTCCCGCTGCCAGACACCCCACAACGGCCACCCTCCCTGCATGTTGCTGCGGTACAGTTCCACTCGTGAATAGGCCGGTTCACCCGTGAGAAGTTCCCCCCACGACACCGAAGTCAATTCGCAAAAGGGATATACATTGCCGCGCCACCCGCAGGTCACCACCGCCTTGCCGCAGTGCGAACCGTCCAGTTCGACGACCTTATATCTATCCTTATCTATCATGCAGTCGAGATGCCCCTTGTCAAAAGTCACCACCTGCACCTCACCGCTCATCTCCTCGTCGCAGGTCAGCAGGATATCGTCGTCGGGCGTCGAGCCGTCATCACCGTCGAAAAGATCGACCTCCGGCAGGAGATCGTCGACGGTGTCGGCGGTTTCATCCTGCGTGGTCAGTGTGTCGGGTACCGCGTCGGTCGCTGCGTCGGGAACAGCGTCAGACACCATGTCGGCCTCAACCACCGCGCTCTTTTCCCCCGAGCAGGAAAGGAGGAACAGGAACGAAAAAAACAGGAAGAACACGACGAAGCGTCTCACGGCACCCCCTATATATGCACTACTTGAACAGCCCTTTGACGAAGGGCGACTTGAACTCGCGGTCGAGGATGTCCATGTAGACCTCGTCCCAGAACTTCCCCGCGATGCACTTCGCCTCGCGCCGCCGCCCGATCTCCTTGAACCCGCACTTCTTGTAGCACCCGAGCCCCCGGTCGTTGTAGCTGTAGACCTTGAGCATGATATTGTGGAGATTGAGCACATTGAAGCCGTAGTCGAGCACGAGGTTCGTCGCCTCGGTCCCGTACCCTTTCCCCCAGTACGCCTTCTCGCCGATGACGATGCCGAATTCGGCGCAGCGGTTGGTCTGGTCCACCTGATGGAGGCCGGCGTTCCCGATGATGGTGTCGTGCTTCTTCTCGACGACGGCAAAGACCACATTGCCGCGCTTGGCCACATTCGCCACCCACTCCTTCTCCGCTTCGAGCGTGATGATCGGCACCGGGTAAGTGAGATTCTTCTGCACCTCAAGGTCGTTGAACCAGCGCGTGTAGATCGCCGCGTCCTCGGCGCGGATGGGCGAAAGGTAACACTTCTTCCCGATAACTTTGGGATAGTAGGTCATGACAGCCTCCGTGAATGACGCTTAAAGATACCCCTGCACGAACGGCGAATCAAGAAATTATTGGAACCGATCAGCCCTTCGGTCGCAGGATGAACGGAAGCGCCGAGAGCAGAATGCCCGCGCCGACGAGGAAATAGGTGTCGGAGACGGCGATGGGATAGACCATCAGCGCCACCCCCGACCACTTGAACAGCGGTATCTTCTGACGGCGCCCATAGACGAAATAGCCTAATCCCACCGCGCTGAACACGGTGCTCCACACCAGCCACGCCGCGCTGATGTCGAACAGAGCCATCATATCGCCCACGGTCACACCTCAAAATCTACGGATACGGCCTTCTCGCGCACCTTCTTCATGAATTCGGCCACCTCCCGATGGGCCGGATGGTCGTCGTAGGCCGCAAGATCGGCGAGAGTTTCGAACGACGCGAGGAGGCAGAGATCGTAGGAACGCTCCGACCGGAGCACATCGACGCCGACCTCCAGCGACCGGACGACCGGCACCTTATCCTTGAGCGCCAGCAGTTTCTCTTTGGCCCGCACCGCGTTGGCGGCGCGGTCATGACCGTCGGCCGACTCGAACAGCGTCCACATCACCACATGACGGATCATCTCAACACCTCCGGGCTTGATCGTGTACGGATCGGTAGGGGCGATCTATTTCTTCTCGCGGATATAGAATTCGATGAGGTCGCGGTCGTCGGGAGCGATGTCGAGGAGACTGAGTTTCGCCTCGGGCGCCGCGCCGTCGCGATGCTGCCAACAGACCTCGGCGTGCCCTTCGACCTTCTTGGTCTCGGTGAGGAACGAGACGCGGAGCGTCACGCCGGCGGGAAGCGGCCTGTCGGTAGTGAGGAAAAGTGCGTTGGTGCGAGGATCGCGCGTGATGCCGGCGTAGAAGTTATGCGGGGCCGGTTCGGTGGCGCGGAAGGAAAGTTCGGGTCCGGGAAGCGGGAGGTCCATCCCGAGTTCTGGTTTCTTCTGCTCTTTCTTGGTCATGGGCGTGTCCCCCATTACTTTCAGTTCAGGGGAACTATATCGCCTCAAAAGTGAAAAGCAAGATGAAAAATGAAGAATATTTCTGATTGGAACCATATCAAATTCATGTTGTAAGTTATTTGATTTAAAAGCAAGGTGATCGACATTCCGAATGTCTTATGTCGAGGACTGACCCCTCCCTCCGTCGCCTTCGCTGCCCCATGTATGTATCCCGATCCGCATGCGTATCCCCCGCTTTACCGCGTCATTCTGGCATCGGCGGAGGGCAAGGTCAAGAAAAGGGGTGATAAAGAAAGATACTTACGATCAGGGCTTCTTGAAAAGATCGGGGGCTGCGTTTATCGCGGCGCAGTCCATCTGCGGATCGGGCAATTTCTTCATGATCATCGTGTTGCCGTCGGTATGCGGCTGGATGGTCCGCTCGCCGGCGAACAGGGCGTTGTCGGTGTCGATGACCATCTCGTACTGCTGCCACAGAGAGGTCCCTTCGATCCATATGTCGCTGCCGGAGGTCGAGGTCACCTCCATGTAACTTTTGATGACGCCCCAGATGAGCCCCGACGCGATGGAGGAACTGATCTCGAAGGTCTGTCCCGGCTTGCCGTCCTCGTCATGATCGAAGATGCGCGGGTCGTCGGTCTCGGTGATCATCTCGGTCTCGATGTCGAAAGGAGTGGTGCCGTTCTCGCCCTGAAAATAGGCGCCGCGCATCTCCCACCAGCGGTTCATCCTGAAGGTGAAATTGTCGGGGGTGCCGCTGTATTCGAGCGTCGGTTTCGGATCCTTGAGTTCTTCGGGCGGAATGTAGAAGAAATAGTTGCGGAACTTCTCGGGGAAGTAGGTGGTGATGGTCTTGGCGATGGCGTTGCCCTCGACGATGACCGTCTCCATGTAGCAGGTCTGCGGCACCTCCGCGAGGACCGCTTTGCCGTTCTGTTCCTTGATGACGATGCGGACGATCTTATCGGTGCGCAGGACCACCTCGTTGACCACCGGCACATTGCCGTCGGCGAAGAGTTCCACCTTCTGCGCCCAGACACCGACCAGATGCTCGACGAGCGGATCGACCACCACATCCTCGTCGGAGAGTATCTCGTCGGTGACCACATCGTCCGCCTGATCGTCGGACAGGTCTGACAGCTCGTCATCGGTGACGGTGTCGTCGGTGACCGACTGATCCGTCTGATCGGTCGGATCAGACTGATCGGACTGATCGTCAGCGGTCGTGTCAGCGGTCGCCTCGTCGGGGGTCGCGTTGTCGACATCGCTCTTCGCGGTGGTCTCGTCGCCGCACGCCGTGAACAGGAACAACGCCGCAACGGCGATGAACAGATAGTGTTTCATCATCTCATCCTCCTAAAAAATGAACTTAACGTATATGCCTGAACCGAATATGATGCCGCGCGTCCAGTAGCCCGGATAGCCGGGGTTGTTGGTCTGAAAACCGACCGAGCCGGGATAGACCTCCCCCTCGGCGTTGGTCATCTCGGGATATTCGTCCACGACGCTGTTGTAGGGGGCATCACTGCCCGATCCATCCTCGACGCGGGTCTTGGTGGTGGTCTCCTTGAGGAGCACCTGCGTCTGGAACGATACGCCTCCCGCGAGGGTGAATTTCTCGAACCGGAAGTATTCGGTGTAGCCCAGCGCGAAGGCGACCCGGTCGTTGTCGACATAGTTGGACCGGCCGGTCTGCGGCGGCACGGGGCTCATGTGGTAGGTCCAGTCGAATCCGAATTCGCGGTCTTCAGAGGCGACATTGACGCCGAAGGCCGGTTTGACGGTGTCGGACCATTTGTCGAGCGGCTTTTCGGCGTGCCGGTCGCGGTAGGTCGACCACATGGTGTAGAGGGCGTTGGCCATCAGCGTGACGCGCCAGCCGCGTGCCTCGGGGAGGGTGTAGGAGAGGCCGAGCGCGAAGCGGAGCGGATCGCTGCCGTAGTTGGTCCGCAGAGAGGCATCGAGCCAATCCTTGCGACCGGCGTCCGGATTATTGGGATCCTTGTATTCGTAGAGTTCATCGAAGCCGCGCACCTGTATGTCGACATCGAGATCGAAGTCGAAATTGAGGTTGGGGAGATGGAGCGTGCCGGTGATCGTGAGGTCCTCTATCGGCCGCACGACGAACCCGAAATGGGGGGCGATGAGCGGCAGGGCGTGGACCTGTATGGCGGGGTCGAACAGCAGATATTCGGGGTTCGATGCGTCGGCGACATAGACCCCTATCTGGGCCACCGCCTGCACGCCGACCGTCGCGCCGATGCCGAGCGAAAGCCAGTCGCCCACCTTTCCGGCGATCGCCGCGACGAGGTGGAAACTCTCGAGCCGGTCGCCGAGCAGTTCGAAGTGGAGCGAGTTGCCGAAGAACTGATCCCGTTCGTCGGCATAGTAAGGTACCTGCCCGGTCAATTGGCTGGCGGGCAGTTCGACATAGAGCGCCGCGGCGAGCCACCCGTCGAGGAACGACATGTTGCCGCCCAGCAGGGTGTAGAAGTTGAGAAAATCGGGATCGTAAGTGCCGCGCTGGCGATTGATGAGATCCTCTGTCGGGAGCGGCGTATAGCGGGTGTCTTCCCGCGAGACGCTCGGCCCCGCTTTGGTGATGAGGTTCGAGTTGCGGTCGGCGATCTCGCCGGGGACATTGTAGGCGGGGTCCTTGTGCATATAGGCGATGTTGAGGTCGCCCGCCGACATCCCGAAGCCCAGTTTTATCTGATCCTTCTGGCCGATAAGCAGGGCCGGGTTGTAGTAGGCCGATTCGGGGCCGAGCCCGATGACCCGCAGGTTGAACGGATGCATCAGATCGGGCGAGCCGACCGTTTCGAACAGCGACGCGGCGCCCGCGGTCGAGGCCGCGAGCGTCAGCAGCAGAAAGGCGAGACAGGCGGTTCTTTTCATCGTATATCTCCTATTTGGTGGTCGTTTCCTTGAAATTCTGCTGACGCAGCCATATCTGCGAGCGGCCGAAGAGCGATATGCCGACATAGCCGCGCAGTTTCAGTTTGCGGCCGAACGACTGGAGTTTGAGATAGCCTTTGTAGGTCTCGCCGTTGTCGGGGTCCATCACCCCGCCGCCGTTCCATTCGTCGCCGTCTTTTTTCATACCCCACAGGACGCGCATCCCGATGGCCCGTTTGCCCGCCATCTCCCCTTTGCACTTGACACAGACCGGATTATCCTCCTCTCCGGGGCGCGGGAAGACCTTGACGATATGGCCTACCAGTTCCCCCTCCTTCTCCTCTATCTTGACGATGCCGCGCGGCTTGCCGTCATTATCGTCGATGGTCATCCAGTAGCCGACGGGGCTGTCGAGTTCGCCCGCCGTCAGCGCCGCGCCGCACAGGAGCGTCAGCACGGCGAATAGCAACCGCATCTGTTTCACGATCCACCTCCGTTCCATTGTTCCTTATAGGCGTTCAGGGTCGTTACGGCGCGGTAATAGACGATGGGGATGACCACCAGCGTCAGTAGCGTCGCCACCATCATGCCGCTCATCTGGGCGATCGACATCGGACCGAACAGTTGACTGCCCGACGTGGCGAGCGGGACCAACCCCACGACGGTGGTCACGTTGGAAAGCATGATGGGGCGGTAGCGGCGCGCGACCGCCTCGACGCAGGCCTTCTTGAGATCGTGCCCCTTCCCCTTCTCATGGTTGATGTATTCCATGAGGAGGATGGCGTTGTTGACCACCACCCCGATGAGACTGGTGATGCCGAGGAACGCGGTGAACGAGAAGGGCTGGCCGAAGACCAGCAGTCCCAGCAGCGCCCCGATGACCGAGAGCGGCACGGTGGTCAGGATGATGAGCGGCTGGAGGAACGACTTGAATTCGAGGAGGAGAATGAGGTAGTTGAACAGCAACGCCGCAAGCGCCGCGATGGCGAGATTGGTGAAATTGTCGATGATGTTCTTCATCTCGCCGTCGTGGACCACCGTGACCCCGGCGGTGTCGAGTCGCGGCAAGGTCTCGTGCAGGAACCGCGCCGTTATCTCGGGCGCCCCGTAACCCGGCGCGACATCGGCCAGCACCGACACCGAATGCTCCTTGTCAAAACGATAGATGTAATCCATCTTGGAGGTCAGCGTTATCTCGGCGATCTGTTTGAGCAGGACCTTGTTGCCCGCGATGGTCGACTTCACCGCGAGGTTGCCCAGTTCCTCGACGCTGTCGATATCCGATTCGACGATGATGTCGAACTCGTTGCCGCCGGTCCGGTAGACCGACGCCTTGTCGCCGCGCAGGGCGAGGTTTATCTGTCGCTGGACATCGTATTTAAGGATGCCGAGGCTGGTGGCCACCTCCTCGTCCACTCTCACGGTGTATTCGAATCGCTCCGAGGCGGCGTTGTCGCGGACGTTCATCACCCCCGGCACCGTACGCAGTTGGTCCTGCATGGTGCGCGACACCGTCAGTATCCGGCGCAGATCCTTCCCGGTGATGCGGAACATGACCGGCGCGTCCCTCGGTTCGGCGTGCTGGAGTTTGGTGTCCTTTGCCGTTGCGCCGGTGACGGT
>CALMRE010000032.1 GCA_937871295.1 uncultured bacterium | reverse complement strand
TATGCCCTTGCCATGGGAGATGGGAGAACTATCTCCTGGCGCCGTTGGCGCCGAGCGCGATCCTCGCGCTGGGTCGGCCGCCGGCTCCGCCGGCATTGAATTAAATTTCGCGCGCGCGTCGAGGTCGTGGTTGTTGTAGTTATTCTCTTGTTATTTGTTACTATATAGTAGGTAAAGAGAACGGATGGATGTACGGGAAAAGTCGGATGGATGACCGGTAATCGGTCGGATGGATGACCGGATATTTTCCGGATGGATGTACGGGAATTTGGGTCGGGTCGATGTACGGGTTTTTCGCCTCTCTTTCTGCCCGATGTACGGTAGCGTTCGGATGGGAGTACGGGTATTTTTTCCTTTTTTCTTGACTTTCTGCTGGATGCACGGTAATTTCGGATGGAAGTACGGGTTTCCGGAGGGTTTCATGTCGTTCAACGGTCGAGAGTTTTGGTCGATCATCGACGCACTTTTCTCGCCGAGGCTCTTTCCCGGTTTTTCTGTGCTCTCAAATCACACTGATATCAACGACATCGGCTCCATGTACGGGTTTTTTCCGGAGGCGTCATGGTGAAGAAGTCCTCTCCTCGTTCGAAGAACGAGGTGCCGGCGACAAAAGGCATCGAGTCCTTTTCCGTGCCGGAGCCGGTATACGAGGAGGAACGCTACGATCTCGACGAGGACGACAGACTCATCCAGTATGAGATGAACCTCATCGAACTGCCGATGTTCACCCGCGACGACCGCATTGGGGCCTCGATCGCGAAGCGGTATGTCTTCGCGAAGAACATCCAGATGGAGATACTCCCCTCCTCCGACAAACTCTCGGGCTTCAAGATCCCGCAGGAGTTCGACGAGAAGATTTTCCTCGCGGTCCTCCGACTGTACCGGAAATACAAGAATCGCCGCATCGTCACGACCATCTACGACCTGCTCAAACTGGCCGGCTTCGGCGACAGTGTGCGGGAATACGAGCGAGCCAAGCAGAGTCTCATTCGGCTTCAGGACACAGTCTATATCTTCAACAACATCCTTTACGACGCGGAAAAAAAGGTCCGCATGAGCGGCACTACCCGCATGAACATCCTGCAGTACGGGCAGATCGTCCGGGTGGAAGACCTCAAAGAGGCCGACCGCAAGGAGTACGACAAACGCGAGAAGAGGAATGTCAAAGAGGTTGCGGTCATCGTTTTGACCGATTTCATCGAGAAGAACATCATCGCGAAGGGATACCTCAGCTACGATGCCGACAAACTCATCGAGATAGACCAAGCGACCGCCCGGAAGATATACCTCCTCATCGAGAAGTGGCGCGGCTGGGAAAACTCCGACATCATCCGGCGCCCCTGCAAATTCCTCGCGAGCCGTATCCCCCTCTCCTGGGAGGACAAGAATGTCTCGGGCTCCATCGGTGCGATCGAGCGCGCCGCGGCCGAGATTAAGAAGAAAGGGCTCATCGGAGATTATCAGTTAGAGCGGAAGACCCCGCTCAAGGATTCCGAGATCGTCTTTTTCTTCGAGGGCGCCGAACAGACCGCCCGCATGAAGGCGATACGCCAGCACAATAAAGAACTCGCGGTCCGGACAGGGCACGAGGACCTCCAGATAACCGAGGTCTCCTATGACGCGCGGCAGGCAACGATCTTTGATGTGCCGGGAAAGGACCCGGTGGTTGAACCGGTGGCCGATGTGGTCTCGGACCTTGACCGGCTCATGGCCGAAGTGCCGGAGGCATGCCGCACCCGCACCGTGCAGGAGTTGGTTCGTACCTATCTGAAAAAGAAAGGCTTCGAGTATGTCGCCTCCACCATCGCCTATACCAAGCAGGAGGCTCGCGACTTCAACAAACTGTTCCCGGCCGCACTGGAGAAAGACTTCGGTGAAAAACTACGCCTCGCTCGCGCCGAAGAGGCCCGGGTACGGGAAGAGAAACGCCAAGAGGCGGAAGCGAAACGGCGAGAGGACGAGAAAGAACAACAGGCCGCCCTAGCCTTCAAGACATGGTGGGAAGGGCTTACCGAGATGCAACAGGAATTGGCCGACGAACGGGCCAAGGAAATGATGAAGGCGGCCGGACTGGGGCAGAAAGCAACGGAAATGGCGCTACCGATGTATCGCAAGAAGGTGTTTGCGGAATGGGGAGCATAGTTCCCTCTCAAAAACCCAGTCTCCCCCGCTATACCCTCGAAGAGTGCGCCGCACTCCTCGATCGCTCTGAAAATCCCTTTTTCCTCTTCGGCGTGGACGCCGGTCGCTTTCAGATATGGGAGAACTACCGCGACGGCCTCCTCTCGCGCGAGGATGCCCTCGACCGGCTCTACAAGGACCGGTGGGGATTGTAAGAAATTTGCATCCCCTATCCTATCGGATATAATACACCGTTCAATTCATTCACGGGAGGGAACCCCATGGCCAAATACCTTATGATCCTCACGGCACTGATTCTGATGGTCGCTTGCAGTGGGGATGATCTCGAATGGTCACCGCTATCAGAAAACAAGATGAAATGGCAGTCAGCCAAGGACTACTGCGAAGCAATGGGTGCCCGTCTACCGACCATCAATGAACTGCGGAAGATCATCATCAACTGCCCCAGTAGTGCCGCTGGCGGGTCCTGTAAGGTATCATATCCGGATTGCTTGTTTGTTAGTTGTTGGAGTGAAGATTGCCGTTGTGACGGCTCTGCCGATTCATACTCCGCGCTGGGAGACGGAAAAGACATCTCGCTATGGTCGTCTTCGTACCGTCTCCCCGGCTCCGACTCCTGCGCATGGTTTGTCTTTTTCGGCAGCGGCGGTGTCAGCAGCAACCTTGATTCAGGCCTCCGCCATGCGCGCTGTGTAAGATGACCGTTCAATGCCCTGCCGGGCGTTCCGCTTGCCGGTCCTTTTGAATATCGTTGATCC
>CALMRE010000031.1 GCA_937871295.1 uncultured bacterium | reverse complement strand
ACCAAATGTCTTGACGTATCTCCTCTCGGTAAGATTTTAGATGTCTTGATTCGCGCTATTGACAATCGCCCTTTCTGCGGCGATACTGTGCGCTACTCAATGGCGGAGAGACCCGTGTTCATCCCGACCACCCGCGTAGAGGCGGCCCAAAGAGGCTGGGAACAGCTCGATATCATTATAATTACCGGCGACAGCTATATCGATTCCCCCTACAACGGCGCCGCCATCATCGGTCACTACCTTACATATAAAGGATTCCGGGTCGGCCTGATCGCCCAACCGGCGACCGACGGCCCGGCCGACATCACCCGTCTCGGAGAGCCCCTTCTTTTCTGGGGCGTCACCGCCGGGTCGGTCGATTCGATGGTCTCCAACTACACCGCCGTGAAGAAGCGGCGCACGCAGGACGACCTCACCCCCGGCGCGGTCAACGACCGCCGCCCCGACCGGGCGAGCATCGTCTACACCGGGCTCATCCGGCGCTTTTTCAAGAACACCGTCCCGGTGGTGCTCGGCGGCATCGAGGCGAGCCTCCGGCGCGTCGCCCACTACGATTACTGGTCCGATTCGATACGGCGCAGTTTACTCTTCGACGCCAAGGCCGACCTCATCGTCTACGGCATGGCCGAAAAGACGGTGGCCGAACTGGCCGCCGCTCTGCGTGACGGCGCCGACTGGCGCGCCATCCGCGGACTCTGTTACGCCGCGAACGACCCGACGCCGGAGTTCATCGACCTGCCGCCGTATGAAAAGGCGGCCGAGAACGACAAGACCTTCACCGATATGTTCCTCACCTTCTACCGCAACAACGATCCGCTGACCGCGCGCGGCATGAACCAGCGGCACGGCGACCGGTGGCTCATCCACAACCCGCCGCAGTTACCGCTCGAACCCGACGAACTCGACGCGGTGTACGAACTCCCCTACGAATACGACGCACACCCCGCCGACAAAGAGCGCGGCGAGATACGGGCGCTCGAAACGATAAAATTCTCGGTGACCACCCACCGCGGCTGTTACGGCGAATGCAGTTTCTGCGCGATACACCTCCATCAGGGGCGTCGCGTGGTGTCGCGTTCGGAGGACTCCATCGTCCGCGAGATAACCCGGTTCCTCACGATGAAACGCTTCACCGGCGTCATCTACGATCTGGGCGGACCGACCGCCAACATGTACGGCATCGATTGCGAGCGCAAATCGAAAAGCGGCGCGTGCCTCAAGAAACGGTGCCTCTATCCTGCGGTGTGCCGGGAACTGGCGCTCGATCATAGCCGCCAGACGGCGCTCCTGCGGCGGGTGACCGCACTACCGGGCGTGAAAAAGGTCTTCGTCGCCAGCGGCGTCCGTCACGATATGGTGCTCTCCGACGACCGGCACGGCGAAGAATATCTCGCCGAACTGGTCTCCCGCCACATCTCCGGTCAGATGAAGATAGCGCCCGAACATACCGAGGAGGCGGTGCTCGACCTCATGGGAAAACCGTCGAAGAAAAGCATCCGCCGCTTCCGCGAACGGTTCCTCGCCCTGACCAAAGCGGCCGGTAAGGAACAGTTCCTCACCTACTACTTCATCGCGGCGCACCCCGGCTGTACCGAAGAGGCGATGCGCGCGCTTTCCCGTTTCTGCCGCGACGAACTGCGGCTCCTGCCCGAACAGGTGCAGATATTCACCCCCACCCCGTCGACCATTTCGACGCTCATCTACCGCACCGGACGCGACCCGTACACCGGGAAAGAGGTGTCCGTCGAAAGAAGTGTCGAAGGAAAGATCCGTCAGAAGAATGCGGTGAAAGGGGGAACTACTTTACGAGCAGCGCCTCGTAGTGGAAAAAAGCGCTCAGCATGATCTCGTGGGTATTGAAGGTATCCTTCACGTAGTTGACCGGATCGATCGCCGGATCGAACTTGTGGAAGGTCTCCTGCACCCAGCGCCAGTTCAAGGCGACCTGGAAGTAATCGGTGACATTGTAGTTGGCCATCACATCCAGCCCGAGTTTCAGGTTCTTCTGATCCTCGATGAAGGTATAGAGATAGGGCTGTTTCGACATGCTGAACCGGACCATCGCATCGAAATCCCACAGGTGGGCATACGGCGCGACGAAGAAGCCGTAGGACTGGTAGTAGTTGTTGCCGTAGTAAAGCGCGGTGTTGCCGTCCTGCAGGAACTTGTATTTGTCTATCTGCGCGGGGTTGGTATCGTTGGGCTGGAACTTGTCGGGGTTGAAGACCTGCCGGTAGGAGTAATAGAATTCGCCCGCCATGCCGAAATCCATGTTCTCGTCGAGTTTATAGCCGATGTCGGTGCCGAGGGTGAACAGGACGTTGATCTTGTTGCGGATGAAATCCTTCAGATAGACCGGGGTCGATTCCTGACCGGGGACATCGTAGAGATAGCCGAACTTCTCGCCGCTCACCGGGTCGGTGCGATCAAGCGCGGTATTGATGATGCCGTTGGGGTTCAGCGTGTCCATGTCATGGTAGGCCGAACCGATGACGAGCGACAGGGCCGAGGTGGTGTGGAAGGCGTCGTTCATCTCAAACCGGACATCGATGCCGTGCGCCGGGTCCTGAATGTACTGACCGGCGTCGAGTTGCGCATCGTTGCGGCCGTTGAACAGGAAGTAGCGCGCCTTTATCGCCATCGTGTCGGAAAGCGGCACATTCGCGCCGACCTGCAACGCCAGATCGTTGAAGCCGCCGCTCAAGTAATGTTCGAAAGCAAGCGGGCGGTAGAAGAACGGGATCTCGTAATTGTACATCGTGTTCTCAACGCCGAACGGCAGGGCGAACTTGCCCCCCTTGATCTCGATGAAGTAGCCGCCGATGTTGGGAAAGTGGAACGACACATCCTGTATCATGTCAACCACGTTTACCGTGCCGGCCAGATCAACGGTTGACCCGACGACGGTGCTGTCATATTCGTAATTGGGGAAGATGACGCGGTTCTGGGTCAGAAAACCGGCCGCGAGGTCGAACTGCAGGCGCGCCGTGAAGGCATCGGTGCCGCCCGTGAGATCGAGCACCGCCATCGGCAGGTCGAACTGGTAACTGCTGTTGAGCACCTCACCGCCGAAGAGCATCACGCCGTTGGCGAGTTGCGCGGCCATATCAAGCGAAAGGGTGAACGGTTTCTTCTCGCATTTTTTCACCGGCTTATCCTCGGGTGCCGGGGCCGGGGCCGGAGCGGGCGCTACGACCGGTTCGGGTTCGATGACCGGAGCGGGGGCCGGAGCCGGAGCGGGCGCCGGAACCGGGGCGGGGGCCGGAGCCGGGGCGGGGGCCGGAGCGGGCGCCGGGACCGGGGCAGGAGCCGGAACGGGAGCCGGTTCGGGAGCCGGAGCGGGCGCCGGGGCGGGCTCGGGAAGCGGAGCCGGTTCAGGCGCCGGGGCCGGAGCGGGGGCCGGGGCGGGCGCCGGGGCCGCGCTGGTGTTGTATTTCTGAAGGTACTGCTGATACATGTCCTGATAATTGGTCCCCTGATCAGCCTTCTGCTCTTCCTTCTTTTCCTCTTTTTTCACTTCCGCTTTCTTTTCTTCCTTTTTCGCCGGGGCCACCGGTACCAGGGCCGGTTCCTGCGCGAAAACGAATGAACAGAAAACCGTAAGGAACATGATCGATACTAACCGCATCGCACTCCTCCTCAAGATGTTATCCGAACCTGACCCGCCTACTTTAATACAACGAAAAATGAAATACAATAATTTTTTTTGCGGAACCGTTCACCGGCGTGGTCAGCCGGAGTTATTCGAAGTAGGCCTGTTCGCCGTGGAGCGCTGAATCGAGGCCGTCCGCCTCTTCTTTCTCGGTGAGTTTGACCGGCGTTATCCGATCGATGATCACCAACATCAGATACGAAACGACAAAGGCATAGACCGATGCGCCCAGCACCGCGACCGTCTCCTTGAAGAAGAAGGCTATGTCTCCGTTGAGCAGGCCGTCGGCCCCGGCGGGGTTGACCGCTTTGCTGGCGAAAACTCCCAGTAATATTATACCAATGGTCCCGCCGACGCCGTGGACGCCCCAGACATCGAGCGCGTCGTCCCATTTGAGTTTGTTCTTGAGCATGACGGCGAGGTAGCAGACGCCACCGGCGATGATGCCGATGAGCGCCGCGTGGTGAGTGCTGACGAACCCGGCGGCCGGGGTGATGGTGGCGAGCCCCGCGACCGACCCGGTGAGCAGGCCGACGAACTTCGGTTTTTTGCTCTGAGCCCATTCTATGATAAGCCATGTCACACCGGCGAATGATGCCGCCACATCGGTGTTGAGGAACGCGAGTCCGGTCACTGCATCGACCTGCAACTCGCTGCCTGCATTGAATCCGTACCAGCCGAACCACAAAAGGCCGGTGCCGAGCGCCACCAGCGGTATCGAGTGCGGCCCGTATTCGGCAACCTTGCGCTTACCGACGAAGAAGACCGACGCGAGCGCCGCCATACCGGCTATCGCGTGGACCACGATGCCGCCGGCGAAGTCGAGCACGCCCCACTGCTGGAGTATGCCGCCGCCCCACACCATGTGGCAGAAGGGGAAGTAGACGATCAGCAGCCAACCGACCAAAAAGATCAGGTAGGCCTTGAAACTGACGCGGTTGGTGAAGGCGCCGGTGATGAGCGCCGGGGTGATGATGGCGAACATCATCTGATAAGCGATGAACACCAGCAGCGGGATGTTGTTGTTGGTCGAGAAGGTGTCATTGAGGGTGATCCCCGCCATGAAGGCATGGTCGAGGTTCCCGATGATACCGCCCACATCGCCGCTGAAACAGAGCGAATAGCCGCAGACATACCACAGCACCGTGGTGACGCCCATCGAAACGAAACTCTGGATCATGATGGCCAGAACATTCTTGCGGCCGACCAGTCCGCCGTAGAAGAAAGCCAGACCGGGCGTCATGAGCATGACCAGACTGGTGGCCAGCAGCATAAACCCGGTGTTGCCGGTGTCGAATTGCATGGATCCCTCCAAAAAAAGAAATAGTGACGGAAGAACATATAGCACACCGGCCATAGCGTTTTGTTAGCGGAACGATATGGTTGCTATAGAATAACGGGGCATTTATTGCGTCGGCGGAAGAACAGGCTATGATGAAACGGTATTTCGGAGGTTTTCCATGGAACGGGCGCCGAAGATATTGTTCGTCGAGGACGAAGAGAGCATCCTCAACAGCCTCGGGTTCATCCTTGAAGAGGCGGGATACACGGTTCTCAAAGCGGTCGACGGGGAATCGGGTCTGCGCCTCGCCTTCGATCAGCCGCCCGATCTGGCGATACTCGATATCATGTTGCCGGGAATGAACGGACTGGAGGTTGCCCGTCGGCTCAAAAGCGATCCGCGCACCGCGGCGGTCCGGATCATGATGTTGACCGGACGGATGACCGAACAGGAAATGATCGCGGCGCTCGAAACGGTGGCCGACGATTACCTCCCGAAGCCGGTTAAACCGCGCGTGGTCTTGGCCCGCATTCAGGCGATGTTCCGGCGCGATCCGCACGCTCTGCCCCCTTCGGAACTGCTCTGCGGCTCCCTGCGTATCGATCGTCTCGCGCACACGGTCGTCGTCGACGGGAAAAAAGTTGTCTTTACCCGTTCCGAGTTCGACTTGCTGGTGCTGTTCCTGTCGCACCCCGACCGCGTCTTCTCGCGCGACCAGATAATCGCCGCGCTGCGGGGCGACGATTTCGCGGTCACCGAACGGTCGGTCGATTTCCTCGTGTTCGGCATCAGAAAAAAACTCGGCCGGTGCGCGGCGAAGATAGAGACGGTGCGCGGCATCGGTTTTAAGTTCGTCCCGGCCTGACGCCATGCTGCGCGATATCCCGCTCCGCTATTTTCTGGCGCTGGCGCTGTTCCTGTCGGGCATTCTGCCGCTCGCGGCCATATCGCTGGTCAGCTACTCCATCATGAAGGAACAGATGAAGGATCAGGCCTTCGCCCAACTCGAATCGGTGCGCGACATCAAAAAGAGCATGCTCGCGGATCATTTCGGGAAACAGGCCGGGAACTACGACATCGCCTATATCGACCTCCTGATGAACGAACGCTCCGCGATGGGAGAGACCGGCGAGACCTATCTGGTCGGTCCCGATCTGCGGATGCGGAGCGATTCCTACCTCGCTCCGCAACGCCATTCGGTGGCCGCTTCGCGGGCGGGGACCGTCGCCGACAACGGCGCCGACACCATCGCGGTCCGGCGGGCGCTCGCCGGGGAGACGGGGCGCGACATCATCGACGATTACCGCCGCCGCCGCGTTCTGTCGGCCTACACGCCGGTACGGGTCGATGACGGGACGACCTTCGCGCTTCTTGCGGAGATAGACGAAAAAGAGATCGACGACCGCATCGCCGGGGCGCTCAACGACCGCATCGTCATCATCCTGTTCAGCGCGCTTCTGCTCATCGTCTTCTCGGCTGCGCTCATCTCCATCCTGATAAGCCGCAACATCCGGCAGGTGATCGGCGAGCTGGGCAACTTGTTGAAAAGCGTACTCATCGGCAAACTGTCGCATCGCGCCGTCCCCGAACGGGTCGGCACCGATTTCCGCGAGGTGGTCCGGCATATGAACGAAGTGGTCGACGCCTATTCGCGCAACAGCGAAGAGAAACTGAAACTCGAACAGGCGATGGAATACAACCAGCGGCTGGAGGCCATCGGCACGCTCGCCGGAGGCATAGCGCACGATTTCAACAATATACTGACTTACATGTACTCCTACGCCGAACTGGTGCGCGCCGGGACGGCGGACGATCCGACGGTACGGCGGCATCTCGACGAACTGATCAAAGGGATGGACCGGGCCGCCGCGCTGATCGGCCAGATCATGACCTTCAGCCGTCAGAAAGCGAACGAAAAAACGGCGCTCGACATATCGCTCATCGTCAAGGAGACGGTCAAGATGCTCAGCGAGGTCCTGCCGCGCAACATACGGGTCGAAAGCGCCGTCGAGCCGGAGGTGTATCTCCTCGCCGATCCGGTGCATCTCCACCAGATACTCATGAACCTCGCCACCAACGCCTTCCACGCCATGCAGAAGGATGGCGGTGTCCTGACCATCGCGCTGAAGCGCGTCGGGAGCGGGACGGAAGAGCGGGCGCGGCTGACGGTGGCCGATACCGGCGCCGGGATGAGCGCCGAGGTGCAAAGCCGTATGTTCGAGCCATTTTTCACCACCAAGCCGCCCGGTCAGGGATCGGGGATGGGGCTGGCGGTGGTGCACGGCGCCGTCTGCGATCTGGGCGGCCGCATCAAGGTCGACAGCGCGCCGGGACGCGGCACGACCATAACGGTCCTGCTTCCGACCATCTCCGAAGAGCAACTGGCGGAGGAACCCGCGCCCGATAGCGAGCCGCCGCGCGGGACCGGACGGCTGTGTCTCATCGACGACGAACCGGAGATCGTCCGTTCGGTCACGGAACTGCTCACGGGGTTCGGCTATACCGTCGAAGGCTTCACCGATCCGGCCGCCGCCTACGCGTCGTGGTCGCAAGAGCCCGAACGGTTCGATCTGGTCCTTACCGATTTCAACATGCCCGGGATGAACGGAGCGTTCGTGGCGACCCGTATGAAAGAGCGGCGGCCGTCACAGAAGATACTGCTGATAACGGGCTACAACGATCTGGTGTCGCCCGATGACGCCGCCCGCATCGGCTTCGCCGAGATACTCACTAAACCGTTCAGCGCGATACAACTGGCTTCCATTGTTGCACGTACTCTGAGGGCAGGATGAGTCACCGCCCTTTTTACCGATCCGGGAAATGATCTTTCAGTCGAGTTCGTCCCAGCGGGCGCCGGTCGAGACCGATACCGTGAGCGGCACCGGAAAATCGGGTAGAACGCTTTGCATCGCATCGGTGGCGAGCCTGCCGCACTCGTCGGCCCGCCCTGCGGGAACTTCGAGGATGAGTTCGTCGTGGATGGTAAGGAGTATCCGGGCCGGGATGAGCGCCTCGGCGAACGCTTCGCGCACTCTGACCGCGCCGAGTTTCATGATCTCGGCCGCCGTCCCCTGAATGACGGTGTTGACCGCCATCCGTTCGCCCGACCGGACGATATTCTTGTTGGCCTCGTTCAACTCCGGCACATAGCGCCGCCGGCCGTGCATCGTTTCGACCCAGCCGTCACCGCGCGCCTGATCAATGGTCGCGTCGATGAAGCGCTTCACGCCGGTGTAGAATTTGAAATACTGATCGATGTATTCCTTGGCGAACTTCATCTCGACGCCGGTGTCCTGCGAGAGTTTGAACGCCTGCATCCCGTAGACGATGCCGAAGTTGACCGCCTTGGCGTGCCGCCGCATCGTGTCGTCGACGAATTCGGGAAAAACGCCGAAGATGGCCGACGCCGTTTTGCGGTGGATATCCTCGCCGTTCTTGAAGGCGCTTTTGAGTTCGGTGTCGTCGGAGAGCGCCGCAAGCACGCGGAGTTCGACCTGATCGTAGTCGAGCGACACCAGACGGCACCCCGGCGCGGCGGGGAAGAGCGACCGTATCCGCCGCCCCTCTTCGGTGCGGACCGGAATGTTCTGGAGGTTCGGATCGCGGCTCGACAGGCGTCCCGTCGCGGCGTGGGTCAGGATGAAACTCGACCGGAGGCGGCCGTCGGTATCGACCTTCTGCGCTATCGGTTCGATGTAGGTCGACAGAAGTTTCTGGAACTGCCGGTGTTCGAGGATAAGGCCCGGCAACGGATGGAACGGCGCCAGTTCTTCCAGCACATCGACATCGGTCGAGGGGCCGCTCTTGCTTTTGCGGCGGACCGGCAGGCCGAGTTTCTCGAAAAGCACCTGCGCGAGCTGTTTGGGCGAATTGAGGTTCACCGGGCCGCCCGCCCAGTCGTGGGCCGAGCTCTCTATTTGGGCCAATTTAGCGGTGTATTCGGTACGCATCGCCGTCAGCCGTTCGAGGTCGACCGCGATGCCGTAGCGTTCCATGTCGCGCACCACCGTGAGATTCGGCATCTCGATATCGTAGAGCAGTTTTCTCCGGCGCACATCGCCCGTTATCTGCGGCAGTATCTTTTCCCGCATCGCCGCCAGTTGCGCGGCGACCGTTTCGGGTCCGGAGCCTTCGACCGGAGCAATGTCGAGATAGCCCGCGACATCAGCCATCCCGTACTGATGGCGGCCGCTGTCGAGGATGAAATAGGCCAGTTGCAGATCGACGAACCGGCAGTCGGCGTCAACCGACGGCGGCAGATATTCCTTCATATCGAAGCCGCACCACACCGTGCCGGGAACGATGTCGGCCGCCGTCACTTCGCGGACCGCGCCGCCCAACGCGGCGTAGAGTTTCCCTTCATGGGCAAAAAGAAACTCCTCTCGTTCCGGCACAACGCTTTCGGGCAGTTCGACCGCGACCATCGTCTGAGGCGCCGATGGTACTGTTATGGGACGATCCGGGCGGGCGGCGAGCATATCCAGATGTCGTTGCAACGACCGGAAACCGAACTTATCGATGAAGGCGCGGAACTTTTCGGGGTCGGGCCCGGGCCACGACGACGCCGGAAGCGGAGGCAATTCGATATCGGTGATGAGCGTCACCAGATCGCGCGACAGCATCAGCTGGTCGCGGAAGTTCGTGAATTTGTCGCGCAGTTTCGGCTGGAGCGCGTCAAGGTGAGCATAGATGTCGTTGATGTCGGCGTACTGCGCCAGCAGTTTGGCCGCCGTCTTGGGGCCGACCCCCGGCAGGCCCGGGATGTTGTCGGAGCTGTCGCCGCTCATCGCCAAAAGGTCGCGTAGCTGTACCGGCGGCACCTCGAATTTCTCCTCCACCGCCGCCGCGTCGATAAGGCGGTCTTTCACCCCGTCATAGAGAAAGGTCTGATCGTCGATGAGCTGCATCAGGTCCTTGTCGCTGCTGATGATGATGACCTCGTCGCCGGGATGGCGCAGTCGCACCGCGGCGATGACATCATCGGCCTCGTAGCCCGGCACCGCCATCGCGGTGAGACCGAGCGCATCGAGCATCGCCGGGATATGGGCGAACTGTACCCTCAGTTCCTCGTCGAGTTCCTTGCGGTTCGCCTTGTATTCGGGATAGCGTTCGCGCCGCACCGTTTCGCGGCCGCAGTCGAGCGCCGCCACCGCGCGGAAATCGCCGAACCGCTTGGCGACCCGCAGGAACATCGCGGCACAGCCGTATATCGCGTTGACCGGACTCCCGTCGGGGGCGTTCATCGGCGGCAAGGCGTGGTAGGCACGGAAGAGATACGCGGAAACATCGAGTACGAGGATGCGGGTCACCGGTCCACCTCCCGCGCCGGGTCAGCGCATATTGATCAGCCAGAGTCCGCCGATGATGAGGGCCACGCCGCTCCACTGCCACAGCGAGAGCCGTTCGCCGAAAAAGGCGAGTGACCAGAACGTGACGATCAGGATGCCGGTCGAGGTCATCGCCGGATAAGCAAGGCTGAGATCCATTTTCTCGAGCGTCTTGGTATAGAAAATGAGCGCGATGCCGAAGAACAGTATCCCCGCCATCAGCTTGAGGTTGGTCAGATAAGAAAGGGCCAGCCCCAGCACGCCGGCATCGGTCGCGATGGCCCGCTCCTTCACGCCATATTTCATCAGGATGTTGGCAAAGGCGTTGAAGAGGATGGCGAGTACCAGCGTGACGAGCGCTCCGTTCATCCGGCGATGAGCCTCCGGAGCTCTTCCCATGCGCCATCGCCGATCTTCGCGCCGACGCAACAGATAACGCGCGAAGCGAGGAGCGATCCGATCTCGCCGCAGCGGACGGGAGGCAGGTCATGCAACATGCCGTAGAGAAAGCCGGCGGCGTAGAGATCGCCCGCGCCGGTCGTATCGCGGCACGACGACGGCAATGCGTTGACGCGGGCCGTTTCGCCCTCCTGCAGGATGATCGAACCCTCCTTCCCCAACTTCACCACGGCGGTGGAGCAATAGCGGGCCATCTCTTTCAATGCTTCGGCGGGCGGCAGGCCGGTGAAGGCGAGCGCCTCCTCTTCGTTAGAGAAGAGTATGTCTATGAGCCGCCGCTCGGTAAGAGAGCGGAGGAAGTCGAGATTCCCGGTGACGACATTGTGGCTCGCCAGATCCAGCGACACCAGAGCGCCGCTTTCCCGCGCCAGCCGGAGCGCCTGCTCCAACAACGCATGGTTCTGGACGAGATAGCCTTCGATGTGGATGACCGCCGCACCGGCGAAGAGACCCGCGTGCAGGTCGCCCGCTTCGAGTTTCACCGCCGCGCCGAGGTAGGTCGCGAAGGTCCGCTCGCCGTCGGGGGTGATGAGCGTCACCGCGCGACCCGTTTCGGGACCGTCGGCAAACAAACGCGCCGTAATACTGCGACGGGTCAGATCGTCACGAAAAAAAGCGCCGAGTTCGTCGTCGCTCACCTTGCCGACAAAGGAACACGGGATGCCGAGCCGCGCCAATCCGTGTATCGTATTGGCCGCCGAACCGCCCGAACTCACCGTGCGCGGCAGGCCCGCCGCCGCATCGAGCACCTCGCGGGCCCGTTCGCGCTCCACAAGGTTCATCGTCCCGCGCGGCAGACCGAAGCGCCGGAGCAGCGTATCATCGGGAAGGTCGACAAGGATATCGACCAAGGCATTACCGAGACCTATCACGGTTGTCATGTTATTGACCTGTAATGATGAGGGAAGACCGGATACCCGGTCATTTCACGATGGTGAGACGCCCCATCTCCGGCTTGGGGAATTTTTTATGCTTTTTGAGGTATTCGACCAGCGTGATGGGGAGAGAGATGAAGGTGTCTTTCTTGTTCTTCATATCCTTGAGCATCACGTACCCGTCGCCGCCGTTGGCGATGAAACTGTTGATGGCGAAGGTGTAGACCTTGTTCTTGTCCAGCGGCTTGCCGCCGACCTTGATATCGAGCGCCGAACCCTTGTAGAGTTTCATCGTGAAACCCGATATCTGAAGGAACCCGCCCGCCCCCTCGCCCTTCTCGGCGAAGTAATCGAGCACCTCCTGCAGTTCGCTCCCTTTCATTTTGCCGGTCACGATGGTATCCATGAAGGGGAACATACTGTACAGTTCGCGTTCGGTCACCTTGCCGGCGGGAAGCCCCTGACGGATCGACCCGGCGTTGAAGAAGGCGATATCGGCCTTACCGCGTTCGCGCATGATGTCGGCGATGATGTTGCCCAGTTCGATCTCCTTGAAGCGGGCCACCTCGCGGGCGCCGTCAAGCGGCGTTTCGATGGTGCCGAGTAGCGTTTCGGAGAATTCGCACTTGAAGCCGGCGAGCATGTCGAGCATCGCCTTGTTCTCCTTGAGTTCCTTATCGACGAACTCGTAGGTGACCTTGTTGTCGGCGATGATCTTTTTCTTCAAGTTGATGGGATACATCTTGAAGTTGGTCCTGAGCACCTTGCCGCCCTTCACGAACAGGTCGAAGCGGCCGAGATAGCGGCCCATTCCTTCGGTCTGGACGATGAAGGTGTCGCCGATCTTGACCGGCGCGCTCAAGTGGCGGTGGGTGTGGGCGCCGACGATCAGATCGATGCCGGGGACCGACTTGGCGAGGAAATTGTCTCCCTCGAAGCCGTCGTAACTCTTGTCGGTATCGAAGTAGCCCAGATGGGTCAGGGCGATGACGATATCGTTGTTGCTCTTGAGTTGCGGCACGCGGGTCTTGGCCTCCTGCACCGGATCGGTGACCACGATGTTGCCGGAAAGACCGGCGGCCGTTATCTGTTCTATCTCGCGGGTCGAAAGACCCAGTATCGCGACCCTCAGGCCATTGTCGAGTTTCCTTTCGGTGTATTCGCGGTCGGCAAGCGGTTTTGCGCCGCCCTCCTTGTAGATATTGGCCGATACCCAGTCGAATTTCGCCTCCTGCTTCATCTCGTTGAAGGCATCGATGCCGAAGAAGAGGTCGTGGTTGCCGACCACCGCCGCGTCAAAGCCTATGAGGTTCATCCCCTTAACGACCGGGAGGTTCTTGCAGACATTACTGCGCGGATCGCCCAGAGCGATGTCGCCGCCCATGAGCAGGAGCACGTCGCCCCCCTTGCCCTGAACCTCGGCGCGGATCTGGTCCACCAGTGTTTTCGTGGCGGCCAACCCTCCGATACCCGGATTGCCCGGTTCATCATACTGCCACGCCATCCCGTGGATATCGTTCATGAACAGGACCGTCAGCATCGATTCCTTTTCCTGCGCGAACGACAAGGTCGCGAAAAGGAGGATAGCCGAAACAATAAAGGCTCTTACCATCTTACGCTCCTTTATATGCATGCTGTTGTTGCGTACGCTCCGCTTTCAATTCTTCACGAGAATATAGTACATCCGGGGAATAAGTCAAATAGTTGGGAGAATATTTTGCATTCCGTCATGGTCACGCCAGATCGAACGCGTCCCGGGAGCGTTTCTTGACCCGGTACATCGCCTCGTCGGCCTTCTCGATGATCTCCTTGACGGCGCGTCCGTCCTCGGGGAAACCGGCCAGTCCGTAACTCGCCTTCACCTGCAGAGGGATGCCGTCTATCACGAACTCGTGCCGACGCAGATTCTCCCAAAGTCTCTCGACGACTATCTTCGCGCTCTGCTTGGGGGTGTAGGGAAGATAGATGACGAATTCGTCGCCGCCGTAACGGAAAGCGACATCGGCCTTGCGGAGATAGTGCAGGATGAACTGCCCCACTTCGCGCAGGAGCCGCGAACCGACCAGATGTCCGTGCGTGTCGTTGACCTGTTTGAAATGGTCCAGATCGAAGAATATCAGGGAGAATTCGGTAAAATAGCGACCCGCCTGCTGGACCGCCTGATCGAGCAGGTTGAACAGATGGCGCGTGTTGTAAAGTCCCGTCACCTCGTCGATGATGGTCAGTTCCTTGATGTGTTCGAGTTTCGCGATCTTGCGGACCGCCTCGCGAGCTATCTCGACGAAAAGCGAGACCTCGCCGAACAGTTCGGGATCACCCTCCACCTCGGCGGCGATACAGAACCAGCCGTCGGCCCACACCCTCCCCTCCTCGCGGAAGGCGAGCGGGAAAAAGAGGAACCCTTGATCGCCCATCTCGGGAAGCGTTTCTCCTCCGCCGCGATACAGGCCCTCCATCGGCACTGCCGAAAGATCGCCAAGCACCGGAAGCGGGAAATGAAGCGTTTTGCGCGCCGGGTAGGCGACATTGACCCAGAAACGCTCCTCGCGGCGCGTCACCACCGCGCAGGGATGTTCGGTGAACAGGTCGGCCGACAGTTCGATAAGACGCGAGTAGAGGAAATCGAATTCGTCCGATTCCAGTATGCGCCGTACGACCGTCGCCAGCGACGGTGCGTCAATCGCCCGTTCTTTTCTCATCTTCCTCAATGAATTCGTCAAGTTTGCTCTTGACACGCACGAACGATACTATAAGCAACAGGAGCGAGATTGTCAAAGTTATCGAGAAAAGAACCTTCCCCATGGCCAGTTGGCCGAGGTTGTTCTTGGCGCTCATCAGTTCGCGGCCGAGCGCCTGCTGTTCATCGGCCGGAAGTTTTTCCCACGCGGCGGCCGCGAACCGCGGGTCCTGCTCCACCTGCGTCAGCCGCTCCCGCGCGCTTTCCTGAAAAAGAAGGCCCAGCAGCAGGAACAGGGCGCTCGCCACCGTCCCGATGAGGCCGTACCGGAAGCGGCGCGTGCCGGTCGCCTGCGTGATCTTTTCGTTCATAGTTTCACATCCAGTTCCAGTTTGACACCTTTGAAATCGGGGAGGTAGCGGCACATACCGTTCAGGCAGGTCAGACCGCCGCGCATCAGGCCGCCGAACAGCGAAAGCCGGATATCGCGGTAGGAAAACCCTATCGAGCCGCCGGGATAATACTCGTCGATATTCTTCTCGAAAAAGAGCGTGGAGAACTTATTCCGGTAATAGGTGCCGACATAGGAGAGGAACACCGTATTTTTCCACGAAAGGTCCAGCAGGTGGCGCTGTTCGATGGCATTGCGCTCCTCGGGAGTGTGCAGCCACAACAGGTCCCGGTAATAGAGTTCGAGGTTCAGTTTCGCCGCGAAGCCCCACTTACCGAAACCGGCCAGCAGTTGCGTGTAGAGTGTCTCGGCGTTGTAGTTGTCGTCGGAGGGACCGTTCACCTTGAGATAGCCCGCCTTGGCGGAAAGCGTCACCGGCCCGATGCGCCGGTCGAGCATTCCGGCAAGGAACCAGTAATCCTCGCGGGGCGCCTGATCGGCCTCCCAGTGCCATGAATCGCGGTATTTCTCCGAAAGGCCGCCGATGAACTCGACCGCGGCGGTAAGCCCGGTGATGTCGTTGTCGGTGAACTGGACGCGGGTCCGCAGCGCCATCGTGTTCTCTGGGTTGAGAAGCGGCAGGTTGTCCCACAGGAGCGCCGGCGGCTTGAAATAGCGCCGGGTGAAATCGACATCCTCCATCCGGCGGTAGTTGAGCCAGTAGCGTTCGTAGCGTTTCCCCTCGAGGGTGAGCGTCAGGCGGCTTTTGGAGATATCGTACCAATTAAGGAGCGAGAAATAGAGAGCGTTGGCGAGCGTCAGATCGGTCCGCTGTTCGATCTCCCACGCCGCCGTCGGCAGGGTCCGGTCGGCCCCTGCGGGCGCCAGCGTAGCGCCGATGTAGCCGTTCACCTGCGGGATGAGCCGGAACATATCGACATAGGCGCCGATCAGATGGTAGTATTTGTTCGCGTGCTCATAGTCGTTGTAGAACCCGCCGCCGTACTCCACGCCGACATCGAACTTGTCGAGAACCTTGTAGCCTGCCTCGACACCCCACAGGTAGTCGTCGGCCTCCTTCATACGCTCCAGCGCCATGGCGTCGCGCAGATAGGGATTGGCCATGCCGCCGAATGCCTTCGCGTGGAAATCGCCCGCTTTGACGACGGTCGACAGGCCGCGTATCGCGTTGTCCGGGCCGGCCGGATCTTTGAGCATGGAGAACATCAGGCCGCGGTTCATGCTCTCATAGAAATCGCCCGCCGTCAGGCGGACAAGCCCCCAATCGCCGGTGAGATATACCCGGTCGAGGTAATGCTGCCAGCCGTGGTTGAACGCCTCGGCCGAATAACGATACTTGAAGTCGGCGAGCGTGTCGTGATAGTTGCGGCCGAAGAACAGGACGATATCCTTCCGGACCCCGAAGGTATAGGCGTCGTAGTTCCCTTCGATGAGCGTCTGACTGGAAAGATAGGCGAAATCGTCCTCCGGCTGTGAGGGGTTCTGTTCGTTGCGTTTGAAGTCGAGTCGAACATTGGCGCGGTTCGACGAGTAGCCGCTGAACTTGACCGGCGGCTTTTCCTCCTCGCCCGGGACGATCTTTTTCTCGGCCGGAACGGCGACGCTCTTTTCGGGCGCGGTCGCGACCGGTTTCTCTACCGGCGCCGGTAGAGGCGTTTCGGGCATCGGTTCGGCGATGAGATCGTCGTCGGAAAGGAGTTCGTCCTCGTCGGCAAGGAGCGGCTCATCGGGCTGTTCGGAGTTCGCGGCCGCCGGCTCCTGCCCCGCCGCGAACGAGGCGAACAGCAGTATCACCCAGAACAGCCGCATCGATCTATTTCGCGATAAGTTCGTCGAGTTCGCGGGCGATCCGTTCCTCGTCTCCCGGTTCGTAGCCGGTGTGGGTCGAAAGGACCTTGCCGTCGCGGCTCACGAGCATCGAATAGGGCACCGTGTCGCCGCCCGGGATGAGCGAGACCACCTGTTTCTTGGCCGGATCGACCAGTATCGGGAAGGGCAGGTTGCTCTCGACGGCAAAGGCGCGGACCTTGTCCATGCTCTCTTCGGTGTCGGTCGAGACCGCGACGAATTCGACCTTGTCGCGGTAACGGTCATAGAGCGCGGCGAGTTCCCGGAGTTCGGCCTTGCACGGATCGCACCAGGTCGCCCAGAACGAAACAAAGAGATGTTTCTTCCCGCGCAGATCCTCGAACGAGAACCGGCCGCCGTCCCACGTCGCGAGGTCGAGTTTGAAATCGCCCGCCGCGCTTGCGGGCATCGTCGCGGGACTTGCCGCGACGGGTCCGGTAGCGGCGCCTTGCGCGGTGGCTGAGGTCGATGCACATCCGGCCGTCAGCATCAGCGCGGCCGCCAGCAGTATCGGAAAAAGAGGCATGAGTATCCCCCCTCGGATGGAAAGAGAAAAGCGACGCTTACAGTTCGTCAAGCCAGAACTGGATGGCCCGTTCCTGATTGTCGGCAAGCGACGTGTCCCACCCTTCGAAGTAGTTGAGTATCTTCATCGAGGTGGCGTCAATGAGGGCGTTGGTGGGGTACCCCGATTGTATGTACTTACCCATCTTCGACTGCATATCCAACTTCAGATAACCGTAGACGAACTTGGCGCTGTCGCCGTAATTGTCTATCATGATCTCGCGCATCGCCTTGACCTTGGCCGGTTCTTTTTCGGGCTGGGGGCCCGACAACATGCCGTTCTCGATGAAGATGATCTCAAGCCCCTTGTCGATGTATTCCTGCTTGTAGATAGCCGGAAGATCGCCTTTTTCGGTATTGCAATAGGGGCAGTCGTAGGCCGAGAAGATGAGCCAGACAAGTTTTTTCTTCTTGTAGAAATGGCCCAGCGTCCATTCCTTGTCGTCCTGATCGAAGAAGGTGATGTTGGCGGCGATGTCGTCGACCTGATTGCTGGTCGGGGTCTCCGTGGGATACTCCGGGAGCGGCTCGACGTTGTCCACATCGACCTCTTCCTCAACGATCACCTCATCGGGGAGCACATCGTCGGTCTTCGCCTGTTCGTCGGGGGTGTTGTTGTCATCGGTTTCGCCCTCGTCCTCTCCGCAGGCGGGAAGGAATGCAAGCGCCAGCAGCAGCGCCGGCAGGATAAAAAGGATGCGATACAGGTTCTTCATGGAAGACTCCTTTGCTACGGTTATTCGTCGATACGCAGTAGTACCACGGAAATATTGTCCTTGCCGCCGTTCTCGTTGGCGCGGTCGATGAGTCTGTCGGCCGCCTCCTTGAGCGTCTTGGACTCGGAAAGGATGGCGGTCATCTCCTCGTCGGTGCACATGTCCGACAGGCCGTCGGAGCAGGCGAAGTATATCTCCCCCTTCTTGGTCGAGCGTTCCTGCACGTCGACCAGCACGTTCTCCTTCATGCCCAGAGCACGCATGATGACGTTCTTATGCGGGAAGTTCCGCGCCTGTTCCGGGGTCATCTGCCCCGCCTTGATGTATTCATTGACCAGAGAATGGTCTTCGGTGATCTGCTTGATGCCGCCGTCGAAATAGCAGTACCCGCGGCTGTCGCCGACATGGGCGACATAGAGCGTGCCGTTGTCGAGCAGCAGCATCGCGACGACCGTCGTCCCCATGCCGGCATAACTGGCGTTGCCCTGCGCCGCGCGGAATATCTTGCGGTTCGCGAACTTGATGCCCACCTTGAGTTTATTCGCCTCGAGCGAAAGACCCGGATCGAGTTTATAGGGCCACGTCATCTCCTCGTCCTCGCTGGTGGCGCGCGAGAACTTCACGATGGTCTCGATGGCTATGGAACTGGCCACCTCACCCGCGTTGTGCCCCCCCATCCCGTCGGCGACCACGAACACGCGCTCGTTGTCGAGCACCGCGAAGGAATCTTCGTTGAGTTCCCGTTTTCTGCCGACATCGGTCTTGCCGTGACAACTGAATTTCATCGTTACCCCGCTATGATATCGATCGTCCGCTCCACGGCGATATGGAGCTTCCCGTCGCACTGGTAGAAATCGCCGTCTATCGTGTACTTGAAAGGCCGGTCGGCCTCAAGGTGAAAATCCTTTCCGATGGTGTCGAGCGCCGTGCTCTTGGGCAACGGCTTTCCGAGCCACGCGAGCCCCAGATAGGGAATGATCCACGCATCCTTGTGGAACGCGAGCATCTGCATCTTGTCGGTAAGATGACGATTGCGCCAGAAAGGCTCGAAGCCCAGTCCGATCTGCGAAAGCGACGTGATGAAGATGCCCAGATAGGGCTTCGTGCCGAGATCCTTGCCGTCGACGATCAGATGGCCGTGGAAACCTTCGAAGAGTTTGCGGTACAGTTTCGTCTTCCACATTATCGCGCTGACCGAACTGACCAGTGTCTTGAAGGCGACGTAAGGCGACGGATCGCCGTCCTTGTAGTAATAATCCATGAACGCGGTGACGATGCCGTTGCCGAAGATGAAGCCGTACTTGTCGTCAATGCGGAACAACGGTTTCTGCACGATGCGGAACGGATCGTCATTCTCGTATTTCTTCACCAGCCGCTTGAGATGGGCAAGGGCGGTGCCGCGCACCTTGACGTTGGTCGCCACCTGATTGATGGTGCCGCCCTTGAGCACCGCGATCTTCGGAAGCGGCTGACCGTCCCATATCTTGAACATCTTGGTGAGCACCACATGGATACTGCCGTCGCCGCCGTTGACGGCGAGGATATCGATCTTCTTTTTCTTGAATTCCCTGAGCGCATCGTCGAGTTCGTCGAAGGTATCGGTGAAGCGCGAAAGGACCGACGGATGCTCGTATTCGCGCAGTTGGCGCAGACGATTCGGATTGCGCTTGTTCTTGCGCGCCTTCGGGTTGGATATGACGCCGATGCCGGACATGAGACTCCCGTGCCGAGTTAAACGGGGCATTATATAGGTGGATGCGTGCGCTTGTCAAATAAATAGGTGGCGGGGTTTTTGACGATTACCCTCGGGAATGGCCGCGTATCCTTTTATCGAAAAAATTATCGTTCCCGCTTGACTTGACTTATCGGCCGCCTGCCGATACAACTAACCGTTAAAATCGAAGCGGGATGACCATGGCAGGTAACGACCACCGCAACGGCGACGAGATAATCGCATCCATCAACGTAACGCCTCTGGTCGACATCATGCTGGTGCTCCTGATCATCTTCATGCTCGTCTCCACCTTCATGCTCAAGGAGGCGATCGAGGTCGAACTGCCGCACGCCGCCACCAGCAAGGAGGTGAACAAGAAGACCGTCTCCATCATCATCTCGAAGGCGGGCGAATATTTTGTCGGCGACTCCCCGATGGAGAACTTCGCGGCGCTCCGGGACCGCATGGCCGCCGAGAAGCAGGATAACCCCGAACTGCAGGTCATCATATCGGCCGACCGGCAGGTGCTCCACGGCACGGTGGTCGAGGTGATCGACATGATCCGCCGCCTCGAACTCTACAACTTCGCGATCAATGTCGAATACGAGGCCCCGGCCCCGTGAAGCGCTCCGATAGGTATCTCATCGTCGGCATCGCCCTTTCGGCGCTCCTGCACGGCGCCTTCATCGAAACGGTCGTTCTCATCAACGATTCGGACATGGCGCGCAAACTCTTCAAGAAAAGCACCTTCGTCCCCTTCGAGGTGAAGAAGCCGGAACCGCCGCCTCCTAAACCGCCCGACCCTCCCAAACCGAAGCCGAAACCCAAACCCGCGCCACCGCCGCCCAACACCGAAAAACCGGCCCCGCCGCAGGAACAGGAGGAGGTGAAGCCGGTCTTCGGCGTCACGAAGGACACCGTCGCCGACACCGCGGCCGGCATCGGGGTGCGTGTCGGCAACACGCTCGCCAAGGAGATGGAAAAGGAATATACGCCTCCCGAACAGGTCAAAGATCTCAAAAAGACCGAGAAAAAACCCGCGCCGCCCCTCTTCGCGCCGGTCCCGGTCTTCAAATTATCCAAGATGCCCGAGATCAAGACGAAGATAAAGCCCGAATACCCGCCGCAACTGCGCAAGGAAGAGATCGAGGGGGAGGTGCTCCTCAAGGTGAGCATCAACAAAAAGGGGGAGATCGTCGCGGTGAAGGTGGTTGCGTCGGACCACGAACTCTTCTCCAAGGCGGCGCTCGCCGCGATTCGGCAGTGGCAGTTCAAACCGGCGCTCCTCGCCAACGGCGACGCGGTCGACGCGGTGGTTGACATCCCGGTCATCTTTCAGCTGGAATTCTAGCGTATCGTCCGCAGGACCAGGAGCGCCGCGCCGTAGAGCGCGGCGGCGACGGCGGCGATGAGCGTGAAGCCTCCCGCGAGCATCAGCAGATAAAACAGCACCAAACCCAGCGACGCACCGATGGTGTCGATGGCATAATAGCGGGCCGTCTCGCTTTCCTGAGATCGCAGAAGTGCCTTGGGAAAAAGCGTCCCCATGAAGAAAGCGGCGGGAAGAAGCGCCGCGACGAGCCACAGCGCCTTTAACGGCGCCGGCCACGTCACGGGGGCGTAGGTCAGCAGAAAGAACAGCAGCGGCAAGGCGACGATCAGTCCGGCGGCGGCCCGCCGGTCGGAAAGACGGTCGTGCGCGAGCGTTCCGAACGCCGTTCCGAGCACCAGCGTCCCGAGCAGGAGCGCCGCGGTCTCGAGATAGCCGCCGAGATAGGCGCGCATGCTGTTGATGATGTAGAGTTCGGCGAGCATGAAGGCGACGCCGAGCAGGGAGAAGAACAGCGCCTCGCGCCGCCGCGCCGCCTTGAGGGCGGTGTAGCCGAGCGTGCCGGTCAGCAGGAAGAGCAGGAAGAAGAACGGTATCGCCTGCTCCCAGCCCTTGAAGTAGAGCAGCGGGCGGTCGTCGGTGATCGGTTCGAGGCCGAAGGAACTCTTGCGGTGCAGTTCGCTGGAGGTCACCGGCCGCATCCGGAACTGCGGCTCCCGGAGCCGTTCTTCCCAGCGCGCCATCCGTTCGGCCGACGGCGAGGCGACGATGAAGTCGAAATTCATCGGGACGCTCGTCACCACCTCGAGTTCCCCCTCGAACAGGCGCCAGTGAACGCCGTCGGGGAGAGCATTGATGAACTTCGGCGCCGGTATCAGTTCCTTGGTGACCAGTATCAGGAACACGCCGTCCGGCTTGAGATGCTTGAGCGCCTGCGCGATTCCCTCCTTGGTATAGAGGTAGTTCTCGATGCTGATGAAACTGTGCGGCGTGGTGGTGTAACTGAGATCGGCCGCCTCGAAGATGATGTGGTCGAACAGACGGTCGGTGCGGTCGAGGAACGCGCGGCCGTCGCCGGCGAAGACCTCCCGGACGGTGTTGTAAACATTGCGGTTGTACCGGGCGAGCGGTCCTTTCATCGCGGCGACCACCCCCGGATCGATCTCGATGGCGGTGATCGAATCGGCCTGCGTGAGCGACAACAGGCCGTAGCCGCCCCCCGACCCCACCACCAGCACCTCGCCGGTGATATGGCCGTAAAGGGCCCGTCGTATCGCCACATCGTGGGCCGGATCGCCCGCGGCCCACTGCTGGGCGCGGTTGTAGAGCCCCGCCAGCCGGCCGTCGGCCATCTCGTAGAAATCAAGCCGCGCATAGGGGGACCAGAAGCCCATGACATGCTTCTCGTGCTCCTCCCCTTTCACCCAGAGGTACGGTTCGCGGGCGAACAGATCGAACAGCGGCTCTTCCACCCCCGCGAACGGGCTTGCCGCCGTCACGGCCAGAAGCACCGCCGCGGCCGCCGGACGGCCGTACAGCAGCGGCAGGAACAGCAGCAGCGTCGCGGCGATGAGTACGCTCCACACCCCGAGCAGGGTGAACAGATAGACCGACGCAAGATACCCGGCGAAAAAGGCGACCGCCGACCACGCGATGAGTTGTTTGAGCCGCGCACGGTCGATCCGGGATATCTCCTGATAGCAGAGCCCCGACAGGGCGCCGCCGATCAGGAGCACCGGCGCGGTGAACAGGATCGCCGCCGGCACCGGATTTTCCATCAGGAACGGGATCAGATCGGCCAGATTGATGCCGACCGCCGTCAGCGGCAGGAGCGGAGCAAGCAGGGCGAACAGAAGCCGGTCGCGTCCCGCCAGACGCCGCGCGGCGAGTGCGCCGAGCCCCGAGAAGAAGACCGCCAGCGCCGATATGAGCGATATGGCGAACAGCATCCGGAACGGGAAGACATAGGTGAGAAAACGGATGGAGACCGCCTGATAGACCGCGCCGGTCAGCGCGACGACGACCCCCGCCAGTATCCAGTAACCGCTCCGGTCGCCGTTTTTCGAGAACATGATCCCTCCGTTATCGGGTCACGGGAGTATACGGAAATTTTCGACATACACCAGTTCGCAGGCGCCGTCGCCGGTATCGCTGCGCGAGAGCGAACTCGACCAGTTGAAGCCATCCTTGCCGTCGGCCCGCGCGAGGTAGCCGGAGAATTCGACGATATCGCCTTTCCGCGCCGTCTTGATGAGCCGGTCCACCCCTTTGGTCGCCGGGATGAGATGCATATTGGCGCTCGACGCGCTTATCTCCTCTTTCGGTATCGGATAGTCGCTCTCTTTTGTTTTCCAGAAGTAGAAACGGCCCCTCTGCGATATCTTCAGTTGATCCAACACCGCGCTGTCGGACATCTTCCCCCACCCCAGCGCCAGATCGACCGGCACGATGGCCGATCCGCCGTCGATCCAGTACCGTTCGGACGACAGGACCCGCCCCTTCATGGAGAACTTGGCAAGCCCGGTGATGGTGTATTTGCCGTAGTCCTTCACCGGCTGGGCCGTCAGGTTCTCCTGCACCGGGATATCGGGGGCGAGTATTCCGGCGGGCCGCTCCCTGCCGTTGTCGGGCCAGAAGTACCAGCCGAGCGCCGCGAGCGCTATTAATATAATGGTAGTGCGCAGGTTGCCGCTCATCGGGCGGCATCCAATTCATCGATACTCCGCCATGATAAAAGACGGCCATGCGCCGCATCGTAACGTTCGTCGCCGCCATACACCACCGCCCCCTCATTACGGGGAACATCGGATAGGTCGGCGTAATAGGAAAGTCCGGCGAAAAAGTCACTGCTCGTCGTCCGCCCCGATTTTATCTCTACCGGGATCGTCCGGCCGTCGCGTTCGATCAGCACATCGATCTCGCGGCCGGTTTGGTCGCGCCAGAAATAAAGCGCCGGTTCGTAGCCGTTATGCCAACCCCGTTTCTGTAACTCCGAAACGATGAGCGTCTCGAAAAGCGCGCCGCGCGCGAAATGGTTGTCCAGTTGTTCGGCCGAACGGATGCCGAGAAGCGAGCAGGCAAGCCCGGTATCGTAGAAATAAAGTTTGGGTGAACGGACCAACCGCTTGTTGAAGTTGCGGTGATGCGGGGTCAGTTTGAAGACGAGATAACTCGCTTCGAGGATCGACAGCCATCCGGCGGCGGATGTGTGGGATATCCCGCAATCGACGGCGAGCGACGAGAGGTTCAAGAGTTGCCCCGTCCGTCCGGCGCACAGCTTCAGGAAGGTTTGGAACTTGGCAAGGTCGTTAACCGCCTTCAGTTGGCGCACATCGCGTTCAAGGTAGGTCATGATATAATTCGGATACCACTCTTCGGCGGTAACAGCCGTCGCGTGGATCCGGGGATATCCGCCGCTCACGGCTAGGTCTTCCCACCGGACGGGCAATTTCCCGGCGGCCGCCAGTTCCGGTATCGAAAGGGGGAACAGCCGCGCGATGCCGACGCGGCCGGCGAGACTCTGGGTTATCTTCTCAAGGAGCAGGAAATTCTGCGAACCCGACAGGATGAACATGCCGGGACGGTTGTGTTCGTCGACGATGCCTTGCAGGTAGTTGAACAGTTCCGGCACCCGTTGCGCCTCGTCGATGACTGCGCCGCCGGTGCCGAGCGACGCGAGGAAACCGCGTGGGTCGCTTGTCGCCCGTTCGCGTTTGTCGGGGTCTTCCAGCGAAACATAGGGAAGATTCCCGAAGAGGGCGCGGATCAGCGTGGTCTTCCCCGACTGGCGCGGTCCGGTGACCGTCACCACGGGGAACGAGGCCATCATGCGGGTCAATGCAGCACCGATAGTGCGTTCGATCACGGCAAGTCTCCTTTGCATGGCTTCAACATACCGTCACCAGTACACTATACACGCATCTTGACAGATTGCAAGTCAAAAATGCAATTTGTCAACTCTATGTATATATTAGACTTATCTGTCGTATCGCCGGATAGTCGGCAGGTGTTTCAGGACGGATGATCATATATTATTTTTCCGAGTTCACTTTAATTGTGTGTTCTAAACCGAATGGCAACTGTAACATAAACTCATCGGGGAACTTCAAATTTCCTTTTCCCCGTTTTCTCTCTATTGCTTTTAGCATCACATAATTATAAGCTTCTATCCCTTTCTCGTAACCCATTTTGAAAAGCTCATAATCGGGTATGTTCGAAAACAGTATATTGTAGTTTTTCTTAAAGTAATCAGCGTTTGCTTTGTCCTCTTTCAACAACTCTCCGAATGCCCGAAATTCATACTTGCCCTCAGCTATGTCTTTTTCTGCTGCTGTTACTCCTATCATATAATCACCTTCTAGCATTTCCTTTTTCATCTTATCGTCTATCTCTGGTATTTCCACAACATAGGTGGCCTCGTCATTTTTGTATTCATCATTTTGTTTTTTCGCTTGTTTCTGATCACTTGTGTTGATCTTTTCTTTTTTATGGGCCGGAGTCGTCGCACATGACACGGCAAAAACGATTAGAAGTGTTGACAGAAGATATCTCATGTTGCATTCCCCCATGAACGAACCGGAACTATGCTACATGCTGAGCCACGAAATGTCGCCGATGCGGGCGGTGACCAGAGTGACGATGTCGCGGATGAGCGCGATGCGATTGCCGCGGACGGCGGGGTCTTCGTCCATCACCAGCACCTTGTCGAAGAAGCGGTCGATGAGCGGCTTGAGCGATATGATCGCGTGCGCCGCCGTGAGATCATCCTTCGTCTTCTCGACCTCTTTCTTCACCTTCGCGAGCGCCGCATAGAGTTCCTTCTCCTCGGCCGCCGTCAGCTTCTTCTCGTCGATGACGCGCCCCTCGTCATCCTTCGCGTTCTTGAGGATGTTGCCGGAACGCTTGAGCAACTGGACCATCTCAAGGATATCCTTTTCCTCGACCAGTTTCGCGATGGTGGCGACGCGCCGCTTCACCTCGGCCGGCACCCGCCAGCCCGCCTCGACCGCCGATTTCACCACCGGCGTCTCGTAGGGGAATATCGCGTAGTAGCGCTGTTTCATGAAGTCGGCCAGATCGTTCACATCGAGTTTCAGCTTCGCGCTGTGCGCCGAAACGAGTCCGGCGGCATGGGCGAAGAGTTCCTCGATGTCGAGCGCGATGCCCCGTTCGGCCGCTATCTGGAGGAGGCCGATGGCGTTGCGCCGTATCGCGAATTTGTCCTTGGCGCCGGTCGGTTTCATCCCCGCCATGAAGCCGCCGACTATCGTGTCGGTCTTGTCGGCGAGCGCGAGCACCGCGCCGCGCACCGTTTCGGGGAGCCGGTCGCCCGAGAAGCGCGGCAGGTAGTGTTCCTCCAGCGACTGCGCCGTGACGGCGTCAAGCCCCGCGTTGAGGGCATAGTAACGGCCCATCGTCCCTTGCAGTTCGGGGAATTCGAAGACGACGCCGGTGATGAGATCGTTCTTGATGAGGAGCGCCGCTTTGGCCGCCGCCTCCGCCTCCTGCGCGTCGAACCCGAAGTAGCGCTCGCCGATGAAACGGGCCAGTTTCGCGGTCCGTTCCACCTTGTCGCGGTAGGAGCCGAGTTCCTTCTGGAACATCATGCCGGAAAGTTTTTCGGTGAGCCCCGCGAAGTCCTTCTTGCGGTCGTCGTAGTAGTAGAACGCCGCGTCGGAGAGCCGCGCCGCGACCACCTTCTCGCACCCCTTCACTACCACTTTCGGATCGGTCGGGGCGTTGTTGAGGAACGATATGAACTGCGGCAGAAGTTCGTGCCGGTCGGCGCGGTAGATGGTGAAATAGCGCTGATTCTCTTTAAGGACCAGCGATATCAGTTCGGGCGGCAGATCGGCGTTTTTCGCCGGAATGGTACCGATGACCGCCACCGGCCGTTCGGTCATGTTGGCGACCTCTTCGACCAGTTCCTCGTCGAGCGTCTCGTTCCCTTTGAGGTCGCGGGCGATCCGCTGGACCTCGGCGCGGATGAAGAGGGCCCGCTTTTCGTGTTCGACGATGACCGACGCCTTTTCGAGCGCCGCGACATAATTTTCAAAAGTGACCGGCACTTCTCCGGGGGCCATGAAGCGGTGACCGAACGAGGTTTTCCCGTAGACGATGCCGTGGAACGACCGCTCCACCGGTTTGTCGTCGATGAGGCACAGCAGCCAGCGGATCGGCCGCGCGAACTGCAGGTCGCCGTCGCCCCATCGCATCGATTTCGGGAAGGGCATGGTGGAAAGAAGCGTATCGAGCATCTCAACGATGATGTCGTTCACGGGACGGCCCGGTTCGACATGCCAGCCGGTGATGAGCTCACCCTTGCCGTCGGCCGACTGTTCGAAGGTATATTCGGTGATGTTGTATTTCTTGAGGAACGCCTCGCCCGCCTTGCCCAGTTTGCCGTCGGCGCCGACCGCCACCTTCTTGGGCGCACCCTGCACCTTCTCGCGCAGTTCGGGCTGGATCGAGGGGAATCCGCCCAGTTTCAGGGCGATGCGGGAACAAGTGCTGAAGACCTCGACGGTCGCCGGAGCGATGCGCGCCGTGGTCATCCGTTCCACCATCTGGGTTTTCAGGTGCTCGGCCGCCGGGATGATGAAGGATTGCGGAAACTCCTCGAAACCGATCTCAAACAGCAGGTCAGACATAATATACCTCATAGCGTAAGTTATTCATTAAACCCCCTGCACACCCCCCTTGACAAGGGGGCGGTTGGCGCGGAGCATACGGATGCGGATGATGATAAGGATGGTCGCGACGGTGATCGCGATCCATTGCGAGGTGGAGAATATCCACAGACCGCCGCGCCGATCGATGCGAAGGAACTCGATGCAGAAACGGGCGATGGCGTGGAACATCAGAGCATGCCACGCGAAGTAGCCGGTCCAGAGCTGGTCGGCTTTGCGCAGACGGAACATCAGGAACAGGAATATCGAACCGCTCGTGAAGGTCTCGATGAGTTGCGTGGGGATGAGCGGCGGCGTTTCCACGAAGCGCGACTCGATCAGCCCCTGCCGGAACAGGCCGCCCGCAGCGGCCGAGCGGCCCGGGAAGACCATGCCGAAGGTATCGCTGATGGCGCCGTAACAGCAGCCTTGCAGAAAACAGCCGACGCGGCCGACGGCGGACATCATGTAGAAAGTGAAGACGACGATATCGTAGGTCCGGACGATGTAGAGCCACCGGTCGCGGCCGCGGTAGAGAAAATAGCCGAGCAGCGTCCCCCCGGCGAGCCCCGTGAGAATGCCGCCGTAAAATACCTGCCCCCCTTTCCACGGGTAAAGGAACTCCTGTTCGAGGAACACCAGAAAACCGCGCGTTTCTATGAGCGATATATACTCGGCCAGTTTCTCGTCGAAAATGATGTGGAACAACTTCGAGCCGAGGATGCCGGTGTAGAACATCCAGACCTGATTGATATACATCTTCTTGATATCTATCTTGATATATCGCGTGACCAGATAGGTGATCGGCACCGCCAGTAGGAAGGTGATCCATTCAATGGTGGCGTAGGCGTTCCACCCCTTGATGCCGAACAGGTCCCAGAGCGGCTGGAAGAATTGCGGGTTCATCGCGCCTCCGTCAGTTACTGCGCCGATGATAAGGCTTCACCGCGCGAAGTCAAGAAGTGACGCCCCTTTTTCAAGTTTTCTTGAGAAATCGGACGAAGCGATTAGACTGCCGGTGAGTTATGATCATTCACGGGAGGGTCCCATGAAAGCATTCGTTTTGCTGATCGCACTTTTCGTCGCCGCCGCCTGCTCGAAACCGGCCGGCGTGGTCAAGGAAAGCGAGATCCCGGTATTCGCGCAGAAAGTCAACGCCTCGTTCGACGACGGCGCGGCCGAACTCATCGCGTTCCACACCGACCCGCTCAAGCCGCAGCACGGCCAGAGTTTCAAGGTGGTGTCGTTCTGGCGCTTCAAGAAACAACTCTCCGAAGGGTGGAAAATGTTCTTCCATTTCGAAGACCCGTCGGGGGAACAGATATTCGTCTACGACCATCCCTTCGCCGACGGCCGCATGAAGGAACTGCCGCTGGGCGATATCGTCCGCGACGACGCGGCGATCAAGGAACTGCCGATATGGTTCGACAGCGACAAGATGGTCATGCACGCCGGTTTTTTCCGGGGCAACGACCGCATGACCCCCGAACCGGCCCTCAACGACGGCAAGAACCGCGCGAAACTCCCGCCGGTCGAGATATCGAAGCCGAAACTGGTGAAAAAACAGATGAAGGTCTTCGCGGTGGCGGGCGAATCGCGCAACCAGATCAAGATAGACGGCAAACTGAAGGAAAGTTACTGGCAGAACGCCCAGACCGGCGGCAAGTTCTGGCTCACCACCGGCGAGAACATGGCGCAGAAGCAGACGACCCTGCGTACCGCGATGGACGAGAAATACCTTTATGTCTCGTTCGACTGCGAGGATGACGACATCGTCGCGACGCTCAAGAACACCGACGACAAGATATACGATCAGGACGACGTGGTCGAGATCTTCATCGACGGCGACGGCGACAAGGATGAATACTGGGAGATGCAGGTGAGCGCCGCCGGGGTGAAATTCGACAGTTCGTTCACGGGCGGCCCGCGCAAAAATCAGGCGGTCGCGTGGGATTCGGGCATCAAGTATGCCGTACAGGTGGACGGCACGCTCAACAAATCGGACGATGTCGACAAGGGGTGGAGCGCCGAGATCGCCATCCCGTGGGCGACCATCGCCGACTCCCCCAATATACCCCCCAAGGACGGCGATGTCTGGAAAGCCTACTTCTACCGTATCGACCGCAACGGCGGCGGAAAGAAGCCCGAATTCTCGGCGTGGGTACCGCCCTATAAAGGCGATTTCCACTATCTGCGCTTTATGGGTGACCTGATATTCGTGTATGAAGAAATACTCTAGCCTTCTCGGCATCTTAATTATTCTCTTGCTTTTCGGCGCATTGCTTGCGCCGCCGCTTGCCGCGGCGCCGGGCGACAAACGCCGGCAGATACTCGAGGAACGGATCCGTCAGGAACTAGCGGCGATAGAACGCCGTCTGGCGACCGCGCACGGCGAGCACGACGCGGCGGCGCGGAAATACCTCGTCACCCTCTCGACCCACAAGAAACTGCAACTTCTCGAACGGTCGGCCCGCTATCACAAGGAGCACTGCCTCTGGTTCGACGACGAATGCCGCCGCCTCTACGACATGACCCTGATCTATCTGGCCGGCGAACTCGCGCTGATCGAGGAGCGGATGGCTCCCGAACGGGAAGAGGCGCTCGCGGCCGCCAACGACCACGCCACGCTGAAAAAACGGCTCGATATGATCGGCACCGCGACCCTGCCCGACAGCGACGAACTACCGACCACCTACGAGGTAGCCGAATTACGCGGGGAGTACCGCTGTGTGCCGGTCGAAGGCTGGAACCCGGTGCGCGGCGTTTTCGTGGAGCCCGATCGGCCCTTCGATCTCCCTTTCGCCGCCGAGGTGACCGCTACCTACCGTGAAGGCAACGCCAAATTCATCGCCGCCGCCTTCCGCGATCTGGTCGTACAGTACGCCTACACCGGCGAACCGGCGATCTTTGCCGGAGAAATAGCACCGGCCTACACGCCTCTTTTCGAAAAACCGGACGGCAATCCGGTCGTTCCCGGCACCGTGCTGATAAGCCTCTTGAGGAAGGGTCGTCTCATTGACCCCTCCTTTCTCTGCCGCCGGTGAATGGCGGAGGCCATCTTTTCATTTGACATTTGACCCATTATCCTTTATTATTTTACCCGTAATAAGCAACCCGTTCCGCAAACGGCAGGGAGAAAGACGATGAGACACATTATGTGGTTCGCGGTATCCGCGGCGCTGCTTTTCGCCGGCGCCTGTTCCTCCGAAACCAACCGCACCCTTCCCGACGACTTCGGGAACACCGACGACATCAACTTCGACGACATCGTTCCGGCTGACGCCGACGGCGGCACCGACACCCTGCCGAAAGACGACGCCCCGGCGCCCGGCGACAGCGATACGCCGGTCGATCCCGACGCCGACATCACCCCCCCGGTCGACAGCGACCTCCCGGTCGATCCCGACGCCGATAGCGTACAGCCCGACACCGAATACCCGGACGGCTTGAACCCCGACGAGACCGGCGACGAACTCTGGCCCGACGAACTCTGGCCGGATGAGATATGGCCCGACGAGATAGTGCCCGATGAGCTCTGGCCAGACGATATCTGGCCCGACGACGCGCAGCCCGACGACGCGCAGCCCGATGCCGCGCAGCCCGACGAAGCGCAGCCCGCCGACGCGCAGCCCGACGACGCTC